>NZ_JAVREM010000005.1:0-196588 GCF_031845425.1 Streptomyces millisiae
GGGTGGGGAGAGCCCCGGTGCCGTGGCGCCAGGTCAGCGGCCGCGCCGGGTGAGTGTCGCCGTCAGGGTGGCGCCCCGCCGTGCGGCGGTCTCGGCGTGGAGGCGGATCGTGCCGGGGGCGGACGGCAGGAGGGTGAGGCCGGGGTCGGCCTCACGCAGGGTGTGGCGGCCGTGGGCCGTGATCGTCAGCCGCACGGTCGCCGAGCGGCGCGCGGGGTCGGCGACGGCCACTCGTAGGGTGCGGCCCTCCGGCCGCAGCAGCACCGCGCAGGGCGCGTCCGCCGTGACGCCGGCCGCCGTTCCGGGGGCGAAGAAGGCCACGGCCGTCAGCGGGCCGGCGCGGAACGCGTGGACGTCGCGGTCCAGTCGCACCACCTCGACGCCCGGCTCCCGCGCCCTGGCGGCCGTCTCGCCCGCCGTCGCGCCGGGCAGCAGCAGGTGCGCGTGGTGGGCGTCCACGGGGTCGACGCCGTGGTCCTGCCAGAGGGTGACGAAGCGGCGGGTGATGCGCGCCGTCGGGCCGCCCTGGCGGATCTCGCTCCACGCCCCGGTGCGCTCCTCGCGCCGGACGTTCAGGGGCGAGGGGCGGTGGGGGAAGACATAGCCGGCGACGCCCGCCAGGTGCGCCCAGCGCGGCTCAGGGCGGTCGTCCACCGTCAACTCGCCGTCGCTCCGGCGGTGTTCGACGACCGTCTCGATCCGGCGGCCGCCGGTCGCGGTGATGCCGGAGCCGGCGGTGAGCACCGCGTCCGGCAGGAAGAGCCAACTCCGGCGCGCCCGCAGCGTGGAGTCGATGCCACGGAGGTCGAGGCCGGCCAGGGCGAGGTCGCCGAGCCGCACCTCGCCCGACCAGGGGGCCCCGGAGAGCGGCACGTTGTCGTTGTCGCCGCCCGCGCCGACCGGCAGCGGCGTGGTGTCGACCGTGACGCCGGGCAGGCGCTTGGCGTCGCAGGTGGGCCAGTAGGCGTCGGTGTAGTGGAACGGGTCGGTGTCCAGGGCGAGTTGGTGCATCCCGTCGCCGGTGTGCCAGCCGCGGGCGTTCTCGCCGTTCATGTACTCGTAGCGGGCGACCCGGTCGGAGTTGAGCGACAGGCAGTACGTCCAGCCGGGGCGGCGGTGGACGAAGCGCTCCATGTCCGGGTAGCCGAAGTGGCCGAGCGGCCCGGCGGCCGGGGCGATCGCCGCGTCGTCCGCCACGGCGGCGACGGCCGCGATCTGGGCCGGCTGCCGGGCGGCGAGCGGTCGCCAACCGTTGTCGGCCAGCCACGACGTGGCGGTGGCCCGCAGCGCGCCGGCCGCCTCGGCCTCGGCCGCCGGCAGCGCGTCGGCCAGCGTCAGCAGGTCGACGGCCAGCTTGAAGCCGTCGTCGGCGTCGGTGGCGGTGTCGCGGGAGATCGCCCGGCCGCGCACCGCGTCGAGCATCACGCCACGGTGGACGAACGGCGCGAAGGTGCGGTCGATCGCCTCGGTGGTGAGCCGACGCTCGGCCGCGCCGACGTCCCACTCGGTGCCGGCGAGCAGCAGCATCAGCTCGGCCATGCCCTTGACCAGCACCTCGCCGTAGGTGCCGGGGTAGGCGACCCAGGTGTGCATGAGGAACGAGCCGTCCGGGTGGAAGCCGTCGCCCTCCAGCACCGGGTCGACGACGCCCACCAGCGCGGCCGCGGCCAGGGCCAGGCGCTCGGGCGCCGCGCCGAGCGCGCCCCGCAGCGCCACCACCCGGCACAGGTCGACCCGGTTGGCGCCCGTCGACTCCAACTCACCGCGCAGCATGCGGCGCGGGTCGGGCACGAAGTGGTCGACGGCGGCCAGCAGGCCGGCCCTGGTCTCGGCGTCGACGGCCGGGCCGAGCAGCGTCAGGGTGTCCGTGAGGTGGCGCGGGGTGCCGATCTCCCAGTCCCACCAGTTGCCGTACTGGGCCTGCCCCGCGTGGTAGCGGGCCCGCCACAGCACCCGACAGCCGGCGGCCGCGCGGGCCCGCGCCGCCTCGTCGCCGTGGAGCGCGCCGCCCTCGGTGGCGCAGGCGACGGCGATGGCGCGCAGCCGGGACGCGACGCCGGTCACGTTGGCCGAGAGCGCCGGCTCCTCGGCCAACGGCAGGTCGGGCCACGGGCTGGTGGCGTCCGGGTCGGTGACCAGCGTCGCCAACCGGCCCGCCGCCGACCGGTCCTGGGCCGCCACCGCCTGCGCGTACGCCCCGGCGTACGCGCCCTCCGGCGCGCCGGGACCGACGATGACACGCCGCCAACGGTCACATAACTCGCTGAACACGTCGGTCACGTCCGAGGCCGACGCCGGCCGAAGCCAGGCCCCCGGCAGGGCCACACCACCCACCGCGGCCAGTCCACGCCCCAACACCGTCCGTCGTCTCACACGAAAAGGTCTACCCGGCGCTCAGGCCGCCGTCACGCGCCGTCGCGCGCCTTCGGCGCCGCCTGTTGGACCACCTCGAAGGACCAGAGCGTGGCCCCGGATGCGGCCGGGCGGCCGCCGCCGCCCTGGTGTGCCTGCCGCATCTCGCCGTTCATCCACCGCTGGAAGTCCTCCTCGCTGCGCCAGCGGGTGTAGACCAGGTACTGGTCCGTCCCCTCCACCGGCCGCAGCAGTTCGAACCACTCGAACCCGTCCTGGCTCTCCACGAGCCCCGCCCGGGACGAGAACCGCTGCTCCAGGACCTCCCGCTGCTCCTTCGGCACCGTCAACACGTTGATCTTCACGACGCTTGGCATCTCGCGCGCCTCTCTGCTGGTCGGTGGCCGAACGGCCCCCGGGCGCGGGTGCGCCGGGGGCCGCCCGACCGTTGTTCGCCTCTCCCCCGGTCAGTCGAGGAGTTCGGCCTCGAGGGAGATGGTGACGCCGGCCAGGGCCTTGCTCACCGGGCAGTTGGCCTTGGCGCCCTCGGCCGCCTCCTGGAAGCCCTCGGCGGAGAGTCCCGGCACCTTGGCCCTGACCTTCAGGACGATGCCCGTGATGCCCTCGCCCGGCTGGAAGGTGACGCTGGCCTGGGTCTGGACGGACTCCGGCGGGGTGCCGGCGCCGGCGAGGCCGTGGGAGAGCGCCATCGAGAAGCAGGAGGAGTGCGCCGCCGCGATCAGCTCCTCGGGGCTGGTGCGGCCGTTGGGGTCCTCGGCCCGCGACGCCCAGGTGACGTCGAACTTCCCCACCCCGGACGAATCCAGGGAGACGTTGCCGGCGCCCTGCAGCAGGGAGCCCTCCCAGTTCGTCGTCGCGATGCGCGTGGTTGCCATGTCGAAGCTCCTTGGTGGCTGAACCGGATCAGCGGTCACGTACGGATATACACGCTAACGCCGTCCCGCACGTCACGGTGGTCGCGGGGGCGCCCGACACCGGGATCCGGTCTTGTAGGGTCCCGGCATGTTCGCGGAGGCGGAGCGGGACGAGGTGCGGGCGCGGTTGCTGGCGCGGGCGCGGGCGGATGACGACGTCTCGGCGGCGGCGCTGACCGGTTCGGCGGCGCGCGGGACCGAGGACCGCTGGTCCGACGTCGACCTGCTGCTGGCGGTGGCGCCCGGCCGGCTGCTGGCGGAGGTGCTCGGCGCCTGGAGCGAGTTCGTGTACGGGGAGCTCGGCGCGCTGCACCACTTCGACCTGCGGTCCGGGTCGGCCGTCTACCGGGCCTTCCTGTTGGGCGACGGCCTGGAGGTGGACCTGGGGTTCACGCCGGCGGCCGAGTTCGGGCAGGTGGGGGACGGCGGCTTCCGGGTGGTGTTCGGGGCGGCCGTCGAGCCGCGCCCCACGGCCGGTGACGCGCGGGGGTTCGTCGGCCACGCCTGGCACCACGTGCTGCACGCCAGGGCCGCGATCGAGCGGGACGCGCCCTGGCTGGCCGAGTACTGGATCAGCGGGGTGCGCGACCAGACGCTCGCGCTGGCCTGCCTGCGGCTCGGCCTGCCGACCGGGTACGCCAAGGGCGCCGACCGGCTGCCGGCCGCCGTCACCCGGCCGCTGGAGGAGGCGTTGGTGCGCGGCCTGGGCGCGGCGGAGCTGCGCCGCGCCCTGGCGGCGGCGACCGGTGCGCTGCTGGACGAGCTGCGGGCCACCGACGAGGGGTTGGCCGAGCGGCTGGCCGGGCCGCTGCGGGCGGCTACGGCGTCGTCCGACGGGGACCGTGGATGACCTCGTGCCGCCAGTCGGCGCGGGGCTGGACGTGCAACCGCCAGTAGTGCTCGGCGATGTCGTCCGGGTCGAAGTCCGTGCCGGGCGCGACCGGGCCGTCCACGGTGACGGCGGCGACGTGGACGCCGGCGGGGCCGTACTCCTCGGCCAGTAGTGCGACGAGGGCGCGCAGCGCGGCCTTGCCCAACGAGAGGCTGGTGTACGCCGGCTTGGGCTCCGGCATGCCGCCGGTCACCAGGAAGGTGCCGGCGCCGCGGCGCGCCATCGCGGGGAGCAGGTGCCCGGCGGCGGTCAGCGCGCCGCCGACGTTGACGGCGTAGGCGTCGAGGTGGGCGCGGGCGGGGAGTTCGCCGGGCGCGTCGGGGCGGACCAGCGCCGCGTTGTAGACGAGGACGTCCGGCGGGCCGAGTTGGGCGACGGCGGTGTCCAGGGCGGCGCGCAGCCCGGGCTCGTCGGCCGCGTCCGCGGTCAGCGGGAGGGCGCGCGTCCCCAGGTCGGCGACGGCCTCGGCGGTGGCGCGCGCCGTGTCCGCGGTGCGGGCGAGCACGGCGACCGGCAGCCCCTCGCGCGCGAACCGGCGGGCGACCGAGCGGCCGATCCCCGGTCCGGCGCCGATCACGATCACTCCTGGCATGGCTGCGTGTTCCCTTCCGCCGGGCGGATGACGAGCGCGAGCGTAGGCCCTCACATCGGTGTCAGGGCCAGGCGCGGCGCCGGCGCGAGGTCGACACCCCTTCGACACCTCGTCGCCGCACGCACACAACCGGAAGCGGCGGCGCCGGGGAGCGCAAGGTCCGCATGGGGGGCGCGCGAAATAGGGCGTGCCACCCCCTACAACCTGATACGCCCCCCTCCCATCATTGCTCGGCGTATTTGATCAAATCCATACTGTTGATGATCTTTCCAAGTGCCTGCCCGCGTAGGGGTCGCGGGCCAACACACGGACACACGAGATCCGTGTTCCAGAGGGGTGGGTGATATGGACCTCAGGTCCCCGATCGACAGCGAGGTTTCACAATCGGCTTCACAACCGGCGCGGCCCGAGCAGGTGCCCGCGTGGGCACGGGTGCTGCGCCACGTCGCCTATCCGGTCCTGCTCGGCCTCGTGGTCACGGCGTCCGTGCTCGGGATCGCGCGGGACTGGCAGCCGGAGGCCGTCGGCTTCCTCTTCGTGCTCGTCACCCTGCTCTACCTGGGGGTGCTCGAGCGGCTGATTCCCTATGACCGCACGTGGCACCCGAGCCGGCGCGAATGGCGCTGGTACGGCGGCTACTTCCTGGTGACCGCGTTCGGCGGCGCGGTGGCGCAGGCGATCGTGCTCGCGCTGATAGCCGTCGTGGCGATGCCCGACTCGTTCCTGCCGCTCGTCGTCGAGATCCCGCTCGCCGCGCTGCTCGCCTCGCTGGCCAACTACCTGGTGCACCGGCTGGCGCACACCAACCGCCTCCTCTGGCGGTTGCACGGCGTCCACCACACCCCCGACAAGGTCAACGTCGGGAACAACGGCGTCAACAACGTCCTCGACGTGGTGCTCACCCAGGGGGCCACCCAACTCGCGCTGGCGCTCGTCGGGTTCTCGGAGACGGCGGTCTTCGCCGTCGGCCTCTTCGTCGTCGCCCAGGGCTACTTCACGCACGTCAACGCCGACGTGCGCATCGGGTGGCTCAACCACGTCGTCTCCAGCCCGGAGCAGCACCGGCTGCACCACAGCACCGACCTCTCGGAGGCGGGGCACTACGCGGCCGATCTCTCCGTCTGGGACCGGGTGTTCGGCAGCTTCACCTGGCGCCCGGGGCGCCGGCCGGTCTCGGTCGGCCTGGCGGACCCAACCTCGTTCCCGCCCACCGGAGCCGTGTTCGCCAACCAGTTCCGTCCCTGGCGCCGCCCCGCCGGGTGACCGACCGGCCGGGCGGTGCGCCCCCCACGCCGCCCGGCCGCCGTCCGCCGGCCGCCGTCCGCCGTCACCACCGACATCCCCCACGGCGCCGGCCGGCACCGCGCGGACCGTCTCCGCGCGCGCCGGCACGTCGTAGGACCGGCACGCCGCCCCACCGTCAGACGCCACCGTCCCCCCACCGTCACCGCCCAACCGTCCCCATGCGGCGCCCTGTTCGCGCGCCCATCCAAGGAGAACCACCACATGACGGACGCACGCAACGTCCCCGCCCAGGCCACCGCCGCCGCCGAACCGCACGCCACTGGTCAGAAGTTCGCCATCATCGGCATGGGCTGCCGCCTCCCCGGCGGCGCCTCCGACCACCGCGCCTACTGGCAGAACCTGATCGCCGGCAAGGACTGCCTCACGCCCACCCCGGCCGACCGCTACGACGTGACGACGCTCGGCAGCCGGGACCAGGCGAAGCCCGGCCGGCTCATCGGTGGCCGCGGCGGGTACATCGACGGCTTCGACGAGTTCGACCCCGCGTTCTTCGGCATCTCCCCACGCGAGGCCGAACACATGGACCCGCAGCAGCGGAAGCTGCTCGAGGTCGCCTGGGAGGCGTTGGAGGACGGCGGCCAGCGGCCGGGCGAGCTCGCCGGCACGGACGTCGGCGTCTTCGTCGGCGCCTTCACCCTGGACTACAAGATCATCCAGTTCGCCGACCTGAGCTTCGAGACGCTGGCCGCGCACACCGCGACCGGCACGATGATGACGATGGTGTCGAACCGGATCTCCTACTGCTTCGACTTCCGCGGCCCCAGCGTCTCCCTCGACTCGGCGTGCAGCTCCTCGCTGGTCGCCGTCCACCTGGCCTGCCAGAGCCTGGCCCGCGGCGAGACGCACCTCGCGCTCGCCGGCGGCACGCTGCTGCACTCGGCGCCGCAGTACACCATCGCGGAGACCAAGGGCGGCTTCCTCTCCGCCGACGGCCGTTCCCGCACCTTCGACGCCTCGGCCAACGGCTATGTGCGCGCCGAGGGCGTGGGCGTGGTGGCCATCAAGCGCCTCGAGGACGCGCGGCGCGACGGCGACCCGATCCACGCCGTGATCATCGGCTCGGGCGTCAACCAGGACGGCCGGACCAACGGCATCACCGTCCCCAACGCCGACGCCCAGGTGGCGCTGATCGAGCGGGTCTGCGCGGAGGCCGGGATCACCCCGGGCGAGCTGCAGTACGTCGAGGCGCACGGCACCTCGACGCCCGTGGGCGACCCCATCGAGGCCAACGCGCTGGCCCGCGCCCTGGCCGTGGGGCGGGCGCCCGGCGCGCGCTGCTACGTGGGCTCGGTCAAGACCAACATCGGGCACACCGAGTCGGCCGCCGGCATCGCGGGCCTGATCAAGACCGCGCTCGCCCTCAAGCACGGCGTCATCCCGCCGCACATCAACCTGAACGAGCTCAACCCGAAGATCGACCCCGACTCCCTGCCCTACCGGATCCCGACCGAGCTCACCCCCTGGCCCGAGCACGAGGGGCCGGCCCGCGCCGGGGTCAACTCCTTCGGCTTCGGCGGCACCAACGCGCACGTCCTGCTGGAGCGGGCCCCGGAGCCGGTCGCCGCCGAGCAGCGGGCCGCGGTCGCCGCGACCGGCCCCGGGTACGCGATCCTGCCGCTGACGGCGCGCGACCCGGCGGCCTTCCCCGAGCTGGTCTCCGGCATCAGGCGCGAGCTCGCCGGCGACAACGGCGGCCCGCCGGTGGCCCTGGAGGACCTGGGCCACACCCTGGCGCACCGCAGACAGCACCTGGAGTCCCGGCTCTCCGTGGTCTACAACTCGCGGGCCGCGCTCGACGAGGCGCTGGCGGCGTACGAGCGCGGCGAGGAGCACCCGCGGGTGCTGACCGGCCAGCAGCTGGACGCCGAGGAGCGGCGCCTGGTCTGGGTGTTCACCGGCATGGGCCCGCAGTGGTGGGCCATGGGGCGGCAGTTGTTCGCCACCGAGCCGGTGTACCGGGAGGCCGTGGAGCGGGTCGACGCGGAGATCGGCAAGCTGACCGGCTGGTCGCTGATCGCCGAGATGGCGGCGGACGAGGCCGAGTCCAACATGGCGGAGACCTGGCTCGCGCAGCCGGCCAACTTCGCGGTCCAGGTGGGCCTCGCCGCGCTGTGGCGCAGCCGCGGGGTGCGGCCGGACGCGATCGTGGGCCACAGCACGGGCGAGGTCGCCGCGTTCCACGAGGCCGGCGTCTACACGCTGGCGGACGCGGCGCGCGTGGTGGTGCACCGCAGCCGGCTCCAGCAGCAGTTGGTGGGCACCGGCACGATGCTGGCGGTGAGCCTGTCGGAGGAGGAGGCGGCCCGCCGGGTGCGGCCCTACGGGGACCGGGTGTCGATCGCCGCGGTCAACTCGCCGACCGGGATGACGCTGGCCGGCGACGAGGACGCGCTGGCCAGGCTCGCCGCCGAGCTCAAGGCCGAGCAGGTCTTCGCCAAGTTCCTCACCGTCAAGGTGCCCTACCACAGCGCCCGGATGGCGGACATCAAGGACGAGCTGCTGGCCTCGCTGACCGACATCGAGCCGCGGCCGGCGCGGGTCCCGCTCTACCTCACCGCCCGCGAGGGCGAGGTGGCGGTCGGCACCGAGCTCGACGCCGACTACTGGTGGCTCAACGTCCGCGAGCGCGTCTACTTCAGGGCCGCCGTCGACCGGCTCGCGCGGGACGGCTACGGCGTCTTCCTGGAGATCGGCCCGCACCCGGTCCTCGGCCACTCGATCCGCGAGTGCCTGGACGAGCGCGGCGCCAGGGGCGTGTCCCTGCCCTCGATCCGCCGCCTGGAGGACGAGCCGGAGCGGTTCACGATGTCGCTCGCCGCCCTGCACAACCTGGGCGTGCCGGTCGACTGGTCGGTGCAGCACCCGACCGGCTCCCCGGTCACGCTGCCGCGCTACCCGTGGCGCCGCGACCGGTACTGGGTCGAGCCGGCGCCGGTGGCGCGGGTGCGGCTCGGCCGGCTCGACCACCCGCTGCTCGGGCGCCGCCTGGCGTCGGCCGAGCCGGTGTGGGAGGCCGCCCTGGACGCGGAGGCGCTGCCGTACCTGGAGGACCACAGGATCCAGGGCAACGTGCTGTTCCCGGCCGCCGGTTACCTGGAGATGGCCATCCAGGCGGTGCGGTCGCTCACCGGCTCGACGGACGCGGCGCTGGCCGACATCGAGCTGCGGAAGGCGCTGTTCCTGCCGGACGGCGAGGTCAGCAGGGTGCAGCTGGCGTTCTCCGGGGAGGGCGCCGGCTTCACCGTGGCGAGCGTCCCGCGCGCCGGCACCAACGAGCGCACGGTGCACGCCAGCGGCGTGGTGCGGGCCGGGCAGCGGCGCCGGCTGAGCGCGGCGCTCGACCGGCCGGCGATCACCGGGCGCGCCGCGCGCGAGCTGGCCGGGCCCGACTGCTACGCGGCGCTCGCGGCCCTCGGCTACCACTACGGCCCCGCCTTCCAGGGCATCGAGCGGGTGTGGATCGGCCAGGACGAGGCGCTGGCGCTGATCAGGCCGCCGGCCGCCATCGGGGACGACGCGGCCCGGCACCACATGCACCCGGTGCTGCTCGACTCCTGCTTCCAGACGCTGCTCACCCCGCAGCTCCTCGCGGCCGGCGGGGAGGACCCGGCGGGCACCGGGATCCGGCTGCCGCTGTCCATCGGCGAGGTCAGGATCGACGAGGTGGGCGACCGGCCGCTGTGGGTGCACGCCACCATCAGCCGGCAGGGCGACGACGAACTGGTCGGCGACATCGCGGTCTACGGGGAGGACGGCGCGGCGCTGGGCCGGATCTCCGCCTTCCGGGCGGCCGACGTGGAGAAGGCCGCCACCGCCGTCGGCCTGTCCACGATCGACGGCTGGCTGACGGACGTGGCCTGGCAGGAGGCGCCGCTCGCCGCCGAGCAGGCGGAGCGCGTCCACCAGGCGCCGGGACGGCTGCTGATCCTGGCGGACGCCTCGGGCGTCGGCGACGAGCTGGCGGCCGCCGCCCGGGCGCACGGCGGCTGCTGCCACCTGGTCCGCGCCGGCGACGGCTACGCGCTGGACGGTGAGCGCGAGGAGTCGACCGTCGACCCCGGCTCCGCGGGGCACTTCGGCCGGCTGCTGGCCGAACTCACGGCGGACGGCGACCCGTTCGACGCGATCGTGCACCTGTGGAACCTGGACCTGCCGCGGTTCGAGGCCAGCGAGCACGCCGCGCTCGGCGACCACGCCACGCTCGGCGGCTTCTCGCTGGTCACGCTCGCCCAGGCGCTGCTCGACGGCCGGCACCCAGGACGGCTGCTGGTGGTCACCCGGGGCACGCAGGCGGTCGAGGAGGGCGCGGAGGTCGAGCCGCTCGGGGCGCCGGCGTGGGGCATCGGCCGGGTGCTGTGGTACCAGGAGCTGCCGGGACACCAGGGCAAGCTGGTCGACCTGGAGCTCGGCGGCGGCGCGGACGCCGCGGCCCGGCAGGCCGAGGCCAGGGCGCTGCTGCGGGAGTTGGCCGCGACCGACGAGGACGAGATCGCGCTGCGCGCCGGCCGCCGGTACACCAGCCGGCTCCGGGCGGCCGAGTCGTTGAGCCGGCCGCTGCCGCTGCGGCTGCGGGCCGACGGCGGCTACCTGGTCACCGGCGCCTTCGGCGCGCTCGGCCGGCTGCTGTGCCGCACCCTGGTGCGGCGGGGCGCCCGCCGGCTGATCCTGGTCGGCCGCACCCCGCTGCCGCCGCGCGAGCGGTGGCGCGATCTCGACCCCGGCTCGCCCGAGGCGCGGAACGTGGCGCTGGTCAGGGAGTTGGAGGAGCTGGGCGCCCACCCGGTGGTGGTGCGGCTGAGCGTCACCGACGAGGCGGCGTTCGCCGGCTGGCTCGCCGAGTACCGGCGGAGCGACGCGCCGCCGATCCGCGGCGTGTTCCACCTGGCCGGGCAGGTGCGGGACACCCGGGTGCCCGAGATGGACCGGGCCACCTTCGACGGGGTCTACGACCCGAAGGTCGCCGGCGCGACCGTGCTGCACCGGGTGCTGGCGGACGAGCCCCTGGAGCACTTCGTGCTGTTCGCCTCGGTGGCCTCGGTGCTCACCACCGCGGGCCAGACCAACTACGCGGCGGGGAACGCGTTCCTCGACGCGCTCGCGCACCACCGGCGGGCCAGCGGCCTGCCGGCGCTCAGCCTGGACTGGGGCCCGTGGGCCACCGGCATGATCGAGGACCTCGGCCTGATCGACCACTACCGCAACAGCCGGGGCATGAGCTCGCTCTCGCCCGAGGCCGGCATGGCGGTGCTGGAGCGGGTCATCGGCCAGGACCGGGCGCGGCTGGTGGTGGCCACCATCGTCGACTGGCCGACGTTCCTCGCCTGGTACGACGTGCCGCCGCCGCTGGTGGCCGAGTTGGCGGCGGCGGGCAGCGGCTCGGCGGCGGGCGAGGCGAGCAGCTTCCTCGACGCCTTCCGGGAGGTCGGCGAGGAGAAGCGGCTGCTGCTGCTCACCGAGCGGTTCACCGCCCTGGTGGCCACGGTGCTGCGGGTGCCGACCGAGCGGGTCGACCCGGCCGTCAGCCTCAACTCCCTGGGGCTCGACTCGCTGTTGGCGATGGAGCTGCGCTCGCGGGTGCAGACCGAGCTGCAGGTGGCGCTGCCGGTGGTGGCGCTGCTGAGCAGCGCGCCGATGAGCGAGCTGATCGCGCAGGCGCACGACGGGCTGCTCGGCCTGGTGGCGGACGGCGCGGGCGGGGGCGGCGGCGCGGCCGTCGAGCGGTTCAGTGACGAGTCCCGCTACCCGCTGACGCAGAACCAGAAGGCGCAGTGGTTCCTCAAGCAGCTCCACCCGGACGGCTTCGCGTACAACATCGGCGGCGCCGTCGAGGTCCGCGTCGAGCTCGACCCCGAGTTGATGTTCGAGGCGGTGCGGGCGCTGGTGGCCCGCCACCCGAGCCTGCGGGCCAACTTCCTGCTGGAGGACGGCCAGGCGGTGCAGCGGATCTCCCCCGAGGTCGACGTGGACCTGCGGCTGTTCGACGTCGAGGACACCCCGTGGGACGAGATCTACCAGATGATCATCCGCGAGTACCGGGCGCCGTACGACCTGGAGCGGGACCCGCTGTTCCGGTTCCGGCTGTTCCGGCGCGGCCCCGACCGCTGGCTGATCATGAAGGCCGTCCACCACATCATCTCGGACGCGATCTCCACCTTCACCTTCATCGAGGAGCTGCTGGCCCTCTACGAGGGGCTCCGGCAGGGCCGCCGCGTCGAGCTGCCGCCCGTCTCGGCGAGCTACCTCGACTTCCTCAACTGGCAGAACGAGTTCCTGGCCGGGCCCGAGGCGCAGCGGATGCTGGAGTACTGGACGTCGCACCTGCCGGACGAGGTGCCGATCCTCAACCTGCCGACGGACAAGCCGCGTCCGCCCGTGATGACGCACAACGGCGCCTCCGAGTTCTTCGTCCTCGACGAGGAGCTGAGCGCCCGGGTGCACGCGCTGGCCCGCGAGCACAACGTGACGGTGTTCATGGTGCTGCTCGCCGCCTACTACGTGCTGCTCCACCGGTACTCGGGCCAGGACGCCGTCATCGTCGGCAGCCCGGTCACCGGCCGCACCCAGGAGGACTTCGCCAGCGTCTACGGCTACTTCGTCAACCCGCTGCCGCTGCACGCGGACCTGTCGGGGGCGCCGTCGATCGCCGAGCTGCTCGACCAGGTGCGCACCACCGTGCTCGGCGGCCTGGACAACCAGGAGTACCCGTTCACGCTGCTGGTGGAGAAGCTGGGCCTGCAGCACGACCCGAGCCGGTCGGCGGTCTTCCAGGCGATGTTCATCCTGCTGCACCACAAGGTGGCGACCGAGAAGTACGGCTACCGGCTGGACTACATCGAACTGCCCGAGGAGGAGGGCCAGTTCGACATCACGCTGTCGGCCTACGAGGAGGAGTCCGAGGGCCGCTTCCACTGCGTGTTCAAGTACAACACCGACCTGTTCCTGCCGGAGACCATGCGGCGGATGGCCGGTCACTACGTCAACCTGCTGGCGGAGCTGACCGGTTCGCCGGCCGACCAGCCGATCAGCGGCCTGACCATGCTCGGCCAGGACGAGCGGCGGCACATCCTGACGGAGTGGAGCGGCGCGGCCCTGGCCGAGCCGGCGCTGTCGCCGGTGCACGAGCTGATCGCCGAGGTCGCCGGTGAACACCCGGACGTGGTCGCGCTGTCGGCGCCGGCCGAGTCCGGGCCGACCGAGCGGCTGAGCTACGCCGAGCTGGAGGCCGGCGCCGAGCTGATGGCCCGCGGGCTGCGGGCCAGGGGCGTGGGCGAGGGCTCGGTGGTGGCGGTCTGCCTGGAGAAGTCGCCGCTGCTGGTGACCTCGCTGCTGGCGGTCCTCAAGGCGGGCGGCGCCTACCTGCCGCTCGACCCGGACCACCCGGCCGGCCGGCTCACCTACATGGCGGACACGGCCGAGACCGTGCTGGTGATCGCGGAGGAGCGTGGCAGGAAGCGGCTTTCCGGCGCCAAGGCGCCCGCCGTCTCGCCGGACGAGCTGCGCGCCGAGGGCGCCAAGGAGCAGCCGGCGCCGGCCGCCCCCGTCGCCCTCGACTCCCCCGCCTACGTCATCTACACCTCGGGATCGACCGGCCGCCCGAAGGCCGTGCGGGTCAGCCACCGCTCGCTGGCCGCTGCCTACGCCGGCTGGCGCGCCGAGTACCGGCTCGACAGCGAGGTCGGCGTCCACCTCCAGATGGCGGCCCCCTCGTTCGACGTCTTCACCGGCGACCTGGTGCGGGCCCTGTGCTCCGGCGGCACCCTGGTGCTGATCGGCCGCGAGCTGCTGTTCAACACGGCCCGGCTCTACGACACGATGCGTGCCGAGGGCGTGGACTGCGGCGAGTTCGTGCCCGCGGTGGTGCGGGGGCTGCTCGACCACTGCGAGAGCGCCGACGTCGGGCTCGACTTCATGCGCCTGGTGATCGTCGGCTCGGACGCCTGGAAGGTCGCCGAGTACGAGCGGCTGCGCGCCCGCTGCGGCCCCGACACCCGGGTGGTCAACTCCTACGGCCTCACCGAGGCCACCATCGACAGCGCCTACTTCGAGGGCCCGGCCACCGACCTCGAACCGAGCCGGATGGTGCCCATCGGCCGCCCGTTCCCCGGCAGTTCGCTCTACATCCTGGACGCGCAGGGCGAGCCGGTGCCGGCCGGCGTGCCAGGCGAGCTGTGGATCGGCGGCTCGGGCGTGGCCCTCGGCTACGCGGGCGACCCGGAGCAGACCGCGCGGCGGTTCGTCACCCGCGCCCTGAGCCGGGAGCCGGGCGCGGCGCCGGTGCGGCTGTACCGCACGGGCGACCTGGCCCACTGGGACGCGACCGGCGGGGTGCACCTGCTGGGCCGGTCCGACTCGCAGATCAAGGTCCGCGGCCACCGCATCGAGCTCGGCGAGGTCGAGTCCCAGCTGGCCGCCTGGCCCGGGCTCGCGGCGGCCGTGGTCACCGTCCGCAGGGACGCCCGCGGCGAGGCCACGCTGTGCGCCTACTGCGTGCCGACCGACGGCACCCCGCTCGACGCCCGCGAGCTGCGCCGCCACCTGGCCGGCTACCTGCCGACCTACCTGATCCCCTCGTCGTTCGTGGAGTTGGAGGCGCTGCCGCTCACCCCGAACGGCAAGGTGGACGTGGCCGCGCTGCCGGCGCCGCCGACCGACCTCGACGAGGAGGTGGAGGAGCCGCCGACCACGCTGTTCGAGGTGCGGATGGCGGAGCACTGGAAGGCACTGCTCGGCATCGAGTCGGTGGGCCTGCACCACGACTTCTTCGAGGTCGGCGGCAGCTCCATCCGGCTGATCGAGCTGATCCACCACCTCCAGCACGAGTTCAACATCTCGATCCAGGTCAGCCAGCTGTTCAAGGTCACCACCCTGCACGGCATGGCCCGCACCGTGGAGGACATCACCACGGGCCGGATCGCCGGCGCCCAGCCGTACCTCACCTTCAACGAGGCGCAGGGCAGCCCGCTGTTCTGCTTCCCGCCGGCCGGTGGCCACGGCCTGGTCTACCGCCAACTCGCCGAGCGGATGCCGGAGTACCGGTTCCTGTCCTTCAACTACGTGTCGGGGGACGACAAGATCGCCCGCTACGCCGACCTGGTGGAGTCGCTGCAGAGCGAGGGGCCCTGCGTGCTCTTCGGCTACTCGCTCGGCGGCAACCTGGCGTTCGAGGTGGCCAAGGAGCTGGAGTCCCGCGGCCGCCAGGTGTCGGACGTGATCATCATGGACTCGTACCGGATCGCCGAGGCCTTCGAGATGGGGCCCGAGCACTTCCAGGCGTTCGAGCACGAGCTCGGCGAGCACCTGCGCAAGCACCTGGGCTCGGACCTCGTCGCCGAGGAGACCCTGGAACAGGCCCGCGAGTACCTGGACTTCTGCAGCAGAACCCCCAACACCGGGACGGTGGCGGCGGCCGTCACCGTGATCTCCGACGAGGAGAAGGTCGCGTTCTACGCGGCCGGCAAGCACGGCAGCTGGCACGCCACCTCGACCAGCCACTCCACGGTGCTGCGCGGCGCCGGGGTGCACGCCGACATGCTCGACGAGGACAACCTGGCCCACAACGCGCGGCTCACCAGGTCCGTGCTGACCGGAGGTGCCTCCCGTGCAGCCTGACCGCCTCACCGCATGGGGTCGCCCGGCCGAGCCGGGCGACCGCCCCAGGGTCGTCGTCATCGGCGGCGGCATCGCCGGCCTGGCCACCGGCTGCTACGCCCAGATGAGCGGCATGGACACGCTGATCCTGGAGAAGCACGTGCTGCCCGGCGGCTACTGCACCGCCTGGGCCCGCGACGGCTACCTGTTCGACTACTGCGTCGACTGGCTCAGCGGCACCGGCGACTCGGGCGACGCCGCCCAGGTGTGGCGGGAGCTCGGGGCCCTGGACGGCAAGGAGATCGCCCACTTCGAGATGTTCAACCGGGTGATGGACGAGACCGGTCGGGCCGTCACCTTCTACAACGACCCGGACCGGCTCGAACGCCACCTGCTCGACCTCTCGCCGGGCGACGCCGAGCCGATCCGGCAGCTCTGCCGCTACCTGCGCGGATTCCTCAACGCTCACCCGTACCCGATCCTCAAGCCGCCGCCGCTGAAGTCGACGCGCGAGAAGCTGGGCACCGCGCTGGCCACCCTGCCGCTGCTCAGGCTCTTCTACCGCACCGCCACCACCCAGATGGCGGACTTCGCCCAGCGGTTCCAGGATCCGCTGCTGCGGCGCGCGCTGCCCAACATCATCCTCCAGGACCCGGTGGGCTTCCCCGTGCTGCCCTACCTGTACGGCATGGCCCGCGCCCACAACGGCAACGCGGGCTTCCCGGAGGGCGGTTCGCTCGGCCTGGTGCGCTCCATCGAGGAGCGGTACACGAGCCTCGGCGGGCAACTCGCCTGCCGGGCCCGGGTGGAGCGCGTCCTGGTCGAGAACGACCGGGCGGTCGGCGTCGAGCTGAAGAACGGCACCCGGATCCGCGCCGACCACGTGGTGTCCGCCTGCGACGGTAACACCACGGTCAACGGGCTGCTCGGCGGCGCGTACACCAGCCCCCGGGTCGACCGGCTCTACCGGGAGATGCTGCACGAGCCGGACAACCTGTTCCCGTCCGCCGTCTCCACCTACTTCGGCATCGACGGGCCGGTCAAGACCGAGGACCCGCACAGCACCACCTACCTGCTGCCACCCGAGGAGGGCGCCCGGCTCTTCGGCGGCCTGCACAGCACCATGGTGGTGCAGCTGTTCAACCACTACTGGGAGGGCTTCGCGCCGCCCGGCAAGTCCGTGATCCGCTGCACCTACTTCAGCGACTTCGACGCGTGGAAGAAGCTGCGCACCACCAACCGCCGGGAGTACTGGACGACCAAGCGCCGGGTGGCCGACTTCCAACGGGGCTTCCTGGAGCGGCTCTACCCCGGCATCGACGAGCGGATCGAGGTGGTGGACATCGCCACCCCCGTCACCGCCCACCGCTACACGGGCAACCACAACGGCACCATCTTCGCCTGGAAGCCGTTCTCGCCGGCCGACGACGAGGTCACCAAGCTGATCAACAAGGACCGGATGCGGCTGCCCGGGCTCGACGGCTTCTCCATGACCGGGCAGTGGGTCGGCATGGGCGGGCTGATCAGGGCGGCCACCACCGGCCGCTTCGTCGTCCAGTTCATCTGCGAGGAGTTGGGCCTGCCGTTCCGCCCCTCCCCCAGCCCGGGCGGCGGCGGGCGCTGGCACCGGGAGAAGCTCGGCCACCTGCCGCAGCTCGACACCCGGGCGCTGCGCCAGCTCAACTCCCGCGCCAGCGACGAGACCGAGGCCACCGCGGACGGAGACTCCCATGCGGCGTGACACGGTGCCCTGGGACCCCGGCAGACGCCGGGTGATCATCGTCGGCGGCGGCATCGCGGGCCTGGCCACCGGCTGCTACGCGCAGATGAGCGGCCTCCAGTCGCACATCTTCGAGAAGCACGTGCTGCCGGGCGGCTGCTGCACGGCCTGGGCCCGCGACGGCTACCTGTTCGACTACTGCATCGAGTACCTGAACGGCACCCTCGCGGGCAACGAGGCGAACCAGCTGTGGCGCGAGCTGGGCGCCCTGGACGGCAAGACGACCCGGACGTTCGAGGTGTTCAACCGGGTGGAGGACCACACCGGTCGGGCGGTGAACTTCTACACCGACCCCGACCGTCTGGAGCGCCACCTGCTGGAGCTCTCGCCGGTCGACGCCCCGCACATCCGGGCCTTCTGCCGCTACCTGCGCCGCTTCGCCAAGGTCAACATCAACCCGCTCCTGAAGCCCAAGGCGCTGATGTCGCCGCGCGAGAAGCTCCAGCTGCTGCGCAAGGTGCTGCCCGCGCTGGGGCTGTTCTGGCGGACCGCGGCCACCCAGATGGACACCTTCACCGAGCGGTTGCGGGACCCGCTGCTCAGACGCGCGTTCCCCAACATCCTGCTCCAGGACCACGAGGTGTTCCCGCTGCTGCCCTACCTGTTCACGCTGGCCGAGGCCGACATCGGCAACATCGGCTTCCCGCAGGGCGGTTCGCTGGGCATGGCCCGCTCGATCGAGGAGCGGTACACGTCCCTGGGCGGGAACATCAGCTACCGCGCCCGGGTGGTGCGGATCCTGGTCGAGAACGACCGGGCGGTCGGCGTCGAACTCAAGGACGGCAGCCGGCACTTCGCCGACCATGTGGTGTCGGCCTGCGACGGCCACATCACCCTCGACCGCCTGCTCGAAGGCCGGTACGCCAGCCAGGTGACCCAGCGCCTCTACCGGGAGGTCGCGGACAAGCCGGGCATGGTGTACCGCGGGGTGGTGTCCGCCTTCGTCGGGCTGAGCTGCGACGTCGCGCCCGACGCCCCGCACAGCACCACCCACCTGCTCTCCCCCGAGGACGCGCGCCGCCTGCCCAGCACGGCGCAGGACAGCATCGTGGTGCAGCTGCGCTCGCGGTACGCGGACGACTTCGCCCCGGCGGGCAAGTCGGTGATCCACTGCACCTACCTCAGCGACTACGACTACTGGAAGAAGCTGCGCACCACCGACCGCAGGGCCTACTGGGCGCGGAAACGCGAGGTCGCCGACTTCGTGCGGGACTTCCTCGACCGCCGCCACCCGGGGGTCGGCGAGCACATCGAGGTGACCGACGTCGCCACCCCGGTCACCACCGAGCGCTACACCGGCAACCACCGCGGCGCGATCCTCGGCTGGATGTCCTGGGCGGAGCCCGACGACCTGCTCGAGCGGCTGATCAACAAGGAGCGGCTCGGCCTGCCGGGCCTGCGTGGCTTCACCATGGCCGGCCAGTGGGCGGGCGGCGGCGCCCTCATCAAGGTTGCCGCCAGCGGCCGGTTCGCGGCCCAGTACCTGTGTGAGGAGCTGGGAGTGCCGTTCCGCGCCTGGGACAGCCAGGCCGGCGAGCCGTGGCATCCGAAGAAGCTGGGCCACCTGCCCCAACTCGACAACCGCACCGCGTAGCGGGAGGAAAGACCGTGCCACCAGAGCGCAAGTCCATGATCATCATCGGTGCGGGGCTCGGCGGGCTCTCCACCGGCTGCTACGGCCAGATGAACGGCTACGACACCCGGATCCTGGAGATGCACGAGATCCCCGGCGGCTGCTGCACCGCCTGGGACCGGGGCGACTACACGCTGGACTGCTGCATCAGCTGGCTGCTCGGCAACGGCCCGGGCAACGAGATGCACCAGATCTGGCTGGAGCTCGGCGCCCTCCAGGGCAAGCAGATGCGGCACTTCGACGTCTTCAACATCGTGCGCGGCCAGGACGGCAGGGCCGTGTACTTCTACTCCGACCCGGACCGGTTGGAGGCGCACCTGACGTCCATCTCGCCGGCCGACGCGCGCCGCATCAGGAGCTTCTGCAACGGACTCCGGAAGTTCCGCAAGGCGCTCACCGTCTACCCGTTCCTCAAGCCCGTGGCGCTGATGGGGCGGATGGAGCGCTGGCGGATGCTGGCCTCGTTCATCCCCTACTTCAACACCATCCGCAAGTCCATCACGGTGCTGATGACGGACTACTCGGCGAAGTTCAAGGACCCGCTGCTGCGCGAGGCGTTCAACTTCATCCTCTACGAGAAGCACCCCAACTTCCCGGTGCTGCCCTTCTACTTCCAGCTCGCCTCGCACGCCAACAGGTCGGCGGGGGTGCCGGAGGGCGGCTCGCTCGGTCTGGCGCGCTCGATCGAGCAGCGCTATCTGCGGCTCGGCGGCGAGGTCACGTACAACGCCAAGGTCGAGGAGGTGCTGGTCGAGAACGACCGCGCGGTCGGGGTGCGGCTCTCCGACGGCCGGGAGTTCCGCTCCGACATCGTGGTGTCCGCCTGCGACGGCTACACCACGATGATGAAGTTCCTCGGCGGCCGGTACACGGACGACACCTACCGCCAGCTGTACACCGAGACCATCAAGGAAGACGGCATGGTCTTCCCCGGGTACTTCACGCTCTTCCTCGGCCTGCGCCGGAAGTTCCCCGAGGGCGACCCGTGCACCACCCACCTGCTGTCCGAGGAGGACGCGGCCAGGCTGCCGGGGATCCGGCACCCCAGCATCAACGTGCAGTTCCGCAGCATGCACTACCCGGAGCTCTCCCCGGAGGAGACCTCGGTCGTCTACGCCACCTACTTCTGCGACATCGCACCCTGGCGCGAGCTGCACGACGGGCCCGAGCAGGCGACGCGCACCCGGCGCGGCACCGAGATGCACACGCTGCCGGTGCGGCGGTCCAAGGAGTACCTGGCGGCCAAGCGGAAGGCGCGCAACGCGCTGATCGCCTGGCTGGAGGAGCGCTACCCGGGCATCAGGGAGGAGATCGCGGTCCGCGACGTGTCGACGCCGCTCACCCAGGTCCGCTACACCGGCAACTACGACGGCACGGTGCTGGGGTGGCAGCCGTTCGTGGAGAGCGGGGAGACCATGGAGGAGCAGATCAAGAAGCACGGGCCCGGGCTGCCCGGGCTCGCCAACTTCTACATCTCCGGGGTCTGGGCCACCACCGGCGGGCTGATCAGGGCGGCGGCGGCCGGGCGGCATGTGATGCACTTCGTCTGCCGCGACGACGGCAAGGAGTTCACCGCGGAGATCGACCGCAGCGCGCCGCCGCCCACCCATGTGGTGGTGCCGGTGGGTCCGCGCGAGCTGGCGCCGCCGGCACCCCCGCCGGCGCCCGCCGAGCGGCCCGTCCCCACCGGCTCCTCGGCCCGCTAGGCTCCCCGGTCCGCTAGGCTCCTCGGTCCGCTAGCTCAGATAGGGGACCAGGGCGGGGTACCAGCGGGCGGCGATCTTCACGTTGCCCGCGTCGTTGGGGTGCACCCCGTCATAGGTGTCGGTGGCGGTGTTGAAGCCCGACCACTGGTCCACCACGACGACCGGCGACTGGGCGGTGGAGATCCCCGCCGCCCAGCCCGGTATCGCCGCGTTGAGGTTGACGACGCGCTGCCCGCACTCGCCGCAGTTGCTCGCGTTCATCGGCAGGATCCGCGCCACCAGCACGGTGACGTCCGGGTTGTTGGCGCGCATCTGGCCGACCAGCTTCGAGTAGGCGGCCGTGATGGTGGCCGGCGACTGGTTGCTCCAGACGTCGTTGGTGCCCAGGTGCATCAGCACCACGTCGGGGTCGGCGGCCGCCAGCCAGGCGGGCAGCTGGTTCTGGTTGGCCATGGTGGTGGCGAGGATGCCGCCGTGGCCCTCGTGGTTGTCGTCGAACAGCGGAAGGCCACAGCTCTGGCCGCTGAGGCTGCCGACGAAGTCGACGTTGGTGTGGCCGGCGCTCTGCAGCCGCTGCCAGAGCAGCGAGCGCCAGCAGCCGGGCGATCCGGTGATGGAGTCGCCGAGCGCCATCACGCGCACGGGGTCGGCGGCCTGGGCGGCTTGGGCGCCCTGGGCGCCGGGCGCGGCGAGGAGTGCGAACAGGATGGCGAGCAGCGCGCTGGTCAGCACGCCCGCTCGTCGGATGACACGGCTCATGGACTGCTCCGAGGCAGGTGGAAGTCCCGCCGGACACGCGGACCGTCCCGTAGGCCCGCGCACAGCCCCCTCCGGAGTTCAGCTGTCATGTACCCATCCAGGGCGGGGATGTCACATCCCGCGCCACCCCATCCGTCTCCCTTCCGAACCCATCGAGGAAGGGAAGACCATGCTCGCCAGACTGTCGGAGTTCCTGCTGCCCCGCCGCCGGGCCGTGCTGCTGGTCGCGGTGCTGCTCGCGCTCGCGGCCGGCGCCGCCGGCTCCGCGGTGTTCGACCGGCTGAAGACCGGCGGCTTCGACGACCCGGGCTCCGAGTCCGGCCGCGCCGCCACCGAACTGGTCGAACGCTTCGGCCGCGACGACCTCAACCTGGCGCTGCTCGTGCACGCCCCGGAGGGCGTCGACGACCCGGCGGCCCAGGCCGCCGGCACCGCGCTCAGCGAGCGGCTCGCCGCCGAGGACGGGATATCGGACGTCACCTCCTACTGGCTCACCGGCGCCGCCCAACTCCGCTCCGGCGACGGCGAGTCGGCGCTGATCCTGGCCGCCATCGCGGGCGACGACAACGAGGCGACCCGCCGGCTCAACGACCTCCAGCCCAGCTACGAGGGCGAACACCAGGGGCTCACCGTCGAGATCGGCGGCGCCGCCATGGTCAACAAGGAGCTCGGCGAGATCAGCGAACGCGACGCCGTGCGCGGCGAGATGATCGCCTTCCCGGTGATGCTCGTCGTCCTGGTGCTGATCTTCGGCAGCCTGGTCGCCGCCGCCCTGCCGCTGGTCATCGGCGTCCTCACCATCCTGCTCTCCTTCGGCCTGCTCTGGCTCATGGCCACCGTCTCCGACATCTCGATCCTCGCCCTCAACGTCGTGACGCTGCTCGGCCTCGGACTCGCCGTCGACTACAGCCTGCTGATGGTCAACCGCTACCGCGAGGAGCTGGCCGCCGGACGCGCCACCGGCCCCGCCGTCCGTGCCACCATGGCCTCCGCCGGCCGCACCGTGCTCTTCTCCGCCGTCACCGTCGCCGTCACCCTCGCCTGCCTGGCCTTCTTCCCGCTGCTCGCGCTGCGCTCCATCGCCTACGCCGGCATCGCGGTGGCCCTGCTCAGCGCGCTGGTCACCCTCACCGTGCTGCCCGCGCTGCTCGCCCTCCTCGGCCCGCGCGTCGACCGCGGCCGACTGCCGCTGCTGCACCGCGCGAGCTCGCCCACCCACGACGAGGAGCTGGCCAACGGCTTCTGGCACCGCCTCTCGTCCTTCGTGATGCGGCGCCCGGTCCCCATCGCCACCCTGGTCGCCGCCGGACTGCTGCTGCTCGGCGCGCCCTTCCTCAACATCACGCTCGGCACCGCCGACGAGCGGGTGCTGCCCGAGTCCAGCTCCGCCAGGCAGGTCGCCGAGACCCTGCGCGCCGACTACGACTCCGGCGAGAGCCAGGCGCTCAACGTCGTCCTCCCGCAGGCGCCCGACACCTCGGGCGAGCTCACCGACTACGCCACCACGCTCTCCGAACTCCCCGGCGTCGCCCGCGTCGACACGAGCACCGGCACCTACGCCCAGGGCAGCCAGGTCGCCCCGCCCGACGAGCGCCACGCCGCGTTCGCCGCCGACGACGGCGTCTACCTCGCCGTCGTCCCCCACCCGCTGCCCACCCCCGAGGCCGAGGCCCTGGTCGACGCGATCCGCGCCCTCCCCGCCCCGGCCGAGGCCCTGGTCGGCGGCCAGACCGCCGTCAACCTGGACGGCGTCGACGCCATCACCGACAACCTGCCCGCCGCGGGCCTGACGTTGCTCGTCACCATGTACGTCCTGCTGTTCCTGCTCACCGGCAGCGTGCTGCTCCCGCTGCTCGCCATGCTGCTCAGCGCGATCGGCCTCACCGCCACCTTCGGCGCGCTGGTCTGGGGCTTCCAGGACGGCCACCTGTCGGGGCTCCTCGACTTCACCACCACCGGCGACGTCGCCGGCACGGTGCCGGTGATGCTGTTCGCCGTCGCCTTCGGCCTCGGCATGGACTACCAGGTGTTCCTGCTCTCCCGGATCCGCGAGGAGTACGACCTCACCGGCGACCCGACCTCGGCCGTCGCCCTCGGCCTGGAACGCATCGGCCGCATCGTCACGGCGGCGGCCGCGACGCTGTCCATCGTCTTCCTGGCCTTCCTGGTCTCGGACATCGTCTTCCTCAAGGCCCTCGGCATCGGCCTGCCACTCGCCGTCCTGATGGACGCCACCCTCATCCGCGGCGCGCTCCTCCCCGCGACGATGCGCCTGGGCGGCGCGGCCCTCTGGGGGCTCCCCACCTGGCTCCGCCCGATCCACGACCGCTTCGGCCTCCGCGAAGCGCCGTCGGCGGCGACGCCGTCGACCACCGAACACGCCCACGCCGGCCGCTGACGGCACCTCGCGGACCGGCCGGGACCGCGCCACCGGGCGCGAAGGCGCCGCCTTCGCGCCCGGGGTGGCGCGGCTACCCCAGATCGGCGAGCAGCGCGTCGAGTGCCCTGGTCAGGGCCGCTGAGTTGGCCGGGCCGAACCAGGTGGTGCGGATACGTTCGTTGTTGCCGTTCGGGGTCTCGTGGTCGGCCGCGAGTCGGTCCAGGGAGCGGGTCTCGTCGCCCAGCGAGCGGCCGACGCCCTGGAAGAGCCCGCGCACGTAGCGGTCCGCGACCTCGGCGCCGATGCCGTGGTCGGCGGCCCACGAGGCGAGCGTGGCGAGATACGCGTAGTGCGTGGTGAGTGTCCCCGTCAGTGCGGAGCAGACGTTGAAGGCGTCCTCGTCCGCCACGGGGAGCGCCCCGCCCAGGCGCTCGAAGAGCGCGTCCACCTCCGGGTGCGAGGGGTGCACCACGGTGACGGAGCGGCGCTCGCGGACGGCCGGCAGAGGGATGGCCCGCACCAGCGGGGCGCCGGTGCCGAGCGTACGGCGCAGCTCGTCGTTGCCGACGCCGGCCATGAGGTTGACCACGATCCGGTCGTCGCCCACCCGCAGGCCGGCGAGCGCTTCGTGCCGGTCCTGGCGGCGCACGGCGATGATCACCACCTCGGAGCGGTCCACCACCTGCTGGTTGTCGGCGCACACCCGCACGCCCGCGTAGCGCTCGGCCAGCTCCGCGGCCGGGCGGGCCCCCCGGGGCGAGAGGAACACCTCCGGCGACTCGTCGTCCCCGCCGCACAGTCCTTCCACGATGGCCCGGCCGATCTCGCCCACTCCGATGACTCCGACGCTCTTCACGGTTCGCTCTCCCTGGTGTGTGGTGGTCGTCAGCCGTACATCGCCACGCGGTGGAAGGTCGCGAGCGCGTCGTCGACGGGATGGGGCCGCGGCCGGCCCGAGGAGTCGAGGCTGTGCCACCTCTGCAGGTTCACGGCGACGGCCAGCTGTCTCTCGCCGTCGGCACGGGTCGTGGCCAGCGTTCCCCCACCCCAGACCGTGCCGCCATGCCCCCAGAAGACGGCCTGCCCCGGCGCCTCGACGGGGTACAGGCCGAGGCCATAGTCGATCGTCCTGCCCTCCTGGGAGACGACCGGGACGGTGCGTCGCATCTGCGCGAGCGACCAGGGGCTGACGATCTCGCCGGCCAGCAGCACGCGGAAGAAGCGGTTGAGGTCCGTGACGGTGGATATCAGCGAGGCCGCCGGACCCACGAACGACATGTCGTAGACGCTGTAGTCGCGCGGCGGGTCGATCATGCCGAACCACGACTCGTAGAGCCGCGAGTGCGGCCCGTCGACGTGCGGACCGGTCGGGAACCCGGTCTCCCGGAGCCCGGCGCGCTCGATGACGTTCCGCGTGATGCACCGCTCGGCCGTGGTGCCGGTCACCCGCGCCAGGAGCTCGCCGAGGAGCAGGTAGTTGGTGTTGGAGTACACCCCCGGAGTGCCGCCCGGAACGCCGACGGCGGGCGCGGTGACCCCCATCTCGATCAGTTCGGTGGCGTGGAACCGCGTGAACCGGTGGTCGTCCAGGCTCTGCGGCCCGGTCTCCCCGAAGGCGGGGAACGCCTTGAGGGAGGGGTAGGCGTGGGGGAGGTACTCGGCCAGGCCGCTGGTGTGGTTGATCAGCATCCGGACCGTGATCGCGTCACCGCGGGCCCCCGGGACCAGCCCCGGAAGGTATCGGCCGATCGGCGTGTCGAGACCGATCCGACCGCTCTCGACCTGCTGCAGGACCGCGGCGGCCGTGAAGGTCTTGGTGACGCTGCCGACGCGATGCCGCAGGTCGGCGGTGACGGGGCGCCCGGTGGTGAGATCGGCGACCCCGGCGGCGCCGCGCCAGACCTGGTCGCCGTCCCGCACCTCGGCGAACACGCCCGGCACCCCGGCGCGGTGGACGTTCTCGATGGCGGCGTCCAGCTCCGCCGGATCCAGTGGTTTCCTCACGACGCGCGTCCTCTCGTGTCTCCCGGCACGCTCACGCCCTCATTATGCACGCACCGCGTGCAACGCCAAGTGCATCAACAAGTGCACCACCAAGTGCATGGGCTAGGCTGAGACCCGGCGAAAGGAGTGGGATGGCGGGCAGAAGGCGCTGGTCGACCGAGGAGATCCTGGACGCGGCGGCGGAGTTGCTGCGCACGAGCGACGCCGAGTCGTTCAGCGTGCGCAAGCTCGCCGCGACGCTCGGCACCGACTCCTCCAGCCTCTACCGGCACTTCCGCAGCAAGACGGAGTTGCTGCGCGCGGTCGCGGACCGGATCCTCCTGGCCGCCATGGACGGCTACCGCCCCGAGGGCGACTGGAAGCAGCGCATCACCACCCTGGCCCTGCGCGTGCGAGACGCCTTCGGCCGGCAGCCCCAGCTCGCCGCGGTCTGGGGGCGCTACGCCTCGGGCGGCACGGGTTCCCGGCTGGTCATGGAGGAGGTGCTCCAGGCGCTGCGGGCGTCGGGCCTGCCCGACGCGGAGATCCCGGCGCGCTACCACCGGATCGTGGTCCTCATCGCCGCGCTGATCGCCGCCGAGGCCGGGGTCAGCACCATCACCCCCGAAGAGCGCGAACAGGGCATCGAGCTCTTCCGGGTCGCGGTCCTCGGCGCCGACCCCGAACGCTTCCCCGCCCTGGCCCACTTCGCCCGTGAGGTCCGCCCGCTCGGGGCGGACCGCCACGCGGCGTTCGAGGAGATCCTCGCCGCCCAACTCGCCAGCATCGAGAGCGCGATCCGCACCGGCTAGCCGACCGGCGCCGGAGCCGTCGGCTGACCCGTGGCGCGCGGGGCGAACTGGTGGTACGGATGGTGGCGCTGTTGCCAAGAAAGGGAGGCACGCGACATGCGATTCGTCCGTCTCGGCGAGCCAGGCGCCGAACGTCCCGCCGTTCTCGACGACGCCGGCCAGGCCCACGACCTCACCCCGCTCACCCCCGACATCGACGGCCGCTTCCTGGCCGGGGACGGGATCGCCGCCGTCCGGCGGGCGCTGGCCGCCGGTGACCTGCCGCGGGTGGAGACCGCAGGCGTCCGGCTCGGGCCGCCGTTGGCGCGGCCCGGCGCGGTGCTGTGCGTGGGCATGAACTACGCCGCGCACGCCGCCGAGTCGGGCGGGGCCCCGCCCGAGCAGCCGGTCATCTTCTTCAAGACCCCGAACACGGTGGTCGGCGCCTTCGACGAGGTGCTCATCCCGCGCGGGGCGGAGAAGACCGACTGGGAGGTGGAGTTGGCGGTGGTGATCGGCCGCCGCGCCCGCTACCTCGACTCGCCGGACGAGGCGCTGTCGTACGTCGCCGGCTACACCGTCTCCAACGACGTCTCGGAGCGCGCCTTCCAGACCGAGCACTCCGGCGGCCAGTGGTCCAAGGGCAAGTGCTGCGAGACGTTCAACCCGCTCGGCCCCTACCTGGTGACGGCGGACGAGGTGCCGGACCCGCAGGCGCTGCGGCTGCGGTCGTTCGTCAACGGCGAGGTGAGGCAGGACTCGTCGACGGCCGACATGATCTTCCCGGTGGCCGAGCTGGTCCACCACCTCAGCCAGTACCTGGTGCTGGAGCCCGGCGACGTGATCAACACCGGCACCCCGGAGGGCGTCGCGCTCTCCGGGCGCTTCCCCTATCTCGCCGCGGGCGACGTGATGGAGATCGAGATCGAGGGGCTCGGGCGGCAGCGCCAGGTGCTCGCTGCCGCCTAAACGTTTCTGCACTCAGCGGGAGCGTCAGGCCAGATGGACCGGGATCACCGCGTTGCCCAGCGAGATGAAGGACTCGACCTGCGGCAGCGCGGTGTCCGCGAGACGCAGTGCCGGGAACCGCTCGAAGAGCGCCGGCAGCGCCGTGCGGGCCTCAAGACGGGCCAGCGGGGCGCCCAGGCAGTAGTGGACGCCGTGGCCGAAGGCCAGGTGCTCGCCCGGCGGCCGGGTGATGTCGAAGCGGTCGGCCGCGGGGCCGTGCTGCTCGGGGTCGGTGCCGGCGGCCGCGAGGCCCATCACGATCGGCTGGTTGGGCTCGATGGTGATGCCGTCCTCGATCTCGATCGGCTCGGTCGCGAAGCGCAGCGGCAGGTTGCCCACCGGGGGCGCCCAGCGCAGCGTCTCGTCGATCACCGCGTCCCAGCCGACCTGTCCCGAGCGGACCAGGGCCAGCTGCTCGGGGTGGGTGAGCAGCGCGTGCACCGCGTTGCCCAGGAGGTGGACGGTCGTCTCGTGCCCGGCCGTCAGGATGAGCAGCAGGGTGTCGAACAGCTCCTCCTCGGTGAGCCGGTCGCCGTCCTCCTCACGGGTGGCGATCAGCGCGCTGGCCAGGTCGTCGCCCGGGGTCTCCCGCTTCTCGGCCACCATCTCGCCGAGGATCCGGTAGAGGGTCTCGTAGGCAGCCGTCATCTCCTCGGGGGAGGCCGAGGTGCGGAACAGGAAGTCGACGGCGTGCTGGAACTCGCCGCGCACCTCCTCCCGCAGCCCGTAGAGGTCGCAGATCACCCGGATCGGCAGCGGGTTGGTGAAGCCGCCGAAGAGGTCGGCGGGTTGGCCGGCCGGCGTGGCGGCGAGCCCGTCGAGCAGCTCGGCCGTGATGGCCTCGACCCGCTCCCGCATCGCCGTGGTGCGGCGGTTGGTGAAGGCGGGCGCGACCAGCTTCCGGAGCCGGGAGTGGTCCTTGCCGTAGGCCGTGAACATGTTGTTCACCGCGACCCACAGGTAGAGGGGCCACCCCTCGGATATTCGACCGGCCCGGAAGTCCGGCCAGTGCTGGCTCGCGTCCTTGGAGACCCGGGGGTCGGTGAACAGGCGCTTGACCACGGCGTGCCGGGTTATGAGCCAGCCCTCGACGCCCCCTGGGAGGGTTATCGGGACGGCGGGACCGGCGTCGCGGAAGCCGGCGGCCTCGGCTCTGATGTCGCTTCCTGTGGGATCGATGAGGCGGGGTTTGAGGTCCACGGGCTGGTTCCCTTCTGGTCCGGGGCGATCGGGGTGAAGCGCGCGGGCAGGGCGACCAGGCCCCGGTGGAAGGGCCCGGGACGCCACGACAACTCTTCATAGGGAACGGAGAGGGTGATGTCGACCAGCCAGCTGGTGAGCCGGTCGATCGCCGTCGCCGCGATCATCACGGCGGGCTGCTTCGCCGGGCAACCGTGCGGACCGGCCGCGAACGCCAGGTGCGCGCCGGCGTCCGCCCTCGCCCCGGGCGGCAGTTCGGCCGCGGCACCCGCGTTGGCGGCCGCGTAGGACACCAGGACCGGGGTGCCGGCGGGGATCCAGGTGCCGTGCAGGTCGACGTCCCGACGCGGGAAGTGCGTGGAGAAGTTGGCCATCGGCGGCTCGTTCCACAGCACGTCGATGATGGCGTCGGACGAGGAGAGCGAGCCGCTGGAGAGGGTGCGGTAGTAGCGGGAGTCCGAGAGCATGCGGGCCAGCGCGTTGCCGATGAGGTTGGCCGTGGGCTCGTGGCCGGCCGTCGTCACCATCAGGAGCTGCCACTGCAGTTCCTCCTCGGTGAGGTCGGCCGGGTGCTGCAGCAGCCAGGAGGTCAGGTCCTCGCGCGGCTGCTCCCGCTTGAGCGACGTCAGGTTGGCCATGTAGGCGTTGAGATCGTTTATGGCCGTGATGGCGCCCTCGGGCGAACTGGAGTCCAGCAGGCTGGTCATCGCCGAGACGAGCCGGGCGCTGTAGGAGTCGGGCAGGCCGAACAGCTCGTTGAAGATCAGCAGCGGCAACACCCGCGCGTACTCGCCGATCAGGTCGGCCTCGCCGCGCTGCGCGAAGCCCTGGATCAGCCGGTCCGCGGAGCGGTGCACCATCTCCCGCAGGTCGTGCGGCTCGATCAAGTCGAGGCAGTCGGTGACGGCCTGCCGGTAACGGGCGTGCACGTCACCGTCGTTGTAGAGCAAATTGGGCCGCCAGGCCATCATCGGCAGGATCTGGCTGTCCTGCGGGACGGTGTGCTGCCAGACCCGGGGGTCCTTGGAGTAGGTCTCGGTGTCGTGCAGCACCTCGAGCGCCGCCCGGTAGCTGGTCACCAGGGTGGCGACCACCCCGGGCGCCAGCTCCACCGGCGCGCAGGCGCCGAACTCCCTCAGCCTGGCGTAGACGGCGTGCGGGTTCTCGGCGAAGTCCGGACCGTACAGGGGGACCGGGCCCCCCAGCGCGTCGGTGTGTGGCGCTGGTCCGGGCGTTGGGTGGGTCACGACTGCTCCAGGACGGGGATGTTCAGCAGGTGCTCGGCGAGCCCCAGCAGTGCGGCCAGGGACGAGCCGCGGTCACGTGCGTCGCAGGTGATGAGGGGGGTCTCCGGGGCCAGGTCGAGCGCCTGCCGCAGATCCTCCTCGGGGTACTGGGGCGAGTCGGGGAAGACGTTCAACGCCACCGCGTAGCGGATCTCCTGCTCCTCGATAAGGCCCATGACCTCGTAGGAGTCGGCGATGCGGCGGGTGTCGGCCAGTATCAACGCGCCCAGGGCGCCCTGGGTCAGGTCCTCCCAGAGGGCGTGGAAGCGCTTCTGGCCGGGGGTGCCGAAGAGGCACAGGGCCAGGTCGTCGCTCAACGACATGCGGCCGTAGTCGAGGCCGACGGTGGTGGTGGTCTTGTCGCGCACGCCCTCCAGGTGGTCGACGACGGCGCCGGTCGCCGTCATGACCTCCTCGGTGCGCAGCGGGGGGATGTCGGAGAGCGTGTTGATGATCGTGGTCTTGCCGACGCCGAACGGGCCGCTGACGATGACCTTCACCAGGCGCTGGTCAGGGTTGCGCAGGTAGATGCCACTACTGGAGCGCGCGGAGTCCACGGATCACCCTTTCGAGGAGCTGCTGGTCGGGCAGTTGGTCGTCCTGGGCGGGGGTGGGCGCGCGGACGATCAGCCAGCCCTCGTCGAACAGGTCGCTGACCACGACCTTGACGAAACTGACGGGCAGGGAGAGATGGGCGGCCACCTCCGCCAACGGCAGGGCCCCGTCCAGCAGGAGCTCCAACACGCGCCGGCCGGCCGGCGACAGGCTGGCCGGCACCTGGTCGGTGGCGGCGCGCAGCACCGTCAGCCGGTCCAGCACGTTCCGGCTGGGCCGGGTACGGCCGCCGGTCCACACGTACGGCGGAATCAGCCGCCGGTTCATGCCGGGAAGCCGTCCCCGCCGACGGGTGAGCCGCCCAGGTCGGAGCGCGGCGGGCTGCCCATCGCCTTGCCCAGGGTCTGCACCTGCTTCTGCATCTCGTAACTGACGTTGTCCATCGCCACGTTGGGGCCGGTGAAGACGGCCAGGTAGGTGTTCTCCGCGGCCGGGATGACGAACACGTACCCCTCGTAGGTCTCGACCATCACGAGGCGCAGCAGCGAGCGGCCGCCGAAGTAGGTCTGGCTGGTGCCCCGGCTGGAGGCCAGCAGCGAGGCGAGCACGGCCGAGAGCTTCTCCGCGGTCTCCCCGTCGAGGCCCGAGTGGGCCTCGAAGAAGCCGTCCGCCGTCACCACCATGGCGTGCTGGACGTTGGGGATCTCCAGGATGGGCGTCAGGACGAACGACAGGTCCACCTTGGGCCTGGTGACGGGCGTTCGGGCATTCATCGGCTGTCCCTCTCTGAGTCGTCCACATGATCCGCCGCGGTGACGGCGGGCTGCTCGCCGGTCTCCACGCGCCCGCGGGCCGTGCCCCGCTGCAGTGCGCCCATCCGGGACGCGGTCTCCTCGGGGTCGCGGTAGTAGATGTCGGGTGGCGGAGGACTGTCGGCGGCGCGCCTGGGCGACCGCTGGGGGCGGCGGTGCCGACGCTGGGGCAGCCCCGGCGGGGGCCCGTCGACGGGTGCCTCCGGCGGCTCGGCGGCCAGCTCCTCGGCGCCGTGGCCTCCGGACACCGGGTCCTCGGCCACCGGGTCCGGTCGCACCGGCCACTGACGCGGCGGCGCCTCGGCCGGCGGCACGGGGGGCGCCGGCGGCTTGGGGGCCACGGTGGAACCGGCGGGACCGGCGAACGACTGGGGCGCGACGCCGAACGGCGCCATCGAGGACGGAGCCTGGGACGACGCCGTCCGCATCTGCGGCGGGGCCGGCACGTACGGCACGGGGGCCGTCGGCAGGTGCGGGGCCGCGCCCGTCGGCGCGGGCGTCGGCGGGATCAGGGCGCGCGGGTGGTCGTCCGAGACGGCGTGCAGCAGGTCGCCGGGGATGAACAGCACCGCCTTGATGCCGGCGTAGTGCGAGGGCTCGACCGAGACCTTGAAGCCGAACTGCTTGCAGAGCTGGCCGATGGCCGCGAAGCCGGTGGCCGGCGGGTCGCCGAGCTCCGAGAGGAAGACCTTGGCCTCGCCGGTGAGCAGCCGCCTGGCCTTGGTGAACTCGTCGCCGTTCATCCCGATGCCGGCGTCGTTGACGACGACCACGGCGCCGTTGTGCGCCTGGTGCAGGCCGACCTCGACCGGCAGCGAACCGTGCGAGTGGTGCACGGCGTTGGCCAGCAGCTCGGCCACCACCACGGCCACCGACTCGGCGGCCCGGTCGGCCACCGCGACGGCGCGCGGCAGGTGGTTGTCGATCCGCACCCGGTCGTAGCTGGGGATGCGGGAGCTGGCGCCGAGCACCAGGTCGGGCAGGAGCGTCTTGGTCCGCACCAGTCCCGCGCCCGCGCCGCAGAGCACACGGGTGGCCTGCAGGCGGCGCAGGATCTGCTCGTTGAGGTAGTCCAGGGCCGCCAGCTTCTCGGCGAGCTCGGGGTCGTCGTACTTGTGGAGGAGTTCGTCCACCGAGGTCTGCAGCTGGTAGCACATCGTCTGCAGTTTGGTGGTCGCACCCCGCATCGCGGACTGCGCCGCGCCGTCGATCCGGGCACGTTCGTCGAGAATCGCCCTGGTCGCCTGCGCCAGCACCGCGTCCAGGGCGCCGCCCGCCTCGCCGCCGAGCAGCTCGGGGTGGAGGGGGCCCGGCACCCGGATGTGCGGGTGCCGCGAGTTGCGCGCCAGGGCGGGCAGCCGTCTGGAGGCCAGATGGCTGATCTCGGCGACCATCATCTGCTCGCGCCGCTCGGCCTCGGAAAGCCGACCGCGCAGCACGGCGAGCTCCGCGTCCGCGGTGTCTGCCCTGCGCCGCAGGCCCATGACCCGCTGGCGCCTGGGCGGCCAGTAGACGGCGAGCAACACCGCCGCCACCGAGGCCACCACGAGGCACGCCACCGCCGCCGCCGGTATCTGCATGGTTCAACTCCCGAGAAATCACGCGACGTGGATGCGGAACGCGCCCAGGCAACCACCCGGAAGTCGACCGAGCACATCAACCCCGGCCGGGGACTCGCCACAGCCGACCCACTTGCTCAACGCGCGCCACGGTAGGTCCCGTTCGCAACGTCAGGGCAGCAGGGGCCAAATTCAAACAGCCGTCAAGCAAGCACGCAAGGTGGTGACTGTTGTGCGATGTGAAGGCCCAGCGTGCGCCGGCGCGAACAACCCACGGCGTGCAAGCCGCGTCTTCAAGAAATGGTGGGGTGGTGAGCGCCCCCGATCTGAGAGGCTTCGCCCGTGGCCACCCCGAGCACCGACGACGCGACCGTACCGCCCGCCCCGCCGGCCGCCGCCCCCAGCGGCCCGCCGGCCTGGCGGGTGCTGCTCGACTACGTCCGCCCGCACCGCGGCGCCCTGTTGGCGGGCGCGCTGCTCTCGCTGGTCACCAGCGCCACCGGGCTCGCGCTGCCGCTGGTCGCCAGGGGCCTGATCGAGAACCTGTCGGATAATGGTCCGATCGGCGCGGCCCTGCTGCTGATGAGCGTGCTGGTGCTCGCCAACGCGGGCGTGGGCGCGCTGGGTTCCTACGTGCTGCAGCGCACCGCGGAGTCGGTGGTGCTGACCGCCCGCCGTTCGCTCATCGGCTTCCTGATCCGGCTGCGGGTCTCGGCGGTGGACGGCACCGAGCCGGGAGACCTGCTCTCCCGCGCCACCTCGGACACCACGCTGCTGCGCGCCATGACCACCAACTCGCTGGTCGGGCTCGGCACCGGCGGCCTGACGCTGGTCGCCACGTTGGTGATGATGTGCTTCGTCGACCTGGTGCTGCTCGGCGTCACCCTCGCGGTGATCACGCTGGCCGCCGTCGTCATCGGGCTGATCGTGCCGGCGATCAACCGGGCGAGCAAGCGGGCCCAGGAGTCGGTGGGGCAGATGGGCGCGGCGCTCGAGCGGGTGCTGGGCGCGCTGCGCACGGTCAAGGCGTCGGGCGCCGAGGGGCGCGAGGAGGAGACGGTGCGCCGGGCGGCCGAGGCGTCCTGGCGGGAGAGCGTGCGGGCCGCCAAGTGGTCGGCGCTGGCCGGGAACACGGCGGGCCTCTCCATGCAGTTCGCGTTCATCACGGTGCTGGCGGTGGGCGGCGCCCGGGTGGCCACGGACGCCATCTCGGTGGGCACCCTGGTGGCCTTCCTGCTCTACGTCTTCTACCTGATGGCGCCGATCCAGGAGGTCGTGCAGGCGGTCACGCAGTACCAGGTGGGCGCGGCGGCGATCAGCCGGATCCAGGAGGTGGCCGCGCTGCCGGCCGAGCCGGCGCCGCGTGGCGCGGCGCGTCCGGTGCCGGCCGGCGCGGCGCCGGCCTCGGTCACCTTCGAGGGCGTGCGGTTCCGCTACGGGCCCGAGCTGCCGGAGATCCACCACGGCGTCGACTTCGTCGTCCCGCCGCGCGGCCTGACGGCGTTCGTCGGCCCGTCGGGCGCCGGCAAGACCACCGTCTTCTCGCTGATCGAGCGCTTCTACGACCCGACCGATGGCCGGGTGCTGGTGGACGGCGTGGACGTGGCCGAGTGGGACCTGCTCGAACTGCGGGCCGCCATCGGCTACGTGGAGCAGGACGCGCCGGTGCTCTCCGGCACGCTGCGGGAGAACCTGCTGTTCGGCGCGCCGGAGAGCGACGAGGACGCGCTGCGGGAGGCCGTGCGGACCACGCGTCTCGACGGCCTGGTGGCCCGGCTGCCGGACGGTCTGGACACGGTGGTCGGGCACCGCGGCACCAAGCTGTCGGGCGGCGAGCGGCAGCGGGTGGCGATAGCCCGCGCCCTGCTGCGCCGGCCGCGGCTGCTGCTGCTCGACGAGGCCACCTCGCAGCTGGACGCGGTGAACGAGGCGGCGCTGCGGGACACGGTGGCCGAGGTGGCGCGGGACACCACGGTGCTCGTGGTGGCGCACCGGCTGTCCACGGTGACCTCGGCGGACCGGATCGTGGTGATGGACGCGGGCCGGGTGCAGGCGGTGGGCACCCACCGGGAACTGGTCGCCGGATCCCCACTGTACGCGGAGCTGGCGGCCACCCAGTTCCTGGCCACGGCGTGAACGCTCCGCTGGCGCGGCCGCGAGGTACCGTCGGTCGTCCGCGCCGCGGTCGTGGCTGGTCGCGCCCCTCACGGCGGAGCGGAGGGCCCGCGCGTGGGGCCCCGCCGGGCGGGCGGCGGCCAGGCCCGCCCGGCCAGGGCCTGGCCGATTACCGGCTCTTGTCACGTCCATATGCTTGAAGACATGCGCATTGGCACGCTGGCACACGCGGCGGGGGTGACCGCCAAGACCATCCGGTTCTACGAGCGGGCCGGCTTACTCCCGGAACCGCCGCGCACCCCCTCCGGCTATCGGGACTACCCGCCGGAGAGCGCCGACCGGCTGGTCTTCATCCGGGGCGCGCAGGCCGCCGGGCTCAGCCTGGCCCAGATCCGGGACGTCCTGACGATCCGCGACAGCGGTCAACCCCCCAACGGCGCGGTGGCGGACCTGATCGCCGCGCAGCTCCGGCAGGTGGAGGCCCGCCTGGCCGAGCTCACCCACGCCCGCAACGCGCTGCGCGAGCTGACGGGCTGCGGCTGAGCCGACCGGCGGGCCTCCTTCGTGCGGTCCGCGCCTACGGCGCGGGGGTGGTGACGGTGAAGGGCGTGCCGTCCCCGAGGTGGAGGATGCCCTTGCCGGGGGTGGGTTGTTCGACGGCCGCGCTGCGCGGCAGCTTGGCGCCGATGAGTTCGCCGACCCGGTGGGTGCTCGGCGAGAGCAGCACGCCGCGCCGGCACTTCTTGACGTCGACCTGCCAGCCGGAGAAGCCGCTGCCCAGGTCGCCCTCGTCACCGCCGAGGATCAGGTAACGGCCCAGCTGCGCGCCCTGGTTGAGGATGGTCTTCAGCTCGTCCCCGGCGTCGCAGCGGCGCAGGTCCTCGCCGTCGTCCATCATGAAGACGATCGGGTCGGCCGGCGAGGAGGTGCTCATCGCCTCCCGGACCTCCTTGTTGGTGAGGTTGTCGCCGGTGAACACCTGCAACACCCCCTCCTGGCCGGCGAGGTCGCGCAGCGGCGTGGGCCGGGGCGCGGCGATGACCAGCCGGACGCCGCGCTTGAGGTAGGACTTGGCGAGCATCGTCAGCACCGTGGAGCGGCCGGACTTGGCCGGTCCCGCGACGATGAACGCCGGGGTGCCCTGGCCCAGGTCGGGGCCGTAGCCCATGAGTTCGTCGCCGCCGACGCCGACCAGGCCCCAGAGCCGGGACTCGGACGCCTCCGGGTCGCGCATCTCCCAGGCGTCCTCGAAGGTGAGCCGGCTGGGCAGCACGTCGACCCGCAGCGGCCGCTTGGCGCGCGGCACGGCCGCGTCCCGCTCGGTGGCCCAGGCGCCGATGGACTCCAGCGCCGCGGCCTGGGCCTGGCCCGACAGCTCGTCGGCGAGCACCGCGACCTGGATCTGGGTGCCGGCCTGGTTGCGGATCATGCGGCCGTCCGGGATGTTCTCCGGGACCTTGCGGGCGGTGAGCCCGACGCCGCTGTAGTCGCCGCGGTCGGGGAGCCGCAGCGCGTACCGCTCCTCGGTGAGGGTGGCGATCCGGCCGGAGAGCACGCTGCGGTCGCCGGCGATGATCAGGTGGATGCCGACGCTGGCGCCCTCCCGCATCAGCGTGAACAGCTCGTCGGTGAGCGCGCCGTGGTCGATCTCGCCCAGCGTGTTGCCCCAGCCCTCCCAGCGGTCGAGCAGCACCACGATGTGCGCGAGCCGGTTCTCCGGGGCGGCGGTGGCGCGCTGCTCGCTGATGTCGGCGAGCGCGTCCCTGGCCAGCATCTCCTGGCGGCGGTCGAGCTCCTGCCGCAGCCGGCGCAGCAGCCGGCGGACCCGCTCGACCTGGGTGCGGCTGACGACGGCGCCGCAGTTGGGCAGCTTGGTGAGGGCGTTGAGCGCGCCGTTGCCGCAGTCGATGCCGTAGATGTGCACGTCGACGGCCGAGTGGACCCAGGCGAGCGAGCCGGCGATGGTGCGCAGCAGCTGGGAGCGGCCGCTGCGGGGCTGGCCGCCGACCAGCATGTGGCCGAAGGTCTTGAAGTCGATGGCCAGCGGGCGCCTGGCCTGCTGGTCGGGCAGGTCCTCGACGCCGAACGGGGCGGCGCGCAGGGCGCCGGCCGGGACGGGGTGTTCGAGCTCGGCGAGCAGCACCTTCTCGGGGAGGGCGGGCAGCCAGGGGCTGTGCTGCTTGGGGAAGCCGAGCTGGTGGTCGGCCTCGATGATGGCGTCGACCAGCACCTTGAGGTCGGTGATCTCCTCCTCCTCGGCCTTCTGCCCCGGCGGGCGGCGCAGTTGGGCGCGGCCCAGGTCGTGCCAGTCGAGGCGGCCGATCCACGGCCGGGCGACGGACGTGTCGACGGCGCCCGGGCGGCGGCCGCCGACGCGTCCCGACTGGAACGGCACGAGCGAGGCGTGGCCGAGGCGGACATAGGCGCGTCCGGGGGTGGACTTGGCGATGAAGCCGGCGTCCGGCGCGTCGATGACGTCCGTGGACTCGCTGCCGTCGGTGACGCGCAGCGCGATGCGGAGGTTGGTGTTGGCGCGGATCTCGGGCGAGACGACGCCGCTCGGCCGCTGGGTGGCGAGCAGCAGGTGGATGCCGAGCGAGCGGCCGCGCTGGGCGATGTTGACCAGGCCCTTCACGAAGTCCGGCAGTTCGCGGACCATCGAGGCGAACTCGTCGATGACGATGAGCAGTCGGGGCAGCGGGGCCAGGCTTCCCGGGTTGCGGCGGGCCAGGTCCTGGTAGTCCTCGATGTCCTTGGCGCCGACGCCGGCCAGGATGTGCTCGCGGCGGGTGAGCTCCGCGCCGAGCGAGGCCAGGGCGCGTTCCACCAGGTAGTTGTCGAGGTCGGTGACCATGCCGACGGTGTGCGGCAGCTGGACGCAGTCCTTGAACGCGGAGCCGCCCTTGTAGTCGACCAGCACGAAGGTCATGTTGTCGGGCGTGTTGGCCACCGCGAGGGAGGCGACGATGGTCTGCAGCAGCTCGGACTTGCCGGATCCGGTGGTGCCGGCGATCAGGCCGTGCGGGCCGTCGCGGCGCAGGTCGATCGCGAACGCGCCGTCGTAGGACTCGCCGATGACGGCCTCGGTCGACTGGCCGCCGAGCCGCCAACGGGCCGCGATGGCGCCCGCGGTGGGCGGCTCCATCTCGATGACGTCGAGCAGCCGGCTGGCGGAGGGCAGCGCCGCGTCCTCCGACTCGCCGCTGATGTCGCGGATCGGGGCGAGCGAGCGGGACAGCAGCTCGCACCACTCGGGCAGCACCCAGTCGGGGCGCACGCCCCTGATCCGCCAGGCGCCGGCCTGCTCGACCCGCAGCCGGTCGGCGACCTGGGTGAGGGTGGAGCCGGCGGGCTGGTCCATGCCGGGGGCGCCGGGCTGGCCGCCCATCGCGGGCGCGGCGAGGAAGGTGTGGAAGCCGGTGGCGTAGCCGGCCTGGCGCGGGCCTGTGGTGGCGGCCTTGCTCGGGTCGGGCTCGGCGACGACGACGGCCTGGCACTCGCCGGGCAGGAACCGCTCCTCGTCGTCCAGGCAGATGGCGAACATGGACGCCTCGGGCCCCTCGGTGAGCAGCCGGATGACGCCGGGCAGCGACCGCATCCGCCGGGAGCCGTCGAAGACGACGACGATGTCGGGGTCCTTGAACGTGGTCTGGCCCTTGCTGCGGGCCTCCTTGCGCGCCTTCTGCCGGGCGTCGAGCAGGGCGGTCAGCTCGGCGATGCGGGCGCCGACGGTCTCCGCGTCGGTGCCGAGCAGCACGTTGGTGTTCTGCTCGGGCAGCGGGCGGGCGTGCGGCAGCCAGCGCACCCAGTTCCAGCTGTGCTGCCCCGAGCCGTCGGTGAGCACGAACAGTTGGACGTCGACGTGGCTGTGCAGGACGGCGATCTGGCCGACCGCCCAGCGGGCGAGGGCGCGCGCGGTGTCGCCCTGGCCCGCGAAGCCGACGACGCCGAGGGTGCGCAGCGGCAGGGTGATGGGCGCGTCGGCGATCTTCCACAGCACCTGGCGCTTGTGCTCGTCCTGTTCGGGGTCGTTGAGCATGACCTCGGAGTCGAGTTCGGCGGTGCCGACGCGCAGCAGCAGGTGGTCGTTGTCGGTGCGGCGGCGCTCCCAGAGGCGGGTGCGGGGGCCGGTGGCCTGGGCGAGGACGGTGGCCGGGTCGGGCGCGGCGTGCCGGCGGGCGAAGCGCTCGGCGATCAGCGCGGTCCTGGCGTCGGCCTCGATCCTGGCCTTGCGCTCGTTGTACTCGGCGACCTTCTGGGCGTGCGAGATACGGCCGCGCTTCTTGTCCATGAAGTAGTTGGACAGCAGCATGACGGGGCTGAGGAACGCCATCATGAGGAAGATCCAGCGGCCCGTGAAGGAGGCCATGGCGACGGCGCCGACGAGCGGCAGCAGGGCCATCAGCCAGGGCATGGGCCGGCGTTCCCGCTCGCCGGGCGGGCGGGGCAGGGTGAACTTGGTCTCCCGCTCGGGCGGCAGCAGCCGCGGCGGCCGGTTGTAGTCGAGCCCGACGCCGTCCTCCGAGACCTTGAGCGCGGCGTCCGGCGGGAAGTACGGGGTGAGCTCGAACAGCGAGTCGCCGATGGCGAGTTGCTTGCCGAGCTTCCAGTCGGCGCGGTCCCCCTCGGTGTGGACGAAGGGCTCGCCGTCGATCAGCGGCTGGTCCTCGGTGTAGACGGTGACCTTGGCCGTGCCGTCGGCCGCGACGCGCAGCGTGAAGGCGCGTTCCGGGAGGCTCGGGTCCTGGACCCGGACGTGCGTGTTCTGTCCGCTGCCGACCTCGATCTTGCCGTGGCCGACGCGGTGCACGGCGCCGGCCGCCGGGCCGCCGACGATCCGCAGCTCGACGACGCCGGCCGGCTCGCCGGGCCAACAGCCGTTGGCGTTGTGCAGGCTGACCACGCTGCCCTCGCGCAACGGCGACTGGGCGAGGGTGAGCGAGGGGTCGAGGTACTGGCCGCCCACGAAGAGGTGGACGGGTTCGCCACCGTAGCCGCCGGAACCCACGGCCTGCGCGAACTCCGGCGCCAGATCGGCGAGCTGAGTCTCGGCGTCCGCGTCGATCACCGCGTCCGCGGCGTGTCCCCCGACCGGGTCGACGACGGTAAGCGTCAGACGCACGGCGCTCCTCCCCTTTGTCCTACGTTGCCTGCATGTCCGCAGTGGACATGCCCATAATTGCATCCCCCGCGTCGACGGGATTCGGGCGTGCACCACTGCAACCGCCACGGCCCGCCCCGCGTCCAGGCTGGTGACCGTGGCGCACGGGACGACCCCTTGACCGGGGGTGTCGGCACGTGCCTGCCGGACGTAGGCTGCCACCAGCGTGGCCGCCGCCGGAAGTCGGGGCGCCACGCCAGGCATACGCAAATCCGCGGGGGGACGCGCCTCCGCAGCATCGAGGAGGGGATCTTCGTGGCCGACCTGAATATCACGTACGAGGAGATGAGGTCCGCTGCCCAGCGGCTCAAGACCGAGTACACGAACATGGACGCGAAGCTGGACGAGCTGCGCTCCTTCATCGAGGGCCTGATCGAGGACGGCTACTCGGCGCGTTCCGGCCGGGCGTTCGGCGAGTCGTTCACCGAGTTCGTCAACGGCGCCCGGGAGATGCTCGGGGGCCTCGAGGGCATGGGCGGCTTCCTGGAGACCGCAGCCGACGCCATGGAGGAGACCGACACCTCCCTGGAGAGCGGCATCCGCGGGCAGTAGTCCTCGTTCCCGTTCCGGGACCGGGCGGTGTCACGGCGCTGGGTGTGCGCCGGGGCACCGCCCTTCGCTTTCTCACAGGATTTCCCCAATGTGCCCGTGGGTTGACGCCCCGCGCCGCCCTGGACAGACTGTCCAGAGTTGGTCGGATCTTCTAACTTTCGCTGGGGGCGTTCGTGGCGCACTATCTCGACGAGCGGTCGGGGCGGACGTACGCCATCACCCCCGACCGGTGGCGCGGCGACGACGGGGCGCCGCTGACCGTCGCCCCGCTGCCCGGCATCGGGCCGGCCGACGTCGACACCGCCGAGCGCTCACTGTGGCGCTACCGCGCCGCCCTGCCCGAGGTGGCGCGGCCGGTCTCGCTCGGCGAGGGCCGCACCCCGCTGGTCGCCGGGGCCTGGGGCGGCACGGAAATCCGCTTCAAGCTGGAGTGGTTCGCGCCCACCGGCAGCTTCAAGGACCGCGGCGTCAGCGTGCTCGTCTCCCACCTGGCCGCCTCGGGCGTCACCGAGGTGATCGAGGACAGCTCGGGCAACGGCGGCGCCTCGGTCGCCGCCTACTGCGCGGCCGCCGGCATCCGCGCCCGCGTCCTGGTGCCCGCCGGCACCTCCCCCGCCAAGGTCCTGCAGAGCCGCGCCTACGGCGCCGAGGTCGAGGAGGTCCCGGGCGACCGCGACGCCACCGCCGCGGAGGCGCTGCGCCGCGCCGCCCACACCCCGTACGCGAGCCACAACTGGCACCCGTTCTTCCTCCAGGGCACCAAGACCATCGCCTACGAGCTGTGGGAGGACCTGGGCTTCACCGCCCCCGACGCCGTCGTCACCGTGGCCGGCGCAGGCAGCCTGGTGCTCGGCTGCGACCTGGGCTTCGGCGAACTGCTCGCCGCCGGGGAGATCGCCCGCCGCCCCCGGCTGCTGGTCGCCCAACCGGCCAACTGCGCGCCGCTGCACGCCGCCCACCAGGGCCTCGACCGGCCGGCGTTCGCGCCCACCATCGCCGAGGGCGCCGCCATCCGGGAGCCCGTGCGGGCGCCTGAGGTGCTGGCCGCGATCCGCCGCTCCGCCGGCGACACCGTCGCGGTCCCGGAACCCGACATCGCGGCCGCCGTCCGCGGGCTCGCCGCCGCGGGACTCTACGCCGAACCGACGAGCGCCACCGCCGCCGCGGCCGTCGACGCCTTCCGCGCGCGGGGCACGATCCGTCCCGGCGAGACGACCGTGGTCGTCCTCACCGGCAGCGGCCTCAAGGCACCGCACCTGATGAGCCGCCTCCTGGCCCCCGGGAGCGGCGCGTGAACGGCCCGCTGTCCGAGGACGAACTGCTGCTGCGCGAGGCCGAGAAGATCGTGACGGCCGTCGGCCGGATGTTCCCCGGCCTGTGCGAGGTGGTGCTGCACGACCTGCGCGACCCGGAGCACGCGGTCCGCGCCATCGAGAGCGGCCTCTCGGGCCGCGCCGTCGGCGACCCGGCCACCGAGATCGGCCTGGCCCGGATTCAGGACCCGGACTTCCCCGACGTCCTGCAGAACTACCCCAACCGCTTCCCCGACGGCCGCCCCGCCAAGAGCACCTCCATCGGCATCCGGAACGGCAGCGGCGCCTACGTCGCCGCCATCTGCCTCAACCTGGACGTCTCCGCCCTCGGCGCCGCGGCCGCCGCCCTGACCGCGCTGGCCCGCACCGAGGCCGACGACCGCCCGCCGGCCGAGACCCTGCGCGCCCGCACCCTCGACGAACTACGCTCGGCCGCCGCGGAGTTCGCCACCGCCCGGGGCAGCGTCAGCCCGCGCGGACTGCGCGCCGCCGACAAGCGGGAACTGGTCCGCGACCTCAGGGACCGGGGCTTCCTCCAGGTCAAGCACGCCGTCCCCACGCTGGGCGAGATCCTCGGCGTCTCCCGGGCCACGGTCTACAACCACCTCAGGTAGGCCCCGGGTGAGACGACCGCTTATGCGGGCGCGTCCCCCGACGATGGCCGCCGGGCGGCGCCGGGCCGTTCGGATCGCTGGCGCGGGGTGCCGGCCCCGCCCCGCCCCGGCCGGCGCGGCGGTGGCGTGGGCGCCCTCACCCGGCAGACCTCGCTCCGGGGCGGGCGGGCGGGGCGGTGGCGCGGCGCCTTCACCCGACACTCTCCGCGCGGAGCCGGCGACGCGGCATCCGCAGCCACGCGCCACGCGTCGAGCGGCTGACGGTGGACACCGGCCGGCCCCTGCCTCGACGGCCGTCACGCGCCGGGCCGGCCGCCAGGCCGTTCCGCACCCGCGCGGAGGGCACGGCGCGGCGCCGGCCGCAGGCCGGCGCCCGCCGTGGCTACGGCCGCCAACCGCTTCGCGGCTTCGCCGCGCAGCGTCACCGCGTAGCGAACTCCGCGTCCAACGCGGCCAGTTCAGCCTCGAACCTGGCGCGGGCCGTCGCCTTCTCGGTGGGTGGCAGCCAGGACGCGTCGATGGAGTTCAGGGCCATCTGCCGCAGCCGGGGCCGTGGTACGCCGATCGTCTCGGCGGCGATCCGGTACTCGCCGGCGAGGCTGGTCGGGAACATGCCGGGGTCGTCGGAGGCCAGGATCACGTTGAGGCCGGCGTCCAGCATCGCGGCGATCGACGCGCGGCGCCACGGTCGCCAGGAGCGGCGCGAGGTGGTGGAGATGACGGTGAACGGCACGCCCTCGTCCCGGCAGCGCGCCACCACCGCGTCGTCCTCCAGGACGTAGTAGCCGTGGTCGATCCGGTCGCAGCCCAACAGGTCGAGGCAGGTCACGGTGTTCACCGCCACCGGCGCGTGCTCCGAGGCGTGCGCCGTGCGGCGCAGCCCCGCCTCGCCCGCCAGCCGGTACGCCTCGGCGAACCGCTCGGGCGGGCCCGCGACCTCCAGGTTGACCAGGCCGATCCCCGCCAGGTACTCGTGCTCCGTGGCCACCACCCGCCGCACGTAGTCGAGCGCCCAGTCGGCGTCCTTGCTGCGGTCGATCGAGCCGATCAGCCGGCCCGTCATCCCGAAGTCGCGCTCCGCGAGCCGGATTCCCTCCGCGCACGCCTCGACCATCCCGGCGAAGCCCAACCCGGCCAGCCCCGGCGGCACGTCGTCCACGTGCAGTTCCAGGTGCCGGACGGCGCCGCGGTGCGCGTCCTCGAACGCCTCGTAGGTGATCCGGGTGAAGTCGTCCGCGTCCCGCAGCGCCTCCTCCACCCAACCGCTCGCCCTGAAGAGGGAGTAGGAGACCTCCGGCTCGTCCGGCGCCCGCTCCTGCGGCACCGGGATCCGGGTGTTCCGGTACAACTCCGGGTCGGGCGGCAGCGAGTTGATGTCGCGCCAGATGGCCTCCGGCTCGGCCGGCAGGTCGAGCCCCGCGCGGCGGGCGAGTTCGGCGAAGGTCGACGCCCGCGTGGTGCCGATCAGGTGGACGTGCAGGTCCGCCTTGGGCATCCGCGCCAGGTACTCGAGGTCGACGTCGTGCGGTGTCTCAGGCATGGCTCACTTACGGAAGTGGAATGCCCGGGCCGGCGAGGGCAGGGCCGCGTCGCCGACCCGGGCGTCTGTGGGTGGGGGTGGGGGAAGGAGAAGACCCGGCTCAGCCGCCGGAGACCTCACGGGCGAACCGCTCCACCCACTCGGTGCGGTTGTCCACCAACTGCTGCGGGTCGAGCGTCTCGTAGCCGGCCGCGACCGGGTCGGTGGCCGCCTCGCCCATCAGCTCCGCGAACGTCTCGGACGGCGCCACCTCCGGGTTCACCGGCAGGTCCGACTCGACGCTCGCCTGCTGCCCCTCGACCGACAGCATGTAGTCGATGAAGGCGTACGCGCCCTCGGCGTTCGGCGCGCCGTCCGGGATCATCAGCCGGTTCGTCGCCATGTAGCGGCCCTCGGCCGGCGGCACCCAGTTCACCGGCTCGCCGGCCGCGATCAGCGGCGGGACGAAGGCGCTGATGGTCGGCACGGCCGCGATCTCGCCCTGGGAGATCAGGTTGGTGACCTCGGTGGTCGAGCTGTAGAACTGCAGGACGTCCGGCGCCCATTCGCCCATCGTCGAGAACGCGGTGTCCATGTCGTACGGGCCGTCGCCGAACTGGGTGCCGATGCCGGAGGCCGTCAACTGCCCGGCGGTCGCGGAGATGTCCGGCAGCGCGACCCGGCCGGCCAGCGCCGGGTCGCCGAAGGTCCCCCAGTCGGCGGCCTCCTCGGCGCTCAGCTCGTCCGTCCGGTAGAGGACGCCGTTGAGCTGGTAGGTGTAGGCCGGTCCCGCGTAGGCGTCGTCGACCGCGAAGTCCGCGATGGCGTCCAGGTTCGGCACGTCCTCCGCGTCGAACTCCTGGAAGAGGCCCTGGTCCTGGCCGAGCGCCGCGAAGGTGTCGGAGATCAGCATCACGTCGATGCCCGGGTCCCCGGCCGCCAGCTGGAGCTGGGTGAGCCGGTCGGCGTTGCTGCCGCTCTCGATCTCGACCGTGGCGCCGGTGGCCTCCTCGAACGGCTCCACGATGTTGGCCTCGAAGTCCTCCTGCCCGAAGGGGAAGGTGGACACCACGATGGTGGCGCCCTCCAGGCCGTTCCCGCCCCCGCCGCCGGAGCCGGCGTCGTCCGACGAGTCGGAACCGCAGGCGTTCAGGGTCAGCGTGGTGGCCACCACGCCGGCGCCCACCGCGGCCAGCCTGGGCAACCGTCGTCTCGTCCGCTTCACGTTCATGGGGTCGTGCTCCGTTCGTGCGTGTACTGAAGGGCTTCAGCCGGCGAGCGGCACCAGATGGTCGGGGCGCGCGGAGACCGTCACCCTGCCTCCCGGAGTCAGCGCGGCGCGGTCCTCGGGGGTGAGCTCGTCGCCCCGCAGCGAGGCGACCAGCGGCGTGGTGTCGCCCTCGGCCTCCTTCGCGTCGAGCGAGACGCGGACCTCCACCCCTCGGTAGGCGATCGCCCGCACCGTCGCGGAGACCGCGGTCTCCCCGCCCGCCGCGTCGCCGGTCGTGACGGTCAGCAGCTCGGGCCGTACCGTCACCAGGCCACGCCCGGGCAGGGTGAGGAAGTTCTCGTAGCCGAGGAACTCGGCCACGAACCGGTTGGCGGGCGCGGGGAACAGCTCCTCGGGCGCGCCCTGCTGCATCACCCGGCCCGCGTTCATCACGACCATGTGGTCGGACATCTCCAGGGCCTCCTCCTGGTCGTGGGTGACCAGGACGACGGTGAGGCCGGTCTCCGCCTGGATGCGGCGGATCTCGCCACGCATCTGCACCCGCAGCCGGGCGTCCAGGTTGGACAGCGGCTCGTCGAGCAGCAGCAGCCGCGGCCGGATGGCGATGGCGCGGGCCAGCGCCACCCGCTGCTGCTGGCCGCCGGAGAGCGCCTTGGGCCGGCGGTCGGCGAGGTGGCCGAGCCCGACCAGCTCCAGCGCCTCCGCGACCCGCCGGTTCCGTTCGGTCTTGGCCACCTTGCGCAGCTTCAGCCCGAAGCCGACATTGGCGGCGACCGTCATGTGCGGGAAGAGCGCGTAGGACTGGAAGACCATGCCGAGGCCGCGCTTCTCGGGCGGCGTGGCGGTGTGGTCCTCGCCGCCGATCCTGATCGTCCCGGCCGACGGCTCCAGGTAGCCGGCGAGCATCCGCAGCGACGTCGTCTTGCCGCAGCCGCTCGGCCCGAGCAGCGTGGTGAGGGCGCCCTCGCGGATGGTGAGATCGATCGAGTCGACGGCGGTGAAGTCGCCGAAGTGCCGGCTGACCCCCACGAACTCGGCGGCGGTGGTCATCGGTTGATACCTCCGAAGATGCGGGCGAAGCCCAGGACGCGTTCGGCGACGAGGGCGAGCACGACGGTTCCGGCGAGCAGCAGCGTGGACATCGCGGCGATGATCGGCGTGTAGTTCTGCTGGACGTAGTCGAGCATGGTGACGGGCAGGGTGCGGAAGTCGCGGGACTGGAGCAGCAGCGAGATCGGCACGTTGTTGAAGGAGGTGACGAAGCTCAGCAGCGCCGCCGAGATGATGCCGGGCCGCAGCACCGGCAGCGTCACGGCGAAGAAGGTCCGCAGCGGCGAGGCGCCGAGGCCGCGGGCCGCCTCCTCCAGCGCCGGGTCGGCGAGCACCAGCGAGGCGCCGGTGACGCGCACGGTGTACGGCAGCAGCAGGGCGGTGTGGCCGATGAGCAGCGCCTGGAAGTTGTCCAGCTTCATCTGGAGCATCAGCTGCTGGAAGAGGGCGAGGCCGACCACCAGCTCGGGCAGCACCAGCGGGGACAGGAACAGGCCCTCGACCAGGGACTTGCCCGGCAGCCGGCCGCGCATGATCGCCAGCGTGGCGGGGATGCCGACGGCGAGGGCCACCGCCGTGGAGAGCGCGGCGAGTTGGAGGCTGGAGACGAGGGCGTCCGTGAACGGCTGGTAGCTCGTGGCCTCCTCGAACCAGCGCGTCGAGAAGCCCTCGGGCGGGAAGCGCAGGGTCTCGCCGTCGGTGAACGCGGTGGCGACCACGAACAGGATCGGCACGATCATCACGATGTAGCCGAGCACGGCGAGGGCCGCGGCTACGGGGCTGCGGCGCTTCACCTGATCTGCCCCTTCCGACTCGCGAGGGTGGAGGCGACGTAGACCAGGAGCACCAGCACCGTCATCACGATCGCCGTCGCGGAGGCCGCGGCCCAGTCGAGGGTGACGCCCGAGTAGCTGTACAGCTGGGTGGAGAGCATCCGTTGCCGGGAGCCGCCCAGCAGGTAGGGCGTGGTGTAGGCGGTGACGGCGCCGGCGAAGACGAGGGTGGCGGCCATCGCGATGCCCGGCATGGACAGCGGGATCACCACGCTCCACATCGTCCTGGTCCGCCCGGCGCCGAGCCCGCGCGCCGCGTCGTCCAGGCCGGCGTCGACCTGGGCGACGGCCGAGTAGCAGGTGACGATGGCCAGCGGCAGGAAGAGCTGCACCAGGCCGAGGACGACGGCGAGTTCGGTGTAGAGCAGCTGCGGCGCCTCGTCGGATATGCCGAGGGCGGTGATCGCCCGCCCGACCACGCCGTTGCTGCCGAGCACCACGAGCCAGCCGTAGGTGCGCACCACGTTGCTCAGCAGCAGCGGGAAGATCGCCAGCGCGAGCAGCGGCCCGGCCCAGCGGGACCGGGAGCGGGCCAGCAGGTAGGCGGTCGGGAAGCCGAGCAGCACGCAGATCGCGGTGACGACGAGGCCGACGCGGAGCGTGCGCCAGATGATCTCCAGGTCGTAGGGGTCACTGAGCATCCGGCCGAGCCGGTCGAGGACTTCGCCCGTCTCCACCCGGGGGGGCGACAGCAGCATCACGAGGGAGGGCGCGACGACGCCTCCCACGAGCAGCGCGAGCCCGGGCAGCAGCAGCGCGAGCGCTATTCGGCGCGATCGGATCAAAGTGTGTCCTGGTAGCTCTCTGGGTTGCTCTCTGTGTCCACAACCGGTTGCGCAACCGGTTGCGGTGACAGTAGTTTGCTGAGCGGCGCCGCGTACAGGGGGCGTTATTAACTCTTTGTAAAAGTCCCCGAGCGCCCTTCACCCTGGGTAAGATCACCCGCACACGATTGAGGAGTCCGGTGCCAACGCTCGACGACGTCGCCAGGGCCGCCGGCGTCTCCAAGTCCACGGCTTCCAGGGCCCTTTCCCGGCCCGCCCTGGTCGCCCCCGAGACGGTGCTGCGGGTCCGGCAGAGCGCGGAGCGGCTCGGCTTCGTCCCCAACCGCGCGGCGACCGCGCTGGCGCGCGGCCGCACCGGGATCGTCGCGGTGGTCGTCCCCACCCTGGAGAACGCGTTCTTCACCCCGATCATCGGCGGCGCCCAGCACCGCGCCGCCGAGTCCGGACTCCAACTCACCGTCGTGGTCAACGCGTTGCGCGACGACTCCGATCTCGACTCGTTGACCCAGCTCTCCGCCCAGGTCGACGGCTTCCTGCTGACCGCCCCGCTCGGCTCCGAGTCCCGCACGCTGGCCGCCTGCCAACTCAAGCCGACGGTCCTCGTCGACCGCGAGATCGCCGGCGTCTCCTCCGTGATCGCCGACACGGCGACGGCCTTCGCCGCCGTCGCCCGCCACTTCATCCGGGACGGCCACCAGCGGATCGCCCTGGTGGGCGGCTCCAACCGCTCCTGGCAGAACGAGCAGCGGATAGCCGCCGTCCGGGCGGCCACCGCCGGCCTCGCCGAGCTGGCCATCTTCGACCCCATGCCGCCGACGTTCGCCGCCGGCACCGAGATCGCCCCGGCCCTCGCCGAGAGCGGCGCCACGGCCGTCATCCCCTACGCCACCGCGCTCGGCCTCGGCATCGTCTTCGCCCTGGGCGCCCGCGGCGTCGCCGTCCCCGACGGCATGGCCATCACCATCGAACGCCAGGTCGCGGCGGCGCTCGGCCTCACCACCATGCCCACCATCGACGTCGACGGCGCCGAGCTCGGCCGCACGGCCATGTCCGCCCTCCACGACCTGATGACCCGCGACACGGCGGAGACGGCGGCCCGCCTACGACTGCCGGTACCGGTGGTCTTCCCGCCGGGCGGGTAGCGCGGTTCGGGCTTTCAGGCGACGGCCTCGGCCGAGAACGTCACCCCGGCCTCCCCACCCGGCACCACCCGCAGCTCGACACGGGCCTCCAGCGCCCGCGCCAACAAGGGAAGCAGCGTCGGACGGAAGGTGTCCGGATCACCCAACTCGATGCCTTCGACCTCGTCGACCGTGACGCCGAGCCGATCCGCCAGCCCGTCCTCGGAGAGCCCCATGGCCACGCGACGGTCATGAACCGCCTGGCCGAGCGCCATCAACAACCGGATCTGTTCCCGCTCCGCCTCGACCTCCGGCGGCGGGCCTTCGCCTCGGTGATCGGGATGGTCTCCATGCCGACCATAATGGCGACCGGTCGGAATTATGACCCCCTCAGCCCACGGCCCCTGTTCCGGTTCGGCGGGCGGGCCAAGCGCGGAGGGGTCGCTGGAGGCGACGTCGTACGGCAGCCGTGCCGGCTCCGGGTCGGCCGCGCCTCCAAGCTCGTGCTTCCTCCTTGCGCTGCTCCGGCAGCCGCTTGGACAGTAGCCTCGCGGAGCCGTTCGCCCGCTGCGCCCCGAACGCGCTCCTCAACGCCTCTACCGAGATGGCCCGTCGGGACGGTTTGGCTATTCGCCATCCGGCCCTGGCGTGGCGGCGCCGTCCGAGGGTGTCGCCGGCGTCGCGTAGAGGATGTCGCGGGCCTGTTCCGCGGCGCGGGTGATGCTCTCGCCGATGAAGTCGACGAAGCGGGCGATGTTCTCGAGGCGGACGGCCGCCGGGGTGTCGGGGCCGAGGATGGCGACGCCCTGCCGAGCGACCTCGGCGAGCTGGGCCTGGGACCGGGCGGCGATGAGCGTCGACTGGTACCAGAGCTCGTTGTCGACGACATAGCGCTCGCGACGGCGCTCGTCCCGCTCCCGGCGGATGAGGTCCAGGCCCTCCAGGAAGGTGATCGCCTTGGAGACGGACGCCGGGCTGACCTGGAGGCGCTGGGCGAGCTCGGACGCGGTGAGACTGCCCGCGTCGGTGACATAGAGGGCGGCCAGCACCCGGGCCGTCATCTTCGGCAGGCCCTGCTGCATGAAGAGCGTGGCGAACGACTCCTCGTACTCGCGCACGGCCTCGGCGTCGCGCCCGTCGGCTCCCGAGGGAGCCTGCGGCCCGCGGGGCACGGCCCGCCTGCGCCGGTGGGCACGACGTTCGGTGGCGCGGTGCGCCAGGTCGGCGCGGTAGGAGGTGGGGCCCCCGTTGCGCATCACCTCACGCGTGACCGTCGAGGTGGGGCGGTCGAGACGCCTGGCGATCTCCGCGTAGGCGAGGCCGTCGGCCAGGCCCAGCGCGATCTGCTGGCGTTCCTGCTGGGTGAGTCTGCCTCCGGGCATCGCGATCTCCTCCGCGCTTCTCAGGTGCCCGCAGCATAGCGTTCACCCTCGATCCATTGCAACGCGAAGGCGTTCGCCTGTTGCGTTACCTCTAGCCTCGTTGCAATGAAATCACTGCTCTCACCTGCGTGTATCCAACCAGAGCGCAACAAGCTCATTGCCAGATCCATGAACGCAACGTAGCTTTTCCATTGTCAGAAACGACGAACGCAAGAGGAGCTCACGATGCACACCTTCGACACCCCCGCCCCGATCTCCGCCCTGCTGGACGTCCCCGCCGGCCAGATCCGGTTCATCGCGGCCGACCGGGCCGACACCACCGTCGAGGTCCTGCCGGCGAACGCCGCGAAGGGCCGCGACGTGAAGGCGGCGGAGCAGACCACCGTCGAGTACGTCGACGGCGTCCTGCGGATCGACGCCCCGGCGGCGGAGAACCAGTACTTCGGCCCCTCCGGATCCATCGAGGTCACCGTCAAGCTGCCCGCCGACTCCCGCGTCAAGGCCAAGGCCGCCAGCGCCGAGTTCCGGGCCGTCGGCCGCCTGGGTGACGTCGTCTTCGAGGGCGCACAGGGCGCGGTCAAGATCGACGAGGCCGCCAGCGTGCGGCTGACCGCGATGGACAGCGACGTCGAGGTCGGCCGGCTGGGCGGCGCCGCCCAGATCAGCACCCAGAAGGGCGACATCCGGATCGCCCAGGCGGTGCGCGGGTCGGTCGTCCTGACCACCCAGCTGGGCGACATCTCGATCGCGGCCGCCGCCGGCGTCTCGGCCGCGCTGGACGCCAGCACCGGCTACGGCCGGATCGACAACGCCCTCAAGAACGACGGCACCGCCGGCCTGACCATCCGCGCCACCACCTCCCACGGCGACATCGTCGCCCGCGGCCTCTGACTCTCCGAGGAGCACCGATCATGACGAACCTGGCCATCGCGGCGAACGGGCTGCGTAAGTCCTACGGCGAGAAGACCGTCCTGGACGGTGTCGACCTGGCCGTCCCGGAGGGAACGATCTTCTCCCTCCTCGGCCCGAACGGCGCCGGCAAGACCACCGCCGTGAAGATCCTCTCCACCCTCATCACCCCCGACGCCGGCCAGGTCCACGTCGGCGGCCACGACCTGGCCACCGCACCGCAGGCGGTGCGCGCCGCGATCGGCGTCACCGGTCAGTTCTCCGCCGTCGACGGGCTGATCACCGGCGAGGAGAACATGCTCCTGATGGCCGACCTGCACCACCTCCCCAAGCGGGAGGGACAGCGGGTGACCGCCGAACTCCTGGAACGCTTCGACCTGGTGGAGGCGGCGAAGAAGCCGGCCTCCACCTACTCCGGCGGCATGAAGCGGCGGTTGGACATCGCCATGACCCTGGTCGGCAGCCCGCGGATCATCTTCCTGGACGAGCCGACCACCGGTCTCGACCCGCGCTCCCGTCACACCATGTGGGGCATCATCCGCGAACTCGTCACCGGCGGCGTGACGGTCTTCCTCACCACCCAGTACCTGGAGGAGGCCGACGAACTCGCCGACCGCATCGCGGTGTTGCACGACGGCACCATCGCCGCCGAGGGCACCGCCGACGAACTCAAGCGCCTCATCCCCGGCGGCCACATCCGCCTCCGCTTCACCGACCCAGCCGCGTACCGGACCGCCGCCACGGCACTCCGCGAAGCCGCCCCCGACGACGAGGCCCTCACCCTCCAACTGCCCAGCGACGGCAGCCAACGCGAACTGCGCTCCATCCTCGACCACCTGGACACCGCCGGCATCGAGGCCGACGAACTCACCGTCCACACCCCCGACCTCGACGACGTCTTCTTCGCCCTCACCGCCACCACCACCAAGGAGGCTGTCCGATGAGCACCCTCGCCCTCGCCGTCCACGACTCCACCACCATGCTCCGCCGCAACCTGCTGCACGCCCGGCGCTACCCCTCCCTCACCCTGAACCTGCTGCTCACCCCCGTCATGCTCCTGCTGCTGTTCGTCTACGTCTTCGGCGACGCGATGAGCGCGGGCATCGGCGGCGGAAACAGATCGGACTACATCGCCTACCTCGTGCCCGGCCTGCTGCTGATGACCATCGGCTCCACCACCATCGGCACCGCCGTCTCCGTCTCCACCGACATGACCGAGGGCATCATCGCCCGCTTCCGCACCATGGCCATCCACCGCGGCTCGATACTCGTCGGCCACGTCGTCGGCAGCGTCCTGCAGTGCGTCGCCAGCGTGATCCTGGTCGGCGCCGTCGGACTCGCCATCGGCTTCCGCTCCACCGACGCCACCGCCCTGGAGTGGCTCGCCGCCCTCGGCCTCCTCGCGCTCTTCGCCACCGCCCTCACCTGGATCGCCGTCGGCATGGGCCTGGTCAGCCCCAACGCCGAAGCCGCCAGCAACAACGCCATGCCGCTGATCTTCCTCCCCCTCATCTCCAGCGCCTTCGTCCCCGTCGACGCCATGCCCGGCTGGTTCCAACCCATCGCCGAATACCAGCCCTTCACCCCCGCCATCGAAACCCTCCGCGGCCTCCTCCTCGGCACCGAGATCGGCCACAACGGCTGGCTCGCCACCGCCTGGTGCCTGGGCCTCGCGGCGCTCGGCTACCTCTGGTCCACCTCGGTCTTCAACCGCGACCCGAGGTAAGCCCCATGACCGCGCCCCAGGGCGGCGTACCCCGACACCACGTCGGAGTACGCCGCCTTCGGCGTTCCCCCGACCGTCCAGCACGGCCCGCACACCGGACGCCTGCCCCGGCCACCCTGACAGCGATATTAGCCCGTGCTAATATCGACTGTGAGTGGACCGTACGAACTGAGGTTCTTCGCGGACGTCCTTGACTGGATCAACGACCTGGCGAAGGAGGACCGCGACAGCTATCTCCACGTCATCGCCGCCCTGGAGCGCCTTCGGGAAGAGGGGCCAGCGCTGCGCCGCCCCACAGTCGGCGCCGTCAATGGCAGCCAATTCCGCAACATGCGCGAGCTCCGCCCGAGGAACGGTTCCACCGTCTGCATCCGGATGCTTTTCGTCTTCGACCCTGCCAGACGGGCGATCTTTCTCGTGGCTGGAAACAAGGCCGTCAGGCGGCACTGGAACGCCTGGTACGAGGGAGCAATCCGTGAAGCGGACGCGAGGTACGAGGCCTACCTGCAGGCACTGGAAGAGGAGGAGGACAAGTGAAACTGGGCGGTATGGACGATGTCACGGCTGACGTCGGCCCTGAGGAGCGAGCCCGTGTCGACGCGATCAAACGGGACATGATCAATGCCGAGCGCGGCCACGAGCTTGCCTCACTACGTAAGGCGCAGGGCATGACTCAGACGCAGGTGGCGAAGGCGATGGGGGTCACCCAGGGGCGGGTCAGCCAGATCGAACAGGGGCAGGACCGTCTCGACACCACCACGATGGCCGCATATCTGCACGCCATCGGCGGCGAGTTGACCATAGTGGCCACGGTCGGGAACGTGTCCGTGCGGTTGTGACACGGTCCAGGACATCACCGGCATCAGCCACGTGTGGCGGAGCCATCTACGGATCCGTGATCTCTGGTCAGCGCCGCCAGGAATTCGGGATCGGAGTACACCTCAGCGGTGTGCTGCCATGCGACGAGCAGTTGGGCGACTGCCGCGCTGTTGGTGACGGAGTCGTCTGCCCGCATGGTGTCGACGAGTTCGACGGCGAACGCGTGCAGGTCGGCCTCGGGGAGGCAGCGGACTCAGGGAAAGGCGGCAAGGCGCACCACGGCCTGGCACAGCGCGTCGACCTGATCCGGTTCCATGTCGTACTCGTAGGCGATGTCCTCGATGGACTCCCCGGCTTCCCAGAGGTCGGTCACGGCCTTCACCGGCACGCGATTGGCCTCGATCACCGGTAGGCCGTGCCCGAACCTCGGATCGATGACCACGGGGACAGCCTGCGGATACTGGCGCAGTTGGAGACTGACCGGGAACTCGTCATCCGCGTTCCAGGACAGATAACGCAGGTAGTCGGCGACGACCTCGCGGAGGGGTGCCTGCCCGTCCCTGGCCCGACGCAGATCGCCGAGCCCGTGCTCGACGAAGATGTCCACCCCGTCCGTGGCGATGCGGCGCAAGACCAGGCCATAGGGGGTGTCGAACGCATCTCGCACGGCCGCGGCGGCCTCTCGAATCTCACTCATCCGTAGCCCGAGCTCGCGGAGCGACCGAAGTACGTACGCCTCGGCCACTGCGACGAACGGCACCGAAGGCTGCCCTCGGCGGACCGGTTCGACACGGTGGACGAGCGGGGCTCCGGCTGCCTTTCCCTGTAGCCAGGATCGAAGTGTCGACTGCGGGATCTGCAGGTGCGAAGCGGTCTCCGAAGGCGTGATGAGCCCCTCCGTGAACGTGTCGATCACCGCCGTCTCACCGAACGAGGGAAGTCGCCTCGCGTTCAGTCGCCGGCCAGCCACGCGCGGAGGCGGTCGCCGAACGTGACGTCGTGCGGCAGTCGCGCCAGCTCCGGGCCGGACGCGTCCACACCCTGTTGTTCGAGGATGTCGGCCAGCGCCGCCCAGTGGGCGGCCTCCGCCTGCTCCTCGGTCTGCCCGTCGAACGGGCCGTCCGGGCCGACCACCATCCGGGCCGTGTCCGCGATGTCCTCGGCTGAGGCCCACTCCCGGATGTCCGCGCCGTCGCCGGACAGGAAGGAACTCCAGCCGCGATCGTCGAGCAGCACCACGCTTCGGCCGTCCGCGAGGGCGGCCTCCAGCCGCGCCGACACCGAGAGCTGCCGCGCGTTCGTACCCGCCTGGTCCAGTTCGGCGTGCGTGACCAGCCGGGTCACGGCGGTCACAGCGCGCCCCTCCGCACGGCGGAGACGAAGGCGGCCCACCCGTCGGGGGCACATGTCAGAGCCGGCCCCTGCGGGATCTTGGAGTCCCGCACGGGTATCGCGCCGGCCGGCGCGAACGTGCGGGAGAACTCGACGCACTGTCCCCCGCCGCCGTCGCTGTGGGATGACCGGATCCATTCAGCGGCGGAGAGATTCCACGTGGCGCTCATCAGCGAAGCTCCTTCAGCAGCCGTTCGATCATGGCGAGCGATCGGTCTGGGGACAACGCGTGCGCCCTCAGCAGATCATAGTCATCGAGGGCCGACGCGACGGTCTCGGCCGAGTCGTGCATCCGGCCTCCCACCCTGGTCTCCGTGTACAGCACCGTGGGAGAGCCCGTGAAGTACAGCAACGCGAACGGCAGCACCTGGAGCTGGATGTACGGCGACGTCCCGGCCGTCAGAAGGTGGTTGAGCTGCCCGGCCAGGATCTTCGGGCTGCCGACGACCGTTCGCAGGCACGACTCGTGCAGGATGACCCACAGCAGGGGTGGCGCGGGCCGGTCGAACACCTCCCGGCGGCGCAGTCGCGCGGCGACCTTGCCGGCCACCGACTCCGCCTCCGGCGTGGGGCGTGCCACCTGGAACGTGGCCCGCGCGTAGTCCTCGGTCTGGAGTACACCCATCACGAGGTTCGACGAGTAGTCGAGTATCCGGGACGCCTTCCGCTCCAGGTCGAGGTAGGGGCTGAACCACGACGGGTGGTCCCCGTCGTCGATCCTCCGCAGCAGGTCCGCGAAGAGCGAACCGGTGCCGAACGCGGTGTCGCAGCCGGTGGTGAACCGCTCGCTCGGGCGAGGCGGCAACTTGCCGGCCTCGACCCGGCTCACGTACGCCTCGGAGTACCCCGTCGCCCGGCCCAGGTTCTTCTGCGTGAGATGCGGGCGAGGCAGACCTGCCTGACGTCGCGGCCGAACCGCTGAAGCGGGTTCAAGCGCTCAGGATCGGGCGTCTCATCCACTGCCGTGACCTCCCGTTTCACCGTTCGGGGCAGCTGACGCCGACTTGCGTACGGCCCGTCAAGCCCCGGGGCACACACCGCGTGGCCGCCCGGGTTGACGGCGGCGCCGACAGAGGCAGGTGTCGAGATGACAGATGGTGATCAGGAAACCGTTCGAGACCCCGAACCCACGGAGTGCCCCGCTGCGGAAAGTGCGCACGGTGAGCTCCGGGACAAGGTCAGACGGGTCAATGCCGAGAGCGAATCGAACCTGCTTATCAAGAGTGGGAGTCGCGGGTGACGCACCTCTTCGGTCCCGACGACTCCCCCTGCCCCTCCTGTGGCCTGTTCAGCCGCAGGTCGGAGCGGTCGGATGACGGTCACGCGCCGTACCGCTTCGTCCCGCTCAGCCCGCCGGCCAGGTGATCCAGGACTCGGGGATCTCGTCGTCGAGGCGGCGCACCTCGCCCGGTCGCGACACCCGCTGGGCCGCGAGGAGGCCGGCGACGAGGCGGGCGATCTCGATGGCGCCGAACGGGCTGAAGTGGGTGTTGTCCTGCGTGGTCCCGGTCCAGTTGAAGTACCGCTTGGTCTCCTCGGCGCCGAGCTTCTGCCAGAGGGACAGGGAGAGTTCCTGGATGTCGAGCAGCGGGACCCGTTCCCGTTCCGCCAACGCCCGCATCGCGGCCGGGTATTCGCCGTGCGTGGGCAGCGCGTTGCCCGAGGCGTCGAAGCGGCGGCGTTCCACCGAGGTGGCGAGCACCGGGTGCGCCCCGCGCTGCCGCGCGCCGTCCAGGTACTGGCGGAGGTGGTCCTGGTAGGTGGTCCAGGGCTCGGTGTACCGCGCGGGGTCCTCGATCTTCTCGTCGTTGTGGGCGAACTGGACCAGGAGCAGGTCTCCCGGCCGGATCGACGCCAGGATGGCGGTCAGCCGGCCCTCGTCGACGAAGCTCTTCGAACTCCGGCCGTTCATCGCGTGGTTGGCCACCGTCAGGCCACGGCCGAGGAAGAAGGGGAGGGCCATGCCCCAGCCCGTCTCGGGTGCGGCGGCGGCGTACTTCTGGGCGGCGGTCGAGTCGCCGGCGATGTAGAGGGTGCGTGGCACCGGGCGGTTGTCCTCTCGGGGGGCGGCGAGGGCCGTTGGGGCGGCGGCGAGGCCGAGCGGCAGGGCGGCCAGGGAAGCGATCACGGCACGGCGGGTGGTCCTGGTGGTCCTGGTGGTCCCGATCACGAGAGCCCCTCTCCCGGGCGATGGAGCAAGCGCTTGCAGGATGGCGAAGACCGGGTTGACGGTAGGAGCGACCCGGGTCCTCGTCAATGGTTCCGGCGGGCAAGGCGCCCTCGGCAGAAAGGGTTTGCGGCCGCCGGAGGAAAGCTCAGATGTAGCTCTGGACTTGGGCCGGCGGCGGGTCGGCCGACGGGCAGGGGGAAGGAAAAGGGCAGAAGTGGGGGTTTCTGGCGCAGGGGGTGCGGCGTGGGTGTCGTGATCGTCGTGTTGGTGGGGAGCGTCGTGGCGAGTCTGGTGGGGCTCGTGGCGACGAGGGCGTGGGCCAGGCGGGAGCCGCCGGTGAAGGGGAGCGGTTCGACGCGCGGCGCCTACGAGTTGGCGTTTCTGGCGGGCGGCCCCGAGGCGGTGGCCGAGGCCGTGGTGCGGGTGATGAGGGAGAAGGAGCGGGTCAGGCTCGCCGGTGACCGCCTGCGGGTGCTGCGGCCGGTGGCGGACGACGATCTGGAGCGGGAGTTCCTCGCGCACTTCGGCACCGACTGGACCGCCTCCCTGGAGGACGTCATGGTCGGTCTCGTGACCTCGGACCCCGTGTGGGCGGTGAGCGACGAACTGGCCAGGCGCGGGCTGCTGTTGGACCTGACGCGGCACGAGACGTGGCGGCTCGCGGGCCGCGTGCACGACGTGGTGTGTCTGGTGGCGGCGCTCGGGCTGTCCGGGGTGCTGCTGGTGACGGACGTGGCGTGGTTCGCCGCCGTGCCGGCGGCGTTCGCCGGCGCGGGCGCGTTGTTCGTGGTCGGCCGCTCGCTTCGCGGCGGCCGGCTGACGCGGGCGGGCCACGAGGCGCTGCTGCGGGCACGGCGGAAGAAGCAGTTCGCGAAGCTGGTCTCCTCGGCCACGCCGGAGCGCCGGCGGGGGCACCGGGTCCGGTTCGGTTCGGGGACCGGCTACGGGCACTACGCCGGCGGCGGCTGTGGCAGCTCGTTCAGCACCGGCGACAGCGGTGGCGGCGGTGGTTCGAGCTGCGGAGGCGGCGGCGGGAGTGGCGGCGGCTGCGGCGGGGGCAGCTAACGCTGTTCGATCTCGACGCCGGCCGCCAGGAGGGGTTCGAGGAGGCGGTCGAGGTCGGGCAGGGCCCGGCGCGCCACCGCGAAGTCGTGCCAGACGAGCCGGAACGGGACGCGGGCGCCGAAGCCGCCGGCCAGGCAGTCGCGGAGGGCGTCGGAGTTGCCGCCGAAGTAGCCGGCCGGGCCGTTGATCGCCTCGCCGAGGGCACAGTAGAAGGCGAGGGGGTCGGTGACGGCCCCGCCGGCCAGCTCGTAGCTGGTGCCGGGGGCCCGGTCCTCCACCCGTGGCAGGCCGGGCGTGGAGGCGCGGACACGGGCGGCCTCCAGCCAGCCGGCGCGGTGTTCCGGGCCGCCGGTGGCCCAGCCGCCGGGGGCGGGTGGGAAGGCGCGGCGCCACTCCTCCCAGACGGGGCCGGCCGCGGGGTTCGGGTAGCGGAAGAAGTAGCCGTTGAGGAGGACGTCGAACCGGCCGTCCGCGGCCGGGTGTTGGGCCAGGACGGTCGGGCCGCCGACGTGGTAGGCGCCGATCACGCGGTCGGCCTGGTCGAGGATGGCGAGTTCCGCGTTCGGGAGTTCACGGCGGCCCGTCACCTCGGGCGACACGGAGCAGCCGAGGAGTTGGAAGGGGCGCCAGCCGCCGGGCTCCTGCTCGCTCTCGCCCTCCTCGGGGGCGGGGAAGAAGCCGGCGAGCTCGCGCGCGTGGACCAGGGTCGGTCCTGCCTCCTCGTGGCGGAGAACGAAGGTCATGGGTTCAGCCTCGCATGCGGGGTCGGTCAGCGGAGCCGGTTGGGCAGCACCCCGCCGTCCGGGAACCAGGGGGCGGGGAAGAGGAACGGGCTGCTGTAGTCGTGGTTGAGGACGAAGCCGAGGCGGCCGTCGGGGCGTTCCAGGATGCGGTGGTTGGTGCCGGGCACGTCCCACTCCAACGAGCCGCGCCACTGGTCGCGTTGGCGCGGCGGCACGTGGTCCGCGCGGTGGATGGTCTGGCGGCCGGTCGCCGGGTCGATGCGCGGGGTGCCCTGGCCCAACCGGATGTTGTCGTACTCGCGGACGATGGAGCCCGGGATGTTGTGCCGGTCGGAGAGCCGCAGCGGCGGGTGGGCCGCCAGGCCCAGCGGGTCGCTCCAGGTGTGCGGGTTGTGGACGTAGCCGTAGTGGTGCGGCGCGGGGGTGAGGCCGAGCGGGTCGGGGCTGGTGTAGCGGGCGATGGCCGGGTCGTAGTGGCGGAGCAGGTTGTAGTGCCAGCCGGTCTCGTCGTCCGCGTACTGCCCGGGGAAGCGCAGCGGGGTGGCGGTGGTCGCGTCGGGGTGGGCGGAGTGGCCCCACAGGGTGCGGCGGGCCTGCCAGGCGATGGTGCCGGTCTCGTCGACGAGTTCGGTGGGGGCGCCGACGAGGTCGGTGACGATGGCGTAGAAGCGGCGGTCGATCTCGCCGCGCAGCGAGCTCTCGGTCTGGCCGACGGGGAGTTCGCCCTGGTAGTCCCAGGTGAGGGTGGCGAGCCTGCCGTGCGGGCCGCCGGTGGAGGTCTGTTCCACGAGGGTGGTGCCGGACCAGACGAAGTCGGTGCGTTCGACGACGCCGCCGTCGGCGTCGAGGCGCTCCTTGGCGATGCGGCGGCCGAGCGGGTCGTAGTGGTACCGCCAGCGGGTGCCGTCGGGGGTGGTGACGGCGGTGAGGCGGTCCTCGGCGTCCCACTCGTAGCGCCAGCTCTCCGGCTTGCGGGAGAGGCGGGTGCGCTGGCGCAGGGTGACGCGCCCGGTGGCGTCGTACTCGTAGCGGACGCCGCCGGCGCGGGTGAGGCGGGTGCCGTCGAAGGCGCGGTCGCCGACGGCGTCGGCGGCGAGGGCGTCGGGCCAGGCGGCCTCGGTCTGCTGTCCCGCCGCGTCGTAGGCGTAGTTCTCGGTCCAGCCGGGGGCGGTGACGGCGGTGACGCGGCCGGCGGGGTCGAGGTGGTAGCTGGTGGCGCCGAGGTGGCTTTCGGCGACGGCGGTGAGGTAGTGGTCGGGCCGGTAGGCGAAGGCGCGCTGCCGCAGTTGGCGGCCGGCGACGTCGAGGCGCTGTCCGGTGAGGCGGCCGGCGGGGTCCCAGGTCTGGGTGAGGGCGAACCGGTCGTCGAGGCGGCGGGTGGTCTCGCGGCCGAGCGGATCGCGGTCGAAGGTGAGGGTGCGTCCCGCGGTGGTCAACGAGACGGCGTCGCCGGCCGCGTTGTAGCTCCAACTGCTGGTGTGCCCGCTGGGGGTGGTGCGCGAGAGAACGCGGCCGAGTTCGTCGTGGGTCTGGTCGACGGTGAGGCCGTTGACGCCCTCGGAGGTGATGCGGCCGAGCCGGTCGTAGACGATGACGACCTCGGCGCCCGGGCACTCGGCGCGGGTCAGCTGGCCGAGCGGGTCGTAGGCGTAGGTGGTCGCGGTGGACTCGGCCGTCTTGGTGGTGATGCGGCCGAGGACGTCGCGTTCGTAGGCGACGGTCTGGCCGAGGGCGTTGACGCGGGCGACGAGCTGCCCGGCGGCGTCGTGCCGGTAGCTGACGGTGCGGCCGTCGTAGTCGGTCTCGGCGATCAGCCGGCCGGCGTCGTCATAGGCGTAGTCCCAGGTGAGCCCGTGGGGTCCGACGACCTGGGTGAGCCGCAGCTCGGTGTCGCGGTGGAAGGCGTAGCGGGCGCCGTCCGGGTCGACGCGGGCGCTCGGCAGGTCGAAGGCGCCGTACTCGTAGGAGGTGACGCCGCCGTTCTCGTCGGTGTGGCTGAGGCAGTTGCCCTCGCCGTCCCAGGTCCAGGTCTGGACGCCGCCGACCTGGTCGGTGTGGCGCAGCGGCTTGCCCTCGGGCGAGTAGCTGGTGGTGGCGGTGGCGCCGAGGGGATCGGTGATCCGCACGAGGCGGCCGAAGGCGTCGCGCCGGTAGTGGGTGACCTCGCCCGTCGGGTCGGTGACGGCGACGGGCAGGCCGGCGGCGTCGCAGCGGACCCGGGTGGTGCGGCCCGACTCGTCGGTGACGGTGGCCAGTCCGCCGTGGGTGTCGTGGGTGTAGCGGGTGCGGTTGCCGGCGGGGTCGAGGACGACGGTGCGGTTGCCCGCGGCGTCGTAGGCGTGGCCCCAGACGGAGCCGTCGGGTTCGGTGATCTCGGTGGGCAGGCCGAGTTCGTTGTACTCGTAGCGGGTGGCCAGGCCGTCGGGGCGGATGACGGCCACGATCCGTCCGTTGTCGTCGAGTTCGTGGGTGGTGGTGCGGCCGAGCGGGTCGGTGGTGGCGACGGCGCGGTCGTAGCGGTCCCAGTCGTGGCGGGTGGTGTGCCCTTGGGGGCACCTCCCAGCGTTAGCTGGGGGAGGGTCGGTCTGGGCGATCAGTTGGTAGCAGTCGTTGAACTGGTAGACGGTGGAGTGGCCGAGGGAGTCGACGGCGATGGTGCGGTGGGCGGCCGGCTGGTAGTGGTAGCGGTATTCGAGGGCACGGTCGGTGCCGGTGGTGAAGACGCAGCGGCCCTCGTCGTCGTACTCGTACGCGTACCAGTAGCCGTTGCGGTCCTCCCAGCGGGCGAGCCGGTGGTGCGCGTCGTAGGTGAAGGTGAGGGGCCGGCCGGAAGAGTTGGTGATCTCGGCGAGCAGTCCCGCGTCGTCGTAGCCGTAGCGGATGAGGGTGGGCTGGTCGGGGTCGTTGAGCAGGCGGAGTTCGGTGACGCGGCCGTGGTCGGTGGTGATGCCGAGGTGGTAGCCGCCGGAGTGGACGACGTCGGTCGGCGCGCCGTGCTCGTCGTAGCGGACGTCGACGCGGTTGTCGTTGCGGTCGGTGACGGCCGCCAGGGGAAGGGTGTTGCCCGGGCGGCCGGGGACGGGCGCGAAGTGCAGGGTGCGGCCGGCCTCCGGCTGGTGCACGGCGAGGGGGGTGCCGGGGCCACCGTCCCAGCTCAGCTCCCAGCGGGGGCCCTCGACCGGCAGCACGGGCGCGTCGGGCAGCGGCCTGGGGTAGAGCAGCGTCATGCCGTCGGCGGTCAGCAGCCGGGCGCCGTACTCGTCGAGAACGATGCGCTGGTCGAGGGTGGAGGCCCAGGAGGCGCCGAACCAACCGCCGTCCCGGTAGGAGGAGATGTGGTGGCGCTCGACCACGAGGGGCAGCACGCCGGGGAGTTCGACGTCGACGGCGGACATCAGCAGCTCGCCGGTGGCCATGTCCACCGGGTCGCCGCAGGCGGTGCGGCCGTTCATCGGAATGCCCTCGCCCCGGGTGCGCCGGCCGAGGCCGAGCGCGCCCTGGCGTAGTCCGCGCAGTCCGGTGGAGCCGAGGGAGCGCATGCCTCGGGCGAGGCCGCCGAGGGTGGTCAGCCCCTTCATGCCGGGGATGCAGTCGAGGGCGGCGAAGGCGACGTCCCAGAGGGAGGCGCGGCCGTTGGCGTAGTCGTAGAGGGTGTCGGCGAGGACGACGAGGGCGGCGGCGAGGACGACCCAGGCCAGCGGTCCGCCGATGATCATGACGACGATGCCGAGGACGGCGACGACGACCTTGCAGATCTCGACGATGGTGTCCCAGTTCTCGGACACCCAGTGGATCGCGTCCTCCCACCAGCGGCGGTTCTGGATACCGGCGTCGGAGGCGGCGTCGATCTCGGAGGCGCAGGTGCGGGCGGCCTCCTCCCGCATCTCCTTGGCATCCAGGGCCAGTTGGCGGGCGGCGGAGAGGGCTTCCTCGGCGGCGTCGACGCGGGACTGGGCGGAGGTGGCGGCCTCGTTGGCGGCGGTGGCATCGCGGGTGGCGGCGCGGACCTCCGCCTCGGAGGGCGGTTCGACGTTCTCGCGTTCGCCCTCGCGTTCCAGGCGTTCGGCCTCGTCACCGGCTCGGGAGACCCAGTCCTGCGCGTCGGAGAGTGCCGCTTGGGCGGTGGAGAGGTCGGCCTGGGCGGATATCGCGCGGTCCAGGGCGCGGTCGGCCATGCCCTGGGCGGTCTCCAGCTTCGGCCAGTACGTCTGGAGGGCCTGGGCGGCCATGTCGTACGACGTCTGGAGCTTCTGGAGATTGGGCGGGACGCCATCGAACTCCGAGCGGAAGGCTTCGGCCGACAGTCCCGCCCAGTCGAGCACGGCCCGGTCCTCCGCCATGCCGCGAATGCGGCCGAGCGCCTCGCCGACGTCGTCCGCGAACGTCTGGAGCGAGTCGGCGAGGGTACGCACCTCGTCCGGGTCGCCGGGCGTCGGGTCCCGGTCCATGTCGACCGGACTCCAGTCGGACGGCCGTGCCACCGCGAAAACACCCCCGGAACCGGACGAACCCCTGTCACGTACCAGGGTCGACCAGCTTGTACGGCAGTTCTGTCACAGCTCCTCGACAGCTTGGCCCCAGCGCACGCGCCGGGCCGGGGGGAGCGAGATCACGCCCGAGCGGGTACGGTGTTAGGGCGGCGTAAAGGAACCGGTCGACCGGTAACCACAGCGTCGAAGGTGTGCCGGGAAGTCTGGTCGGCGGGTGTTGTCGTCGACCCGGAAGGGCCACTCTTCGTGCTGCCGTCGTTCAAGTCGAGCGCTGAGGACACGCGCAACCGCCGCTCCATCGCCGAGTACCTGAGGCTCGAGGTGTCCGGCGGCGTCATGCTGATCATCGCCGCCACGGTCGCCCTGGTCCTCGCGAACTCTCCGGTGAGTGACGGCTACTTCTCGCTCCGTGACCACCACCTGGACCTCCCCTTCCTCGGTCTCGAGCTGTCCGTCGGTCACTGGGCCTCGGACGGGCTGCTCGCCGTGTTCTTCTTCGTCGCCGGCATCGAACTCAAGCGGGAACTGGTCGTCGGCGAGCTGCGACGACCCGCCGCCGCGCTGCTCCCCGTGGTCGCGGCGGTCGGCGGGATGGCGGTGCCGGCGCTGATCTACGTGGCCTTCGCCGCCTCCGGCGGGGGCGACGTCGGCGGCTGGGCCGTGCCGATGGCCACGGACATCGCGTTCGCGCTCGGGGTGCTGGCCGTCGTCGGGCGGAACCTGCCGTCGGCGCTGCGGACGTTCCTGCTGACGCTGGCGATCGTGGACGACCTGATAGCGATCATGGTGATCGCGATCTTCTTCACGTCGACGCTCAACCTGTGGGCGCTGGCCGGGGCGCTGGCCGGTCTCGTGGTCTTCTACCTGCTGCACCGGAGGGACGTGCACGGCTGGTACGTCTATGTGCCGCTGTCCGTGGCGATCTGGGTGCTGATGTACAACAGCGGGGTGCACGCGACCATCGCCGGGGTGGCGATGGGGATGCTGCTGCGGGTGACGGCGGACGAGTTCGAGAAGGAGTCGCCGGCGGAGCGGGTCGAGCACCTGGTCCACCCGATCTCGGCGGGCGTGTGCGTGCCGCTGTTCGCGCTGTTCGCGGCCGGGGTGCCGATCTCGGGCGGGATGCTGGCCGACATGGTGACCGAGCCGGAGCCGCTGGGCGTCGTCGCGGGGCTCTTCCTGGGGAAGACGATCGGCGTCTTCGGCGCGACGTACCTCACGGCGCGGTTCACGCGGGCGCGGCTGAACCCGGCGCTGGGCTGGGCCGACGTGGCCGGCGGCGCGATGCTGGCGGGCATCGGGTTCACGGTCTCGCTGCTGATCGCGGAGCTGGCCTTCGCCGACCAGCCGGGGCTCGAGGAGCACGTGAAGGCGGCCGTCCTCATCGGCTCGCTCGTCTCGGCGATCGTCGCCTCGACGGTGCTGACGCTGCGCGGCCGACGCCACCTGGCGGCGGCACCGCCCACCGACGCTGACTGACGGCGGCGGGTATTCCCCACCCGCCCGCCCTTCCGGCTCCGCCGGGCCGGCGCGGGGGGGTTTATCGGTTTGCCGTGGGGCGGGGCGGTCGGATAGGAAGCTCGCATGTTGAGGGGCAAGAAGGTCGGGCTCAGGGCTCGGCACGAGGACGACATCCCGATCCTGCGGGCCGAGCTCTACGACGACGTGGTCAACGGCTCGCGGGCCGAGGGGCGGCCCTGGCGGCCGATCACGCCCGGCTCGAACGACTCGCGGCTCGTGGTGGACGACACCGTGGAGAGCAACGTCCCGTTCTCCGTGGTGGAGCTGGAGGGCGACACGCTGGTCGGCACCGCGAACCTGTGGGGCATCGACAACCACAGCCGGTCGGCGCACATCGGTCTCGGGCTGCTGCCGGCCGCCCGTGGCAAGGGCTACGGCACCGACGTGGTGGCGGTGCTGTGCCACTACGGCTTCGTCGTGCGCGGCCTGCACCGGCTGCAGATCGAGACGCTGTCGGACAACGTCGGGATGCTGACCGCCGCCGAGCGCAACGGCTTCGTCCGCGAGGGCGTGCTGCGCTCCTCGGCCTGGGTACTGGGCGAGTTCCTGGACGAGGTGCTGCTCGGGCTCCTCGCCGAGGAGTGGAAGCCGGACGCGCGGGGCTAGGTGTGCTGTTCGGGGAGGTGTCAGTGGTCTGCCGCATGATGCGGGGAACGTGACGGCTCACCCGACCGGGGTTCCCCAGGCCGTCCTCGGCGAGAGGTGGGATGCCGTGCGCAGGCCGGTCGCGGGTGAGGTGCCCGTGCATGATCGAAAGATCTACGTCGAGAGCGATCCGGGCAGTGCCAGACCGGACCTCCTCAAGGCGTTCACGGGTCAGAACAGCGGGTTGTGCGGGGCCGCGGTCCCGGGTGTGCTCCTCCTGTACACCGGGCTGTACGCGGGCGACGTCGGCTTCGTCGTGGAGGTCCACGACGAGGCTCCCGCGCTGGACCCGGTCTGGGAGGACGTGGTGGAGGTGTCCTTCCGCCCCAGGTCCGAGCACACACGGTTGGCGCAGTGGAACGGCGAGGCGGCCTGGGAGCTGGGGCTCGCCCGTACCGACTACCGGGTGCGGTACTGCGCCCGGGGCATGGACGAGGCGTCGGAAGTCCCCACCCGAGTGGCCGGAGAGCCACCGGCGGACAGCTACCTCCTGCAGTTCTGGCCCGCCCCACCGCGCCCGGACGAGGTGATCCGCCACACCTCCAGGGCCGCCGGGCAGTCGCACGGCTACGCGCGCGCGACGGCACGCACGCCCGAGCGGCTTGCCGAGGCTGAGCGCCTGACTCGCCAGGTGTTCGAGCGGGCCGCCAGGGAACGGGCCGAACGAGCGGCCGAGGAGCGGCGACTGCACTACGAGAAGTGGGAGTGGGGCGGACGGCTGCCGAGCGACGCGCTGCGCGGTGCCCGTGAGAGCAACGTCCTCGGTCTGCTCCGCTTCGACAGCGACCTGGTGCACGCCCTCGATCTGGCGGGCCCCGAGGTCCAGCGCGCAGTGGCGCTGTTGGCCGCGCGGCGGGCCTGCGAGGTGGCGGGCCTGGCCGAGGGGTCGTGGGTCGCCCGGGCGCTCTCCGAGTTGGCGGAGGGACGCCCGCTGCCACCGCCGTTCGACGACGCGGCCCGGATGTGGGAGGCCCTGGGCTCCGACCCCTCCGTGCCGAAGAGGTCGGTGCTGGGCGCGATACCTCCCGAGCGGGCGCCCTACGTCCCGCCACCGGCCACGGAGCCGGGGCACGAGGTCGTCGTCGTGGCACACCCCTCCGCCACGGCGAGCGTCCCGGGACAGATCTCACAGCCGCACTTCGCCCTTCCCGCCGTGCTCGCCGCCGCCGACCCCGCCCCGCTCACGGCGGCACTCGACGCGGTGTGGCACGCGCTGAACACCTACGGCGAGCACTACCCCGAGCTGCTGCGCGAGATCCGGTCGGCGTGCGTCGAGCGGGTGGGGAGCATCGCCGCCGCGCTCCGCGTCCGTACCACCCCGCCGCGGCCGCTGGACGTCACCATGGTCGTTCCGCGACTGGCCCCGCTGGCACGCACGGCGACCCGGCTGCACCCCCGCCCCGGATCTCCGTCACCGCACGACAGCTCGGTCGGCGGGCCGCTGCTCTGGCCCGCCGACGAGCCGTGGCCGCACTGCGACGGCCCACACGAGTGGGACCGGGTGAACAGGCCCCTCTCACCGGAAGACGTACGGCGGCAGCGGACCGACCAGGTGGCAGCGGCGGGCCGCCCGTGGCCCGATGGCCCGGTCCCCCTGCTGCCCGTGGCCCAGTTGTATGTGCGTGACGTCCCGCTGCCGCGCCCGCCCGGGCAGGCCGAGGCGGATCTGCTCCAGGTGCTGTGGTGCCCCTTCGACCACCCCGCGCAGCCCGAGACCGCGCTGTTCTGGCGGTCCGCCGCCGCGGTCACCGAGGTCCTCGCCACACCTCCCGAGCCTCCCGTGGTCCAGTTCCCCGGCTACCTGCCGGAGCCGTGCCTGCTCGCGCCGGAGCAGGTCACCGAGTATCCCGACCTCCTGGAACTGGGCGAGGAGCTGCGGCGGGAGCTGGCGGACTGGAAGAGGTGGCCGGCCGCCGGCGCCCCGGTGGACAGTGGGGAACGCCACCCGTTGCTGGAGGAGTGGAACAGGTGGCGGGCCTCGGGCGCCGCTGTGGACAGCTCTGAGGTGCCCTACTCGAAGGACTTCTACACGGAGTTCTATCGGGCCAGGCTGTCCCTCGCTCCCGGCTGGAAGGTCGGTGGCTGGACCCGTTGGGGCCTCACCGATCCCGTGCCCCGGATCTGCCGGGAGTGCGGCACCGAGGCGGTCCCGCTGCTGACCATCGCCTCCGGCGAATGGGACTCCGGTACGCACGACTGGATTCCTCACGAGGACCGAGCCCGAACCGCGCCGTCCACCACCGATCCCCAACCGTGGAACCCGACCATGCTCGACCTCGCCGGAGGCTACGACCTGCAGCTGTACGTCTGCCCGACGTCCCCGGACCATCCCCACATCGAGCTGATCCAGTGAGCCGGTTCAGGGGGTGGGTGGCGGAGGGGCGAGCAGTGTGCCGTCGTCGTCCGGGTCGTAGAGGAGGACGCGGTCGGGGCGGGGGCTGGCGTGGGCGGTCGTGCCAGGGCGGGCGTCGGTGTCCTCGGGGATGACGGCCTGGACCGTGCCGGCGGGGCCCTCCAGGGTGACCAGCTGGCTGCTGCCCAGGTTCTCCACGACCGTTATCTCGCCCGAGACGGCGTCCGCCGCGGGGCCCGCGACCAGCCGGACGTACTCGGGGCGGATGCCGTAGACCACCGGCGTGCCGCCCGGCAGGAAAACCGCGGCCGCCGGTGCCGGCAGCCGCGCGTCGCCGACCTGGACGTGGCCGTCGGCCGTGACCGTGCCGGCGAGGAGGTTCATCGGGGTGGAGCCGATGAACGAGGCGACGAAGGTGTTGGCGGGGCGGCGGTACACCTCCGTCGGGGTGCCGACCTGGCGGACCCGGCCGTCGGAGAGCACCGCGATCCGGTCGGCGAGTGCCAGCGCCTCCGCCTGGTCGTGGGTGACGAAGACGGTGGTCACGGCCAGCTCGCGTTGCAGCCGCTTCAGGAAGGTGCGGGCCTCCAGGCGCATCCTGGCGTCCAGGTTGGACAGCGGCTCGTCGAAGAGGAAGACCTTGGGGTGGCAGGCCATCGCCCGCGCGAGGGCGACCCGCTGCTGCTGGCCGCCGGACAACTGCCCGGGCCGTCGGTCGAGTTGCTTGGTGAGGCCGAGCTGGCCGGCCGTCTCGGCCGCCTTGGCGCGCCGTTCGGCGGTCGGGACGCGGCGGATCCGCAGGGGGTAGGCGACGTTGTCGGTGACGGTCATGTGCGGGAAGAGCGCGTAGTCCTGGAAGACCATGGCCACGTCGCGCCGCCCCGGCGGCAGCCGGGTCACGTCGGCGCCGCCGATGGCGACCGTGCCGGCCGTGGCCTGTTCGAGTCCCGCGACGGTGCGCAGGATGGTGGTCTTGCCGCAGCCAGAGGGGCCGAGCAGGGCGAAGAACTCGCCGTCGGCGATGGTCAGTTCGAGGGAGTCGAGGGCGCGGACGCCGCCCGGGTAGTCCTTGGTGAGTCCGGTCAGTTCGATCGCCGCCATCAGCGCTTGATCCCTCCGTGGAAGCGGAACCCGTACCGGGACGAGACAAACAGGAACATCAGCACCACCGGCAGCGAGTAGAGCAGCGAGAAGGTGGAGATCAGGGCCAGGTCCGGCTGCCCGCCCTCGGTGTAGAAGGTGTACATCACCACGGCCGCCGGGGACTTCTCCGGCGAGCGCAGCAGCAGGAAGGGGACGAGGAAGTTGCCCCACACCTGGGCGACCGACCAGACGCCGATGGTGGCCAGGCCCGGCCTGATCAGTGGGACGACGAGGTGCCGGACGATCTGCAGCGGTGAGGCGCCGAAGACGCGGGCGGACTCCTCGTAGGAAGCGGGCGTGGCGTCGGTGAAGTCCTTGAGGATGAAGATCGCGCTGGGCAGCAGCCCGCCGGTGAGCACCAGGATGACGCCCAACTGCGAGTCGATGAGGTCGAGTTCGTAGGCGAGGTTGAACAGCGGCACCATGGCGGCGGTGCCGGTGACGATGGACGACAGCAGCAGCAGGGCGTACAGCAGCGCGTCGCGGCCCGGCAGCCGGACCCGGCTGAGGGCGTAGGCGGCCAGCGCGCCCAGCGTCACCACCAGGGCACCGGTGCCGGCGGCCAGCAGCACGGAGTTCCGCAGGGAGCGCAGCGCGTTCTCGTTGTCCAGCAGCTCGCGGACGTTGGACAGGGTGAACTCGGGGAGCGAGGCGGCGATCTCGGGGGTGCGGTCGAAGGGGGTGGTGGCCAGCCACAGCAGGGGCAGCGCGAAGAACGCGAGCACCAGGCTGAGCAGCGTGTAGCGGCCGACGTGGGCCAGCAGTTCGCGGGGGCTCACGCGGCACGCTCCCGCCGGCGCAGCAGCCGCACGTAGACCAGCGCGATCACCAGGTTGATGAGCAGCATCAGCACCGAGAGGGCGGCGCCGTAGCCGAGTTCGCCGTTGAACAGCGCCGTCCGGTAGATGAAGACCGGCATGATCTCCGTCTCGTCGCCCGGGCCGCCGCCGGTGAGCAGGAAGGGCGTGAAGTCGTTGAACGTCCAGAGGCTGATCAGCAGCAGGTTGGTGAGGACGTGGCCCCGGATGCGGGGCAGCACGACGTCCCGCAGCTGGTGCCAGGCGGAGGCGCCGGCAAGACGCGCGGTCTCCAGCTGGGAGGGCGGCACGGAGCCGAGCGCGGCGGCGTAGAGCATCATCGAGAAGGCGGTGCCGCGCCAGATGTTGAAGACGATGATGGCCGCCATGGGGTGCTCGACCAGCCAGGCCGTGCCGGGCGTGCCGAGGAGCGCGTTGAGGGTGCCGTCCTCGCGGTCGAGCAGCGCGATCCACAGGAACGCGACGACGGAGCCCGGCAGGATCCAGGCGAGCAGCACCAGCGCCTCGACCAACCGCCTTAGCGCGCCGCGTCGTTCGCGCAGCAGCCAGGCGATGGTGAAGCCGAGGAGGGCCTGCCCGAGGACGGCGGAGCCGAGGACGAACTGCAGGGTGAGTCCGAGCGAGTGGCTGAACTGCTCCTCGTCCAGGGCGCGTCGGACGTTGTCGAGTCCGGTGAAGGCGGGCTCGGCGGCGGCCAGGCCGGTGAGCCGGTAGTCGGTCAGGCCCAGATAGACGGTCCACAGGGCGGGGAAGACGAGGAAGCCGGCGATCAGCAGCAGGGCCGGCGCGACGAACGCGGCCGCGCGGGCCCTGCCGAGCCCGGCGGCGTCAGCCGGCACCGCCGACGACCTCCTCGAGTGCCGTGGCGTAGTCGTCGGCGGCCTCCCGGGGCGTGCGCTCGCCGGCGGCGACGGCGCCGGTGGCTCCCTGGAGCAGCACCGACACCTGGGGGTACTCGGCGAGCGGCGGCCGGAAGGAGGTCAGCGGCAGCACCTCGTCGGCGATGAAGGAGAGCATCGGGTCGTCGGCGAGCACGGTTTCGTTGACGTCCTCGCGGGCGGTGATCCGGGCGCTGTCCTCGGCGGCGGCCGTGATGGCCTCGGCGGAGTTCATGAAGGTCAGCAGCTCGTAGGCGAGTTCGGCGTGGTCGCTGGCGGGGTTGACGGCGCGCACGCTGCCGCCCGACATGCTGACGAAGTCCCGGCCCTCGACGCCCTGCCCGGGCGCGGTGGCGGGGATGAGGGCCCAGCCGACGGTCTCGTCGCGGTCGGCCATCGGGGCCGTGCCGCCGTCCGGGTTGAGCACGCTGCGCCAGAAGTAGTCGCCCTCGATGAGGATGCCGATCTCGTCGTCGGCGAACTTCTGGAAGGACCGGTCGCGGCCCTGGGCCTCCTGCTGGAGCACGGGGTCGCCCAGGCCGCCGCCGTAGACGTCCGCGTAGAGCTGGAGGGCGGCGACGAGCCCGTCGCTCGCGCCGGTCCAGCCGGCGGCGTCGTCGTGGACGGCCTCGCCGGCGCCGGCGAGCAGCGGCAGCAGGCCCTGCATGGTGGTGGCCTCGCCCATGGTGGTGCCGGCGTTGAGCTGGATCGGGGTGACGCCGTCGAGTTCGCTCAACGCCTCGGCGGCGTCCAGGAGTTCGTCCCAACTGGTGGGCTGCCAGTCGTCGGTGGGCAGCCCGGCCTCCGCGAACAGCTCCTTGTTGTAGAACAGCACCCGGCCGTCGGTGCCGAACGGGATGCCGTACAACTGGTCCTCGTAGGAGGCGAGTTGCTGGACGGCCTCGGGGATCTGCGTCCAGCCCTCCCAGTCGGTGTCCGGCAGCGGCTCCAGGTAGCCGGCCTGGGCGAACTCGCCGACCCAGATGCCGTCCAGCGTCATGATGTCGGGTCCTGAACCGGCCTGGAGGTCGAGCGCGAGCCTGGTCTTGAACTGCTCGTCGTCGACGCCGCTGGGCTCGAACTCGACGTCCACCTCGACGCCGGCGGCCCGCTGTTCCTCCTCGAAGGCGGGGATCACCCAGTCCTCGATCCAGGCCGCCTCCTCGGTGTTCTTGCCGTCGCGCACCGCGTTGGCCGAGATGGTCAGGTGGACGGCGTCCCCGTCGCCGTCCGCGTCGGACCCCCCGCAGGCGGCGAGCGTGGCGGCGAGGACCGCCGTCCCGGTGAGTACTCCGGCTCGTCTGGTCAGCGTTCCCATCACCCATCTCCTCATCGAGACGACGCGGTACGGCTCATTGATCAGTACCCGACAAACCACCCCCCGAAAAACGTGCGCGCTACCGCGCCGGCCGACCACGCTGGCGCCGTGGCGCCACCGGGCCTCCGGCCCGGCCCCGGACGAGCGCGCCGGCCGTGGCCGGCCGCCGGCCGCCGGCCGTGGCCGGCGAGGAAGCGCGGCTGTGCCGCCGGCAGGCCCGGCGCGACGAAGGCCCGACGGGCCAACCGGCCGCCGTCTGCGGTGCGACTACCGCCGCGGGCGTGCCGGACACGGCCGGCGCCGACGGATCAGATGGCCCCGGTCTGGGGAACGGCTGCCGGCGCGGCTGCGCCGCCGGCAGACCCGGCGTGACGGAGGCGACGGACCAACCGGCCGCCGCCTCTGGCGCGGCTACCGCCGCAGGCACGCCGGACGCCGGCCCGCGAAGAACCGCGGCTGCGCCGCCGGCAGGCCCGGCGCGACCGAGGCCCGACGGGCCAACCGGCCGCCACCTGCGTTGCGACTACCGCCGCGGGCAGGCTGGCTGGCGGCCGGCGAGGAGGCGCGGCTGCGCCGCGGGCGGGCCGGCCACGGCCGGCGCCGACGGATCAGATGGGCGCGGTCCGGGGCACGGCTGCCGGCGCGGCTGTGCCGCCGGCAGGCTCGGCGCGACCGAGGCCCGACGGGCCAACCGTCCGCCGCCTGCGGCGCGGCTACCGCCGCAGGCAGGCCGGACGCGGCCGAGGCCCAGTGAGCCAACCGGCCGCCGTGTGCCGCCGCCGGCGGGGCGGACCAGCCGTCCGCGGCGGTAGGCCGGGTCGCTGAGGCCCAGCGAACCAACCGGCCGGCGCGGCTGGGACGCCGGCAGGGCGGACGCGGTCTGCCGGCGTGGCCGCGCCGCCGGGAGGGCGGATGTCGATCAGGCGGATTGCTGGCGGTAGCTGGTGAGGAAGCGGCCGATGCGGCTGATGGCGGATTCCAGGACGTCGGCGTGGGGGAGGGTGAGGATGCGGAAGTGGTCGGGGCGGGGCCAGTTGAAGCCGGTGCCCTGGACCACCTGGATCTTCTCGCGGAGGAGCAGGTCGAGCACGAAACGCTCGTCGTCGACGATCGGGTGGACCTTGGGGTCGATCCTGGGGAAGGCGTAGAGCGCGCCCTTCGGCTTGACGCAGGAGACGCCGGGGATCTCGTTGAGCTTCTCCCAGGCCACGTCCCGCTGTTCGCGCAGCCGGCCGCCCGGCAGTACCAGGTCCTGGATGGACTGCCGGCCGCCGAGGGCGGCCTGGATGGCGTGCTGCGCGGGGGTGTTGGCGCACAGCCGCATGGAGGCGAGCGTGGTCAGGCCCTCCAGGTAGTTCTTCGCGTGCTGGCGCGGTCCCGAGACGACGACCCAGCCGCTGCGGAAGCCGGCCACCCGGTACGCCTTGGACAGGCCGCTGAAGGTGAGGCACAGCAGGTCGGGGGCGAGCAGGGCGGCGCTGTGGTGGACGGCGTCGTCGTAGAGGATCTTGTCGTAGATCTCGTCCGAGAACACCATCAGGTGGTGGCGGCGGGCGAGGTCGAGGATGCCCTCCAGGATCTCGCGCGGATAGACCGCGCCGGTGGGGTTGTTGGGGTTGATGATGACGACGGCCCGGGTGCGGTCGGTGATCTTGGCGGCCATGTCGGCGAGGTCCGGGTACCAGTCGGAGGACTCGTCGCACAGGTAGTGCACCGCCTTGCCGCCGGCCAGCGTCGTCACGGCCGTCCACAGCGGGAAGTCGGGGGCCGGGATGAGGATCTCGTCGCCGTCCTCGACGAGCGCCTGCACCGCCATGGACACCAGCTCGGAGACGCCGTTGCCGAGGAAGACGTCGTCCACGTCGACGTCCGTCATGCCGCGCTCCTGGTAGTGCTGGGCCACGGCCCGGCGCGCGGGGAGGATGCCCCGGGAGTCGCTGTAGCCGTGGGCCTTCGGGAGGGTCCTGATGATGTCCTGCAGGATCTCCTCGGGCGCCTCGAAGCCGAAGAGCGCCGGGTTGCCCGTGTTGAGCCGCAGCACGCTGTGGCCGGCCTCCTCCAGGGCGTTGGCGTGCTCGATCACCGGCCCGCGGATCTCGTACAGGACCTGGCTGAGCTTGCTCGACTGCCGGAACTCCATGGCGCCGGACCTCCCTGTGGCGTGTGCGTCCACTTGGTTCTACCAAGTGATGACTTGGAAAGTCCAACCAAAACTTCCTACACTGACCGCCATGCCACGCCGAAGCTACGACCAGTACTGCGCCATCGCACGGGCCCTGGACACCATCGGTGACCGCTGGACCCTGCTGATCGTGCGGGAGTTGCTGGCCGGCCCGCGCCGCTACACCGACCTGCACGCCGACCTGCCGGGCGTCAGCACCGACGTGCTGGCCTCCCGGCTCAGGGACATGGAGCGCGACGGCCTGCTCACCCGGCGCCGCCTCACCGTGGGCGGCGCCGCCAACGCCTACGAACTCACCTCGCACGGACGTGCGTTGCTGCCGGTGCTGGGCGCGCTGGCCACCTGGGGCGGCCCGGCACTCGACGAGCGCCGCCCCACCGACGCGGTGCGCGCCCACTGGTTCGCCATCCCGCTGATGGACCGGCTCCGCCCGCTCGCCGCCGAACACCGGGGCGTGGTGGAGGTGCGGCTGCCCGAGGGCGTCTTCCACCTGCTCCTCTCCGACGGCCAACTCGCCTACCGCGACGGCCCGGTCGAGTGGGCCGACGCCCGCCTCACGCTGGACGTGGACACCTGCCGGGCGCTGGCCGCCGGCACCCTGACCGCCGAGGACGCCATCGCGACCGGCCGCCTCGACCTCGCCGGCGACACCCCGCTCGCCGACGCGGTGCGCGGCCGGACGCCGGCGCCCGCCCAGGAGCCCGCCTCGGCGTAGGAGCTCCGGAGACGGCCGGAAACGTGATAAACCGGGCAGCCATGGAACGTCTGCTGATCCGCACCGCCCTGCTGATCGACACCGACCCCGAGGCCGTCGCCCTCCCGGCCCACGACCTGCTGATCGAGGACGGCCGCATCGCCGCCGTCGGCCCCGGCCTCGCGACGCCGCGCGAGGCGACGGTGATCGACGGCCGCGAGCTGATCGTGCTCCCCGGCTTCGTCGACGCCCACCGCCACGTCTGGCAGGCCGCGCTGCGCGGCGTCGCGGCCGACGACTCCGACCTCGGCGGGTACCTCACCCGCGTCCTCGGCGAGATCGCACCCCGCTACCGCCCCTCCGACGTCCACGTCGGCACCCTGGCCGGCGCGCTGGAGTGCCTGGCCTCCGGGATCACCACCGTCCAGGACTACGCGCACATCCTGTTCACCCCGGACCACGCCGAGGCCGCGATCCTCGCCCTGCGCGGCGCCGGCATCCGGGCCGTACTCGCCCTCGGCCAGCCGCCGTTCGGCGAGGGGCTGACCCCGGACCAGGTCCGCGCCGTCCACCGCGAGCACTTCGTGACGGCCCCCGACGACCTGGTCACCCTGGCGCTCGCGCCGCTGGGCCCCGCCTACTCCCCCATGGAGTCCGTCGAGGAGCACTGGGGGCTCGCCGCCGAGCTCGGCCTCCGCCTCTACACCCACATCGCCAGCGGCCCGGTCGCGGAACGCCCGATCGCCGCCCTGCGCTCGGCCGGCCTCCTCGGCCCGCACCTCACCTTCGCGCACGGCAACTCGCTCCCCGACGACGAGCTCGTTCTGATCGCCGAGGCCGGCGCGGCCGTCGTCGCCTGTCCCGTCGTCGAGGCCCGCATGGGCTTCGGCCCGCCGCTCCCCGACCGGCTGCGTGAGCACGGCGTCACCGCCGCCCTCGGCGTCGACATCGTCAGCGCCACCGCCGGCGACATGTTCTCGCTGATGCGCGCCGCCCTGGCCGGTGGCCGCCTCTCCCCCGCCGACGTCCTGCGCCAGGCCACCATCGGCGGCGCCACGGCCCTCGGCCTCGCCGACCGCGTCGGCTCCCTCGGCGTCGGCAAGCAGGCCGACCTCGTGCTGCTGCGCGCCACCGACATCAACCTGCTCGGCGGCCGCCACGACCCCGTCGCCACGGTCGTCACGGCCGCCCACCCCGGCAACGTCCACACCGTCCTGGTCGCCGGGCAGCCCGTCCCGCTCGACGTGCCCGCCGACCTCACCACGGCGCTGGCGGCCTCGGCGGCGCACGTCACCGCCGGCTAGCCGGCCGTCGCCCGCACCTCCCGACACTCCTTCTCGACCGTGCCCTGGTAGAGGCACACCCGCACCACCGGCGAACTCACCGTGCCGGCGGGCGCGTTGAAGGTGTAGCAGCGGTCGGCGAAGGCCGGGTCGTTGCCGGTGAGGAGGCGGGTGGAGCCGGAGTTCGCGGAGACGTAGGCGCGGACGCCCCAGCCGTCGGCGAGGTTGTCGCAGACCCGGAGCCGGACGCTGTTGTCGGCGTAGGCCGTGGCGTTGGCCCAGCCGGCGTTCTGCCCGGCGCCGGCCAACACCGTGCCGGTGGTGGCGAGTCGGGGCTCGTGCACCGCCACGTCGACCACCACCGGGCGGTGGTCGGAGGCCGAGGTCGTCACCGTCCTGGCCGCCGTCACGTCGAACGACGGGGTGGCGTAGACGTAGTCGATCCGCGCGTCGTCCCCGTTGCCGGGCAACGTCACCGTTCCGGCACCCGTGTTGGGGTTGAGCTGCGTCCAGGCGTCGAGCCAGCCGGGGGCGGCGAACCAGGGCCGGATCTCGTTGTCGGGGCGGGCGTTGAGGTCGCCGGTGAGCAGCATCGGCGTGCGCATCGTGGCGGACGAGGAGACCCGGTCGACGACCTCACGCGCCTGCCGGTTGCGTCGTTCGGTCGCCTCCGCGCCGACGCCCGAGGACAGGTGCGTCGTGTAGACCCGCACATCCGTGCCGCCGACGTCGATCCGCACCCCGCCGAGGCTGCGCCGCACGGCGGTCGTGTCCGCCGGGTACTGCGGCAGCAGCGCGGTCAGCCGCTCCAGGATCGGGTACCGGCTGAGGATCAGGTTCCCGGCCGAGCCGCCGAACGCGTTGTCGTCGCTGCGCGCGAAGTGCGCCTGGTAGCCGGGGAACGCGTCGAGCAGCGTCTGCCACTGGTTCTCGCCACCGATCGCGCGGTTGTCGTGCAGTTCCTGCAACGTGACGACGTCCGGGTTCTGTTGCCGGATCACCGACACGATCCGGCTGAAGTCCGTGACGCCGTCCGTGCCTTGGCCGCCCTGCACGTTCCAGTTCAGCACCCGTAACGACACCGGGGCGGCCGCGGCCTGACCCGAGCCGGTCGTGACCACGCCCAGCACGGCGAGCAGGGCCGCCGCCAACGCACCCACGAGTCCACGCCTTCGACGCACGATCGCCTCCACTCGCCGATTGTCATGTCGGCGACAGGATGCGCTACGCGGGTAGCGCGGTCAAGACCACGAGGACGGCACCGTTCCGACGGCTACCCGCCGAACGTGACCATCCACCGCTACGCGGCGCCGGGCGAGGCCGCCTGACGGGCGAGGGCGCGACGAGCGAGGACTGCGCCGGTGAGGCAGGCCAGCGACGCGGTGATCAGGCCGAAGAACACGGGGTTGACCCAGGTGGGGACGATCTCGACGCCACCGCACACGGTGCTCAGGGGGATCAAGCTCTCGGAGTCGGGAGGGACGTCGCGGTCGGCCTTGAGCTCGCACACCCCCATGTGCAGGAAGCCGCTCGCCTAGGTCCACTGAGCGTAGAGGAGGAAGAGGACCGCGCCGCTGACGGTGATGCCGGCGAGGTGGGTGAACGGCTTGGGGCTGGCGAGGCGCGGGCGGCCGCCCTCCCGCAGGCGGCGGACGGTGTGGGCGACGAGGCCGAAGGTGGACATGAGCAGGACCGTGGGCACCGCGTAGACCGCGAAGGCTGCGAAGACTAAGAGGATCTCCATGCCGCATGGTGCGCGCTACGCACGCCCCCTCGCCAGCAGCGCCGCGTGCGGCAGCAGCAACTCGCCGTCCGGGGTGGTGAACTCGGCGCTCAGCGCCTCGAAGCGGGACCTGATCTCACCGACGACCGGCGCCGGTTGACGGGCGATCAGCTGGCCGATGGTGGCGACGCCGGCGGCCGGTCCGGCCCACCACTCCTCGATCGTCGTGCGGTGGTCCCAGCGCAGCGTCTCGCCGGAGGCCCGCGTGAGGCCGGCCCCGGTCAGCAGCGCCGCGAGGCCCTGCTCGGTGCGCGGGAAGTCGTCCTCGGCCGCCAGCGCCGGCAGGTCGGGTGGCCGGGTGACGCCGGCGGCCTCGACGGCGCGGCCGAGCAGGGTCTGTCCCGGGGCGGCCGGGGTGGCCCAGACGGTGACGGCCAGATGCCCGCCGGGGCGGGTGACGCGATGGAGTTCGGCGAGGGCGGCGCGCGGCCGGCCCACGTGGTTGACGACGAAGTTGCCGACGACGGCGTCGAACTCGCCGTCCGCGAAGGGGAGGTTCGGCAGCGTGGCGAGCCGCACGTCGGCGCCCGGCGCGGCGCGGGCGGCCGACTCCACCATGCTGGGCTCGGCGTCCACCGCCGTCACCCGGGCGCCGCGGGCGATGGCGGCCGCGGCGACGGTCCCGGTTCCGGTGCCGACGTCGAGCAGCCGGGTGCCGCGGCCGACCTCGGCGGCGTCCAGGAGCCGCGGCACCGGGTGGGCGCAGAGCCGCGCGAAGCCGGCCGCGTAGGCGGCGGCCCGCCCCGCCCAGGCGCGCCGCTCGGACTGGTCGAACGCGGTCGTCGTCATCCTGCCAGCGTAGGCGGAGGCCGGGCCCGACCGAATCGGGCACGGATTGTCGGGTCCGGCCCCGCGCGCTGCTCCTAGCGTGGCGGTCAGGGAAAGGAAGGAGTCCGCGGATGCTGGACGGGCTGAACCGGGCGTTGGCGGAGATCGAGTCACGCCTCGACCAACCCGTCGACGTGGCCGAGTTGGCGCGCCTCGCCGTGACGTCGGAGTACCACTTCCGGCGACTGTTCCGGGCGCTGGCCGGGCTGCCGCTGTCGGAGTACGTGCGGCGCCGGCGGCTCACGGTGGCCGGGGCGGAGGTACTGGCCGGGGAGCGGACGCTGTTGGAGATCGCGGTCCGCTACGGCTACGGCTCGGCCGAGGCGTTCGCGCGGGCGTTCCGGGCGATGCACGGCGTCGGTCCCGGCGAGGCCCGGCGGACCGGGGCCGCGTTGCGGTCGCAGCCGCGGATGTCCTTCCGGCTCGTGATCGAGGGGAATGGTGAGATGCGCTACCGGATCGTGGAGAAGGACCGCTTCCGGGTGGTCGGTTGGAAGGCCCGGGTGCCGATCGTGCACGAGGGCGAGAACGCGGCGATCGTCTCGTTCGTGCGGGGCATCGGGCGCGCGGCGTTGGACCGCCTCGCGGCGCTGTCCGACGGGGAGCCCGAAGGTCTGCTGCAGGTCTGCGACAGCGTGGAGACGGACCGTCCCGAGGGAACCGAGATCGACTTCTACCAGGGGGTGGTGACGGGCGCGGACGCGCCCGAGGGGCTCCCCGGCCTCGACGTGCTGGACGTTCCGGCCGGGACGTGGGCCGTGTTCGAGGCCACCGGGCCGGCGCCCGAGGCGTTCCAGTACCTGTGGCGTGACGCGTTCACGGAGTGGTTCCCGTCCAACCCGTACCGCAGCCGTCCGGGTCCCGAGCTCCTGAGCGTGCGCGGCGCGGAGGGGCGGCTCTGGCTGCCCGTGGAACGGGTGTGAGCCTTCCGGATGGGGCGGGTTCGTGGGGGGCTCGGTCTCCCGCTGCCGCGCCGGGCGGCCCGCGACGGATCGCCCGCCTCATGCCGCTAGCGTCGGGTAGTCGGTGTAGCCGGTCGGGCCACCCACGTACATCAACTGCCCGTCGCGGAGCGGGTTGAGGGGCGCCCCGAGGCGCAGGCGTGCGACGAGGTCGGGGTTGGCGATGAAGGCGCGGCCCAGCGCGATCACGTCGGCGCCCGCGGCCAGCAGCCGTTCGCCGGCCGCGCGGCCGCCGTCGGCGGGGAGCGGGCCGCCCCAGCCCAGGTTGGGGTTGGCCATCAGGGTGCCGGGCCAGCGCTTGGCGAGCTCCTGGTACAGGGCGTCGTCCGCGTCGGCGGAGACGACGTGGAGATAGCCGAGTTCGAGGTCGGATAGGGCGTCGACCAGGGCCGGGTAGAGCTCCTCGGTCTCGCCCTCGGCGATGCCGTTGACGGTGTTCCGCGGCGAGATCCGCAGGCCGACCCGGTCCTGGCCGATCGCCTCGGCGACGGCCCGGACCACCTCCACCGCGAACCGGACCCGGCCGGCGACGGAGCCGCCGTAGCCGTCGGTGCGGCGGTTGGTGTTGGCGGCCAGGAACTGGTGCAGCAGATGGCCGTTGGCCGCGTGCACCTCGACGCCCTCGAAGCCGGCGGCCCGGGCGTTGCGCGCGGCGGTGGCGAAGTCGGCGACGGTGGCGCGGATGTCGTCGAGGCTCATCTCGCGGGGCGTGACGGACGGTTGGCGGCCGGTCGGGGTGTGGATCGTCTCCGGCAGCGGGATCGGTGACGGGGCGACGGGGACCAGCCCGCTGGTATCCGGGTGCCCGACCCGGCCGCCGTGCTGGAGCTGCACGAACATCCGGCCGCCGGCGGACCGCACCGCGTCGGTGACCCGGCGCCAGCCGGCGACCTGGGCCTCGGTGTGCAGCCCCGGGATGTCGGGGTAGGTCTGGCCGGTCGCGTTGGGGGTGGTGGCCTCGGCGATGATCAGGCCGGCCGAGGCCCGCTGCGCGTAGTAGGTGACCATGAGGTCGCCCGGCACGCCGTCCGCGCCGGCGCGGTTGCGGGTCAGGGGCGCCATGACCAGGCGGTTGGGGAGGTCGAGCGGGCCGAGGCGGGTGGGTTCGAGGAGGGCGGCGGATTCCGGTGCGTGCGTCATGCCGGTACGGTAGAACTTGACATCAATGTCAGATTCAAGTCCGACTCTTCGCCGAGGAGGCACCATGCGCGTCGGTGAGCTGGCCCGCCGCACCGGGGTGAGCGAGCGTTCGCTGCGCTACTACGAGCAGCAGGGCCTGCTGCGTGCCGAGCGCACCCCGGGCGGCCACCGGGAGTACGGCGACTGGGCCGTGGACCGGGTGGTCCGGATCCAGGCGCTCTACGCGGCCGGGCTGAACAGCGCGACCATAGCGCGGCTGCTCCCCTGCATGCGCGACACGGACGGCGGCCTCTCGGAGCGCGGCGACGAGAAGCTGGTGGCCGAGCTGACCGCGCAGCGGCACCGCATCGACGGCCTGATCAGGGACCTGCTGCGCTCCCGCGACGTGTTGGACGAGGCGATCGACACGGCCTCGGCGGATCTCGCCCGCTGACCTCGCGCCCGGCCGTCGCCTCCCCCGGCCCTCGGTGCGAGGATGCGGTCGTTGGTCGCTGGTGTGCGCGACGAGGAGGGGTCGGCGGAATGCGAAGGAACAGGCTGGGCCGCAGCACGGTCGAGGTGACGGAGCTCGGCTGCGGCGGCGGGCCGCTCGGCGGCCTCTTCGCCTCGCTCGACGACGAGACCGCCGCGGCCACGCTGGCCGCGGCCTGGGACGCCGGGATCCGCTACTTCGACACCTCCCCGCACTACGGCATCGGCCACTCGGAGCGCCGCGTCGGTGCCTTCCTGCGCCACATGCCGCGCGCCGAGTTCATCCTCTCGACCAAGGTCGGCCGCCTCCTCGTCCCGCAGGACGCGGCGGGGCGCGTCGACGAGTTCCACGTGCCCGCCACCCACCGCCGGGTGTGGGACTTCTCCCGCGACGGCGTGCTCCGCAGCGTCGAGGACTCGCTCGCCCGCATGGGCGTCGACCGCGTCGACACGCTCTTCCTGCACGACGCCGAGGAGCACTTCGACGCGGCGCTGCGCACCGGCTACCCCGCGCTCGCCGAGCTGCGCGAGCAGGGCGTGGTGGGCGCCATCGGGGCCGGCATGTGGCACACCGGCATGCTCACCAGGCTGGTGCGGGAGACCGACGTCGACGCGGTGATGCTCTCCGGCCACTACACGCTGATCCAACACGGCGCCCTCGACGACCTGTTGCCGGCCTGCGCCGAGCGCGGCGTCTCCGTCCTCGCCGCCTCGGTCTTCAACTCGGGGCTGCTCGCCACCCCACGCCCCACCGAGGCCGCGACCTTCGACTACGCCCCCGCGTCGCCCGAGATCCTGCGCCGCGCCCACCGGGTGGCCGACGTCTGCGAGGCGCACGGCGTGACCCTGCCGCAGGCGGCGATGGCCTTCCCGCTGCGCCACCCGGTGGTCGCGGGCGTCGTGGTCGGCATGCGCTCCCCCGAGGAGGTCGAACGGAACGCCGCCCTGTTCGCCGCGGACGTCCCCGACTCGCTCTGGGACGACCTGCGCGCCGAGGGCCTCATCGACGAACGGGCGTGATCGTGATGGTTGAGGCCGTGACGAGAATCGAACCCACACAATGCGCTTTGCACTGGTCGCCGATGATCCGGAGAGCCGCCTCCCGCAGACCGTACGAACTGAAGGCCGTAGAACCGAGTGGATCCTCTTGGACGGGCGCGTACGCCGACAGGTCCAGAGGCCTATGCGAGGTAGCTGCCGCAACGAAGTTGTGATCCCTCGCCACCAAGCTCGGTGGCTAGAATACAGTCTCGACAATAAGTGAACTGTCCGGCGCAAGATCAGAGTTAGGACCAGGGCATCGTGGAAACGGGGCGGATTCTGTTCGGACTGTCAGCAGCACTGTTGGTCCCATGGGGGCTCGGCTGGCAGCGATCACGCCCCTACCTCATGGTCTTCTTCACCGTCCTCTACGGAAGTTACGCGATCGGACCATACCGAAGCGAGCAGAGACCTTGGCTAGCATTAGCCGCAATCACATTAGCCACTCTAGCCTTAATCCTTCTACAGAGCGCACCACGCACACCTTCGGTAACATTTTCAATCAGACTGTCTGTCGCCTCTGGTCCGGCGCCGACGGCAAGAAACATCGGGTTCGGCATGCTGGCGGCCGCAGCAATCTTGTCATGGTGGGCCGCCGGTCCAACCACTCGGGAGATGGGCGAAGCGCTGCTGCTGAACGACAGGGTGGCGATCTTTATGTCAACCGGGCTTGTTGCCGTGTTTGGCGGGGGAGCCTTAGCCAGGGCTGCGACCGCTCCAGTGCGGCGGGCGGTTGACGCGCTCCCCGAGGGCGACGCTCAACGTGGTCTCGCTGAAGACTTCATGATGGGCAGCCGCAGCATCGGCTTGCTGGAGAGAGGCCTCATGTTCGCCTTCCTAGCCGCCGGTCGACCTGAGGCCGCAGCGCTCGCCTTGACGGCCAAGTCCTTAGCGCGTGGTCCAGCATCCGACCATGGCAAGTATGCGTCTGAGTACTTCCTGCTCGGTACCCTGGCGAGTGTCATTGCTTCATTGGCCATGAGCATGACTGCTCGCGCGGCGGTCGGGCTGCCAGTCCTGTAGGAGGCGCGTTGGAGCTAAGCCAACATCCGCTCATCGAGAAGCTTCGCTCCCTCCAGTTGCCTGTCACGGACTTCGTCGTTGCCGGCAGTGGCCCGCTACTGGCCCATGGACTTCGCATGGACATCAGAGACCTGGATGTCGTGGCGCGGGGAGTCGCCTGGAAGTTTGTGCTCGATCTTGCCGACCCGATGATCCCCCCCTCCGGCTATGGCCACATGGTCGCGCTATTCGATGGAACCATTGAAATCTTCGACCGATGGCTCCCAGGCTCAAAAGAGCCTGACGAACTGATCGAAAAGGCGGAAATTATTGACGGAATTCCGTTCTGCCCTTTGCGGGAAGTTCTGGATTGGAAGCTGCGTTCGGCTCGACACAAGGATCGTACAGATATCCGAATCCTTGAAAAACACCTACGGAGCTAGCGCTACACGGAACCAACTCATCACACATCTGCATTGATAATGAGAGGCGATCGAGCCGCAGGCGCCAAGAAAACGACAGCATCTCTCGCTAATGCAATCTCTTCACCTTCGAATCCGCAAGACTTGAGGCCGTGACGAGAATCGAACTCGTGTAATTCGCTTTGCAGGCGAACCCCTGAACCACTCGGGCACACGGCCGGGCGCTTTCGCGTACTCACGACTCTGCCGCCCCACCGGTGGAGGGTCAACGGATCCGGGTGATCCGCAACGGGAACGGCACGGTGGTACACGCGCCGTTCATGAACGCCCCCGGCTCAGGGCCGGATCAGGAGCTGGAGTTCGAAGGTGTAGCGGGACGCGCGGTAGAGGTGGGCGCCGTACTCGACGGCCCGGCCGGTGTCGTCGAAGGCGGTGCGCTGCATGCTGAGCAGCGGGGCGCCCGGCGACTCGCCGAGGAGCGCGGCCTCCTCTGCGGTGGCGGCGCGGGCGCCGATGGACTGGCGGGCGCTGTGCAGGGCGGTGCCGGCGGCGCGCATCAGCCGGTAGAGGCCGGTGGCCTCCAGGTCGTCGCGGCCGAAGTCGTACAGCTCGCGGGGCAGGTAGTTGCACATGTGCGCCAGCGGCTCGCCGTGGGCGAGGCGGAGCCGCTCGACGCGCTGGGTCTCGGCCCCCTCGGCGATGCCGAGGGCGGCCGCGACCTCGGCCGGCGCCGGCACGGTGGCCACGTCGAGGACCCGGGTGGCCGGCCGCTGCCCGGCGGCCTCCAGGTCCTCGTACAGGCTGCTCAGCTCCAGCGGCCGCCGCACCTGGCTGTGCACGACCTGGGTGCCGACGCCGCGGCGGCGGACCAACAGGCCCTTGTCGACGAGGGCCTGGATGGCCTGGCGAACCGTGGGCCGGGAGAGGCCGAGCCGCGCGGCCAGGTCGATCTCGTTGCCGAGGCGGGTACCGGGTGACAGCCTGCCCTGCTCGATCGCCGCCTCGAGTTGCTGCGACAGCTGGTAGTAGAGCGGCACGGGGCTGTTGCGGTCGATGCTGAAACTCACGTCCACCGCGGTTCCCTCCTCGGTCATCGGGTGCTGAATATACGACCTCAGCGGTAGAAGGCCGGGCGGTCGACCATCTCCACGGCGACGCGCTGCCCGGTGCGTTGGGCCTCGACACCGGCCTCGCAGGCGGCGGCGACGGCGTAGCCGTCCCAGGCGCTCGGCCCGGTGACCTCCCCGCGCCGGGTCGCGTCGACCCACGCCTGCACCTCGCGGTCGTAGGCGTCGGCGAACCGCGCGATGTAGTCCTGCGCGATGGGCCCGCCCCAGCGGCCGGCGGTGTTGGTGAGCAGGCCGTGCGCCTCGCCGATGCGGGCGGTGCCGTTCTCGCAGACGGCCTCGGCCTGCACCTGGTAACCGAAGCCGGCGGTGGCGAAGATCTCGACGTCGACGAGGACGCCGGCGTCGGTCTCGAAGACGACGAGCTGCGGGTCGCCGATGCCGGCTGCGGCGTGCCGGCTCGGGGTGGGCCGCAGCACGGTGACGGCGGCGATCTCCTGGTCGAGCAGCCAGCGGGCGGCGTCGAACTCGTGCGCCACCGAGTCGTTGATCAGCATCGGCTCGGTGAAGTAGGAGTGGACCGAGACATTGCGGTGCCGGCAGTGCAGCATCAGGGCCCGGCCGAGCTCGCCGGCGGCCAGTACCTGCTTGAGTTGGGCGTACTCGGTGTCGTAGCGGCGCATGTAGCCGACCTGGATCCGGCGGGTGCCGTGCGCCTGCTCGGCTTCGAGGACGCGGAGGGCGCCGGCGGTGTCGGGGGTCATCGGCTTCTCGCACAGCACGGGCAACCCGCGGTCGAGCGCGGCGAGCAGCGTCTCCTCATGGGCCGGCCCCGGCGAGGCGATCAGCACGGCCTCGACGCCGGGCGCGTCCAGCGCGGCGGTGGCGTCGGCGTGCGCGGTACAACCGTCGATGCCGGCGGCGAGTCCCTTGGCCCTGGCCTCGTCCGGATCGGCGACGGCCATCACGCGGGCCCCGCTGACCACCTCATCGATCCGGCGGACGTGATCCGCGCCCATCGTTCCGGTCCCGATGACGGCGACGCCGAGCGTGTTCCTGGCCGTGGCGGTGGTGGTGCTGGTCATGCGCTGTGCACTGCCTTCTTCTCTAGAGATTCCATGAACTATCAACGAGCGAGCCGGGCCATTGGCCCGGGAAGAACCACCCCGGCCCCGCGAGGGGCCGGCTCCGGTTCGGGGGCTTCGCCCCCGAACCCCCGGCGCTCCCGGGCTTCGCCCGGGCCCCAGGGCTGCGGGACGGGCTGGCCCGAAGGGCTCGCGGGGCCCGGGCGAAGCCGCCAGGCCGCCCGCCGGGCCGGAGGCCCAGGCGCCCGGCCCGGAGCGCAGGGCCGGAACCACTGTCCCCAGCTCGCCAGGTCCCGGAGGACCAGGCGCCCGCGCGGGGCACAGCCTGGCAGGCGCCCCCTGAGCGTCCGCCCCGACGGCCGACCCTCCGGTCCCGGCCTGAACCCCACCCACCGGGCTGGGACCCAGGCGCTGCCCGTCCGGCGCGAGCCGGCCCGCCAAGCGCCGGACGGAACCAAGCCGTTCGGACCACCGATCCCACAGCGCCACAGGCCCCAGGGCCTGGAGCCCCGCGCACCCGGCGCGAGCCGGCCCGCAGGCCCGAGGCGAAGCCCCGGCGAGCCGGGCGGAGGCCCACCGGGCCTCGGGGCGAAGCCCCGTGGGCCCGTCGCCCGCGTGGAGGTGCGGACGTCCGGCGCGAGCCAGGGGGCCGGTCCCGGAACCGGGGACGCCCGCCCGCCGGGGTCCGGGGCGAAGCCCCGGGGGATCCGGCGTGGGTCCCGCCGCCCGAGTCCGGGGCGAAGCCCGGCCAGCCTGGCGGCGGCCCACCGGGCCTCGGGGCGAAGCCCCGTGGGCCCGTCGCCCGCGTGGAGGTGCGGACGTCCGGCGCGAGCCAGGGGGCCGGTCCCGGAACGGGGGCGCCCGCCCGGGTCCGGGGGCGAGCCCCGCGAGCCCTTCGGGCCGGCCGGCTCCGCAGCGCCACAGGGCCCGGGGCGAAGCCCCGGCCGGCCTGGCGGCGGCCCACCGGGCCCGGGCCGGAGGCACGGACCTCCGGCGCGAGCCGGGCATCCGCCCGCCGGGGGCCGGGGCGGAGCCCCGCACCCGCGGCGCGGTCCGCCGGGGGCCGAAGGCCCCCGGCGTGGTGGGCCCGCGCCGCCGCGCCGAGGCTTCGCGCCGCCGCGCCTAGGCCCCGCAGGAGGCCAGGAAGCGGCGCGTGCGGTGGGCGATGGGGAGTGGCTGGTCGGGTGCGCAGGGGTACATGTCCTGTTCGACGATGGCGAAGAGGTCCGTGCCGAGGCGTTGGGCCGCCGCCAGGACCGGTGGGAGGGCCGGGACGCCGGTCGGCGGTTCGCACATGACGCCGCGTTTCACGGCCGGCCCGAAGGGGACCTCGTCGGCGATGACGTCGGCGAGGATCGCGGGGTCGACCTGCTTGAGGTGGAGGTAGCCGATCCGCTCGCCGTAGGTCTCGATGAGCTTGACGCTGTCGCCGCCGCAGTAGGCGTAGTGGCCGGTGTCGAGGCACAGGTTGACGGCCGCGGAGTCGGTCGCGTCGAGGAAGCGGGTGACGTGCTCCTCGGTGGCGATGTGGGTGTCGGCGTGCGGGTGGACGACGATGTCGAGGCCGAACTCGTCGCGGACGGCGCGGCCGAGGCGTTCCATGCCGGTGGCGAGGTCGGCGAAGCCGGCGGCGGTGAGCTCGGGTTCGTCGGTGCGTTCGCCGGTCACCGGGTCGCGCCAGAACTCGGGGATGACCACGAGGTGGCCGGCGCCGACGGCCCGGGTGAGGGTGGCGACCTTCGCCACGTGGGCCCAGGTCTCGTCCCAGACGGCCGGGCCCCGGTGCAGGGCGGTGAAGACCGTGCCGGCCGAGACCCGCAGTTCGCGGCGGCTCAACTCGTCGCGCAGCACGGCGGGGTCGGTGGGGAGGTAGCCGTAGGGGCCGAGTTCGATCCACGGGTAGCCGGCCTCGGCGACCTCGTCGAGGAAGCGGTGCCAGGGCGTCTGCCGGGGGTCGTCGGGGAACCAGACGCCCCAGGAGTCGGGGGCCGAGCCGACCCTGATCCGGTCCAGTACCGGCGCGTCGCTCATGGTGCGGAGTCTCCTGTCAGTTCGTGGCGCAGCTCGTCCAACTCGGCGCCGCCGGCCATCTGGTGGGTGAGGTGGTCGAGGTCGACGTCGGCCCGGTCGGCGCTGAGTTCGACGGTGCCGAGCCGCAGCACCGTGAAGTGGTCGCCGACGAGGTACGCGTGGTGCGGGTTGTGGGTGATGAAGACGACGCCGAGGCCGCGTTCGCGGGCGGCGGCGACGTAACGCAGCACGACGCCCGACTGTTTGACGCCGAGCGCCGCGGTCGGTTCGTCGAGGATCAGGACCCGGGCGCCGAAGTGGACGGCGCGGGCGATGGCCACGGACTGCCGTTGGCCGCCGGAGAGCGAGCCGACGGGCTGGTCGACGTCGTCGAGGACGATGCCCATGGCGCGCAGTTCGGCGTCGGCGACGGACCGCATGCGGGGGATGTCGAGACGCTGGAACGGCCAGCGGCCACGGGTGAGTTCGGAGCCGAGGAAGAAGTTGCGCCAGACCGGCATCAGGGTGACGGTGGCGAGGTCCTGGTAGACGGTGGCGATGCCGCGGTCGAGGGCGTCGCGGGGCGTGGAGAACCGGGCCGGTTCGCCGTCGACGAGGAGTTCGCCGGTGGTGTGCCGGTGCAGCCCGGAGATGATCTTGATGAGGGTCGACTTGCCGGCGCCGTTGTCGCCGAGGACGCAGGAGACGCGGCCCGCGTGGACGGCGAGGTCGACGTCGCGCAGGGCGTGGATGTTGCCGTAGGACTTGCCGACGGCACGGAGTTCAACGATGGGAGCCATGGTCGTCACCTCCGGGTGGCCTGGCGTCGGACCCACAGGTTGAGCAGCACGGCGAGCAGCAGCATGGCGCCGAGGAAGAACATGAACCAGTCGGGGTCCCAGTTGGCGTAGACGATGCCCTGGTTGGCCATGCCGAACAGGAAGGCGCCGATGGCCGGTCCGGCGATCGAGCCGTAGCCGCCGGTCAGCAGGCAGCCGCCGATGACGGCGGCGGCGATGTAGAGGAGTTCGTTGCCGATGCCGCCGTTGGACTGGACGGTGTTGAACGCGAACAGCTGGTGCATGCCGACGAACCAGGCGGCGAGGCCGACGGTCATGAAGAGGCTGATCCGCACGAACGCCACGGGCACGCCCACGGCGCGAGCGCTCTCCGGGTTGCCGCCGACCGCGAAGACCCAGTTGCCGTAGCGGGTGCGCAGCAGCACCCAGGTGGCGAGGGCGGCGAAGCCGAGCCACCACAGGACGCTGATCCGCAGTTGGGTGTCGCCGATGGTGAGGGTGGCGGCGAAGACGGCGCGGGCCTGGTCGAAGCCGTCCATGTCGCGGATGGAGTCGGTGGCGACGTTGCCGGTGATCCCCTTGGTGACGGCGAGGTTGAGGCCCTGGAGCATCAGGAAGGTGGCCAGGGTGATCAGGAAGCTGGGCAGTTTGGTGCGGACCAGCAGCACGCCGTTGAGGGCGCCGATGGCGAGCGAGAGGACGAGCGCGACCAGCACCCCGGACCAGACGTTCAGGGTGAGTTGGAAGGCGAACATGCTGGCGGTGAGCGCGGAGGTGGTGACGGCGACGCCGGCCGACAGGTCGAACTCGCCGCCGATCATCAGCAGGGCGACGGCGACGCCCATGATGCCGAGGGTGGACGCCTGGTAGAGGACGGTGGAGAGGGAGTCGAGCTGCCGGAAGGTGGGCGCGACGGCGTAGAAGAGCGCGTAGACGGCGGCGGCGCCGACCAGCGCGCCCATCTCGGGGCGGCCGAGGAGCCGGCGGAGCGGGGAGCGGCGGGTGGTGCGCCCGTCGGCGTCGCCGCGCCGCCGGGGCGCGGCGGCGGGTTCCACGGTGGTGTCAGCGGTCATGTCGTGGCTCAACTCCCCGCTCACCTGGTGCCGTTGGCGGCGAACTCGGCGACGTCGGCGACGTTGTCGCGGTCGACGAAGGCGGGTCCGGTGAGGACGGGTTCGACGCCGCCGCCGCTGACGTTGCCGTTGGCGGCGTACAGCCAGAGGGCATCGACGGCCAGGTAGCCCTGGAGGTAGGGCTGTTGGTCGACGGCGAACTCGATGTCGCCGTCCTCGATGGCGGTGACCAGTTCGGGGTTGAGGTCGAAGGTGGCGATCGCCGCGTCGCTGCCGGCGCCGGACACGGAGTCGACGGCGGCGAGCGCGTAGGGGGCGCCGAGGGTGGCGACGTAGTCGATGGAGCCGTCCTGGCGGAGCTTGGCCTCGATGGTGGAGCGGACGGCCGGCAGGTCGGCGCCGTCGACGTACAGGGTCTCGGTCTCGCCCTCGAAGGTCTCGGCGAGGCCGCCGCAGCGCTGTTCCTGCGAGATGTTGCCCTGTTCGTGGATGACGCAGACGGTGTGCCGGGCGTCGAGCTCGTTGAGCCGGTCGCCGAAGGCGCGGCCGGCGACGCCCTCGTCCTGGCCGAAGTAGGAGAGCAGGCCGGCGTCCTGCCAGGCGGGGAGGCCGGAGTTGAGGCCGACGACGGGGATGCCGGCGGCCTGCGCCTCGGCTATGGCGTCGGCCAGCGCCTCGGGGTCGGCCATGGTGAGGGCGATGCCGTCGACGTCCTGGTCGACGGCATTCTCGATGAGGCTGGCCTGGCCGGCGGCGCTGGGGTCGGACGAGTAGATGAGCTCGGCGTTGTCCTTGCTCGCGGCGTCCTCGGCTCCCTTGCGGACGATGTCCCAGAAGGTGTCGCCGCGTCCGCCGTGGGTGATCATGGCGATCCTGATGCGGGGGGTGTCGGCCTGGCCGGCGGCGAGCCCGTCCGCCTCCTCCTGGGCGCGTCTGCCGCCGGACTCGCTGGAGCACGCGGCGACGAGCAGCAGGGCCGTGGCGCAGCCCGCCGCGAGCAGGGGGCGACTGATCCGGTTCATCGTTCCTACCTCACTTCGGTGTGAGCGTGGAGGGTTGGTGGAGGCGGGTCGCAGTGGGGAGCAAACCGCCGGGTGGCCTCGCCTGTCAATGGATTGTCAGGACAACACTTCATCTTTACGTCTTCGAGATGTCCATATGTAAAGACAAACCATTGACAGGCGAGGCCGACTGGGCCGACGCTGGGGGCGGCGCGAACACGGCGACCACACACCGGGACGGCGGAGGGAGAGCGCGGATGACGACGGTCGGGACAGCACTCGACGTCATCACCATGGGGCGCATCGGGGTCGATATCTACCCGCTGCAGACGGGCGTGCCACTGGCGGAGGTCGAATCGTTCGGCAAATTTCTCGGCGGCTCCCCGACGAACGTGGCCGTCGCCGCCGCCCGCCTCGGCCGGGCCGCCGCCGTGATCAGCCGAACGGGGGACGACCCGTTCGGCGAGTACTGCCATCGCGCGCTGCGGGAGTTCGGCGTGGACGACCGGTGGGTGACGGCGGTGCCCGAGTACCCGACGCCCGTCACCTTCTGCGAGATCTTCCCGCCCGACGACTTCCCGCTCTACTTCTACCGGCTGCCCAAGGCACCCGATCTGGTGATCCACGCCGACGAACTCGACCTGGCCGCCGTCCGGTCGGCGCGGATCTTCTGGATGAGCGGCACCGGCCTGTGCGAGGAGCCGAGCCGGAGCGCGACGCTCGCCGCGCTCGCCGCCCGCGCCGAGGGCGGCCGGGCCGCCGACCAGGTCGCCACGGTCTTCGACCTGGACTGGCGGCCCATGTTTTGGAAGAGCGGGGCCTGGAAGGGCGGGGCCCGGGGGGACGGCTCGCCCGAGGCCGCGCGCCCGGTCTACCGCGCGGCGCTGGCCCACGCCACCGTCGCCGTGGGCAACCTGGACGAGTGCGAGGTGGCCACCGGCGTCCGCGAGCCGCGCGCCTGCGCCGAGGCGCTGCTGGCGGCCGGCGTGGAGCTGGCCGTCGTCAAGCAGGGGCCCGCCGGGGTGCTGGCCGTGCACCGGGACGGCACCGTGGTCGAGGCCCAGCCGCACCCCGTCGAGGTGGTCAACGGCCTCGGCGCCGGGGACGCGTTCGGCGGCGCCCTCTGTCACGGGCTGCTGGCCGGCTGGGACCTCCACCGGCTGACCCGGTTCGCCAACGCGGCGGGCGCGCTGGTCGCCGGCCGGCTCGCGTGCTCGTCCGCCATGCCCCACCCCCACGAGGTCGAGGAGTTGCTCGGCGGCGGCCCGGCCGACCGCGGCACCGACCGGGAAGGAATCCTTCCGTGAGCATCAGCATCTCGGAGCTCGTCACGGTACGCAGCCGACATCCCGAGGCCATCGCCGAGGCCGCGGCGCGCCGGGCCCGCCGCCCGCTGCTCGGCGAGAGCGGCCGGCTGATGATCATCGCCGCCGACCACCCGGCGCGCGGCGCGCTCGCGGTCGGCGGCCAGCGGCTCGCCATGGCCAACCGGGTGGAGCTGCTGGAGCGGCTCACGCTCGCGCTCGCCCAACCGGGCGTCGACGGGGTGCTGGCCACCGCCGACGTCCTGGACGACCTGCTGCTGCTCGGCGCGCTCGACGGCAAGGTGGTGCTCGGCTCGATGAACCGCGGCGGCCTCGCCGGCGCCTCGTTCGAGCTCGACGACCGGTTCACCGGGCACCGCCCCGAGGACATAGCGCGCCTCGGCTTCGACGCCGGCAAGCTGCTGCTGCGCGTGGACTACTCGGATCCCGGGTCGCTGGAGACGCTGCACAGCACGGCCCGGGTGATCGACGAGATGGCGCGCCGCCGGCTGCCGGTGTTCGTCGAGCCCTTCATCTCCCGTCGAATAGCGGGCAGGTTGACCAATGACCTGAGCGCCGAGGCCGTCGCCACGTCCATCGCCATCGCCTCTGGCCTGGGCGGCACCTCCGCCTACACCTGGCTGAAGGTGCCGGTCACCGCCGACCCCGACGACATGGCGCGGGTGATGGAGACCTCGACGCTGCCGGCGGTGCTGCTCGGCGGCGAGGTGACCGGTGACCAGGACGGGCTCTACGAGAAGTGGCGCAAGGCGCTGCGGCTGCCCACCGTCCGGGGCCTGGTGGTGGGCCGCTCACTGCTCTACCCGCCGGACGGGGACGTGGCCGGCGCCGTCCGCACCGCCGCGGGGCTGCTCTAGGTCCCGTCCGACACCCCAACCGTTCCGCGCAAGCCGACAGCCATCGAAGGAGAGGTCGTCGACGGTGACACCCCCGAGCGCCCCTTCCCCACGCCACCACCTGCCGGCCGGCAGCGCCGCCGCCGGCCCCTACACCCTGGACATCAGCCCGGAGTCGGCCGGTTGGGGCTACTCCAGCCTGCGCGTGCTGCCGCTCGCGCCCGGCGGCACCCACCGCTTCGCGACCGGCGACAGCGAGTGGATCGTGCTGCCGCTGGCCGGCGGCTGCGTCGTGGAGGCCGCCGGCGAGCGGTTCGAACTGCGCGGCCGCAGCGGCGTGTTCGCCGGCCTGACGGACTTCGCCTACGTGCCGAGGGACGCCCAGGTGACGGTCTCCTCGACCGCCGGCGGCCGGTTCGCGCTCACCGGCGCCCGCTGCGCGCGCCGGCTGCCGGCCCGACACGTCACGGCCGACCGGGTGCCGGTCGAGCTGCGCGGCGCCGGCTCGTGCAGCCGCCAGGTCAACAACTTCGCGGCGGCCGACGTGTTCGAGGCCGACCGGCTGATCGCCGTCGAGGTGCTGACGCCCGGCGGCAACTGGTCCTCGTACCCGCCGCACAAGCACGACGAGTCGCGTCCCGGCGAGGAGTCGGAGCTGGAGGAGATCTACTACTTCGAGATCGACGCCGCCGAGGGGAACCCGGCGGCCGAGGGCCTCGGCTACCAGCGGGTCAGCCCCTCGGGGCACGGCCGCGGCACCGACGTGCTCGCGGAGGTCCGCACCGGGGACGCGGTGGTCATCCCGGACGGCTGGCACGGCCCGTCGATCGCCGCGCCCGGGCACGACATGTACTACCTCAACGTGATGGCCGGGCCCGACCCCGACCGCGCCTGGCTGATCCGCGACCATCCGGACCACGCCTGGATCAGGGGCAGTTGGCACCACCAGGAGACCGACCCCAGGCTCCCCAGGTACCGCACGCAGGAGAACGGGGAGGCCGCCCGATGAGCGGAACCGTCCGACTGACCGTCGCCCAGGCCCTGGTGCGGTTCCTCGCCAGGCAGTACACCGAGCGGGACGGCCGCAGGCACCGACTCGTCGCCGCCTGTTGGGGCATCTTCGGGCACGGCAACGTGGCCGGCGTCGGGCAGGCGCTGGTGGCGAGCGGCCAGGGCCCCGGCGCCGAACTCCCCTTCTTCCAGGGCCGGAACGAGCAGGCCATGGTGCACGCCGCGGTGGGCTACGCGCGGCAGCGCGACCGGCTCTCGGCGCACGCCGTCACCACCTCCATCGGCCCGGGCGCCACCAACCTGGTGACCGGCGCCGCCCTCGCCACCATCAACCGGCTCCCGGTGCTGCTGCTGCCCGGCGACACCTTCGCCACCCGGCCGGCCGACCCGGTGCTCCAGCAGCTCGAACACCCGGGCGCGGGCGACGTGTCGGTCAACGACGCGCTGCGGCCCGTTTCCCGCTGGTTCGACCGGGTGCACCGCCCGGAGGCGCTGGTCCCGGCCGCCCTCCAGGCCATGCGGGTGCTCGCCGACCCGGTGGAGACGGGCGCCGTCACGCTGGCGCTGCCGCAGGACGTGCAGGCCGAGGCCTTCGACTGGCCCGAGGAGTTCTTCGCCGAGCGGGTGTGGCGGGTGCCGCGCCCGGCGCCCGACGCGGACGCGCTGGCCGAGGCGGTCACCGCGATCCGCGCCGCCCGCCGGCCGCTGATCGTCGCCGGCGGCGGCGTGCACCACAGCGAGGCCGAGGAGGCGCTGCGGTCCCTGGCCGACGCCACCGGCATCCCGGTGGCCTCCACCCAGGCCGGCAAGGGCTCGCTGCGCCACGACCACCCGTGCGACGTGGGCGGCATCGGCCACACCGGCACGGCCGCCGCCAACGAACTGGCCCGCGCCGCCGACCTGGTGATCGGCGTGGGCACCCGCTACTCGGACTTCACCACCGCCTCCGCCACCCTGTTCGCCGACCCCGGCGTGCGCTTCGTCAACCTCACCATCGCCCCGTACGACGCGCACAAGCTGGCCGGCCTCCCCCTGGTCGCGGACGCCAGGGCCGGCCTCACGGCGCTGACCTCGGCGCTGGCCGGGCACCGCGTCGAGGACGGGTACGCGGCCGGCTACCGGGCGGCCAAGGAACGCTGGGAGACGGTCGTCGGCGCCGCGTTCGCCCCGGAGAAGGAGAGCGACCGGCCGACCCAGACCCAGGTGCTCGGCGCGCTGGACGCGGTCGTCGGCGACGAGGACGTGGTGATCAACGCGGCCGGCTCGATGCCGGGCGACCTGCACAAGCTGTGGCGGGCCAGGTCGCGCCGCCAGTACCACGTGGAGTACGGCTACTCCTGCATGGGCTACGAGATCCCGGCCGCGCTCGGCGTGAAGCTGGCCGCGCCGGAGCGCGTGGTGTGGGCGCTGGTCGGCGACGGCACCTATCTGATGGGGCCGACCGAGCTGGTGACGGCCGTGCAGGAGGGCCGGCACCTGGTCCTGGTGCTGGTGCAGAACCACGGCTACGCCTCGATCGGCGGGCTGTCCGAGCTGACCGGCGCCGAACGCTTCGGCACCGCCTACCGCTTCCGGACGCCGGACGGCACCTTCACGGGCGAGCCGCTCCCCGTCGACCTGGCCGCCAACGCCGCCTCCCTCGGGCTCACGGTGCTGCGCGCCACCACGTACGCCGAGCTGCGCGCGGCGCTGGCCGAGGCACGCGAGGCCCGGGGCCCGGTCTGCGTCCATGTGGAGACGGACCCGGCGGACACCGCGCCGCCGGCCCAGGCGTGGTGGGACGTGCCGGTGGCGGCCGTCGCCGACCGGCCGGCGGCGCGCCGGGCGCGGGAGGCGTACGAGCGCGGCGCGGCGGCGCGCCGCCGGCACCTGTAGGCCACCGGATCGACTCGGAGCGAGGGAAGGCACCACCGTGAAGACCATCGGACACTTCATCGACAACAAGCCCGTGCCGGGCGCCTCGGGGCGGTTCGGCCCGGTCTGGGACCCGGCGACCGGCGAGCAGGCGGGGCGGGTCGCGCTGGCCTCGGCCGCCGAGGTGGACGCGGCGGTGGCGGCGGCCGTCGCGGCGCACCGGTCGTGGGGCGGGTACTCGTTGGCCAGGCGCACCGCGCTGCTGTTCCGCTACCGGGAGCTGCTGGTGGCGCGGCGCGACGAGTTGGCGGCGCTGATCACCGCCGAGCACGGCAAGGTCCACGGCGACGCGCTCGGCGAGGTGGCGCGCGGCCTGGAGATCGTCGAACTGGCCTGCGGCATCACGGAGAAGCTGAAGGGGGAGCTGTCCACGCAGGTGTCGACGGGCGTGGACGTGGCGTCGATCAGGCAGCCGCTGGGCGTGGTGGCGGGCATCACGCCGTTCAACTTCCCCGCGATGGTGCCGCTGTGGATGTTCCCGGTGGCGATCGCCTGCGGCAACACGTTTGTGCTGAAGCCGAGCGAGAAGGACCCGTCGGCAGCCCTGCTGTTGGCCGAGCTGGCGGCCGAGGCCGGTTTCCCCGAGGGCGTGTTGAACGTGGTCAACGGCGACCGGGAGGCCGTGGAGCGGCTGTTGGCGCATCCGGACGTGGCGGCGGTCAGCTTCGTCGGTTCCACGCCGGTGGCGCGGGCGATCCACCGCGGCGCGGTGGAGCACGGCAAGCGGGTGCAGGCGCTGGGCGGCGCGAAGAACCACATGCTGGTGCTGCCGGACGCCGACCTGGACGTGGCGGCGGACGCGGCGGTCAGCGCGGCCTACGGCTCGGCCGGCGAGCGCTGCATGGCGGTGTCCGTGGTCGTCGCGGTGGGCGAGGAGACCGGCGACGCGCTGGTGGCGCGGATCGCGGAGCGGGCGCGCGCGCTGGTGATCGGGCCCGGCGACGACCCGGCGTCCGAGATGGGCCCGCTGATCACCGCGGAACACCGGGAGAAGGTGGCGTCCTATGTGCGGGGCGCGGCCGCGCAGGGCGCCGAGGTGGTGGTCGACGGCACGGGGTTGACGGTGCCCGGGCACGAGGCGGGCTTCTTCCTCGGGGTGTCGCTGCTCGACCGGGTGTCGCGGGAGATGGACGCCTACCGGGACGAGATCTTCGGCCCGGTGCTGTGCGTGGTGCGGGCCGGCGACTACGAGGAGGCGATCGCGCTGATCAACTCCTCGCCGTGGGGCAACGGTTCGGCGATCTTCACCCGGGACGGCGGGACCGCGAGGCGGTTCCAGCTGGAGGTCGAGGCCGGCATGGTCGGGGTGAACGTGCCGATCCCGGTGCCGGTGGGCTACCACTCGTTCGGCGGCTGGAAGGAGTCGCTCTTCGGCGACCACCACGTCTACGGCGAGGACGGGGTGCGCTTCTACACGCGCGGCAAGGTCGTCACCACCCGCTGGCCGGAGCCGGCGGAGAGCGCGGTCAACCTCGGCTTCCCGAACCACACCTGATGCGCTTGTCGGTTCAGCGGTTCATCGGCTTCATCTAGGGAACGCGACAGCCGTCACCGTTACGCGCCTTACCCGTCACAGATGATCAACAGGCCCGGCCCCGGCGTCACCGTGCGTCGTTCTCGGGGGCAGTGGCCCACTGGTTATCCACGGAGCCCCGTCGGACGGCGGGGCGAGGGAGGTGCGTAGAGATGACGGACCGCGAACTCTGGTCGTACCGGGAGATCGCCGCCCACATCCAGGTGCAGCCGGACACCGTCCGTTCCTACCGGAAGCACGGCCTGCTGCCCCCGCCCGACGTGGTGGAGGGCGGCCGGCCCTTCTGGTACCCGGACACCATCAGGGAGTGGGTGCGGCGGCGTCCCGGGAACCGGCGCCGCTGAACAGCCGGGCGAGGCAGGCGACGAGGACCGAGATCCCACAGGCGATCAGCACCGAGGGCAGCGTGCCGCCGAGCGCCCCGGCGCCCCAGTAGCCGAGGGCGACGGAGTAGGAGGCCCAGACCGCCTGGGCGATGCCCATGCCCAGCAGGTAGCGGCGGGCCGGGAAGTCGACGAGCGCGGCGGTGAGTCCGCCGATGACCCGGCCACTCGGCAGGAACCGCGCGCCCACCACGAACGGCAAGCCGTGGGCGTGCATCCGCTCCCCGGTCCACTGGAGCGCGGCCCGCCGCCGGGCCGACCGGCCGAGCCAGCCGAGCGCCCGGCCGCGGGCGAGCCGGCCGACGGCGAAGATCACCGCGTCCCCGGCGAGCGCGCCCGCCGCGGCCGCCAACACCACCAGCGGCAGACTGAGTTCCCCCGCGTGGACCATGGCGCCCGCGGAGGCGATCAGCGCGGCGTTGGGCAGATAGGGCGGCGCGCTGGTGAGTACCAGCAGCGCGTACATCCACAGAGCGCCATCCATCCCGCGTGTTCCTCCCGCCGTGCAACCTGTCAGTAGAAGTTGACACGTGTCGGCGACGGGAGGGAAGAGCGCCAGGAGCGTTCCCGGGACGATGCCGGGTCCCCCTTAGGGGCACCCCCGATCGCTATACCCCGGGCGGGTATATAGTCGGAGCCGGACCGACAGTCGTTGGAAGCGAGGCGATCGCCATGAGCGAGACCATCACCTACCGGGTCTCCGGGATGAGCTGCGGACACTGCGAGAAGGCCGTCTCGGCCGAGATCGGCGCCCTGCCGGGCGTCACGGACGTCTCCGCGACCGCGGACACCGGCCTGGTCACCGTGGTGACCGAGACCCCCGTCACGGACGACGCGATCCGCACGGCCGTGGACGAGGCGGGCTACGAGCTCGTCGACCGCGCGTAGTCGCGGCGCTCCTCGCAAACCAGGCACCGGGGGCCTGGCGGCCCCCGTGCCGGCACGCTGCGCTCGGCCCGGGCGGGGGCATCGAGGCCTGGCGGCCTCGGGCCGCGACGCGATGCGTCAGCCCGACCGGGCACGCCGGGGGCAACACCCCGACCGCCAGCGCGAGCCAGACACCGGGACCCGGCGCCCCCGCGCCGGTGCACCGCGCTCGGCATCGACCGGGGGCGTCGGGGCCCGCCGGCCCCGGACCGCAACGGCCCGGCACCCCCTACGCCGGTGCGCCGCGCTCGGCTCGAGCGCGGCGTCGAGGCCTGGCGGCCTCGGGCCGCGACGCAGCGCGTCAGCACGATCCGGGCACGCCCGCCCGACCGTCGGCGCGAGCCGGACGTCGGAGCCCGGCGGCCCTCGCGCCGGCGTGCCAGGCCGCCGCGCTCGGCATCGGTCGGGGGAAACTCGGGTCGCGACACGGCGTCCAGTCCGATCCGGGCGCACCAAGGGCGGCGCCCCAACTGCGGGCGCGGGCCCAAAGGGCCCGCAGCGCCACGCCGGCGCGCCGCACTCCACCTTGACCGGGAGATCGCGGCCCCGGGCCGTGTGACCGTCAACAGCCCCGTCCCGGCCGGGCGGAGCCCAGCCACGGGCGGCGCCGCCCATGCCCAGCGCCGCAGTCCGGCACGGGGCCGCCAGGCCCCGATGCCCCCACCCAGCCAGAGCGCCACGCTCCGACCGCCAGGCGCCGGCGCCGCCGCTCAGGCCAAGCGCAGCGACCCGGCGCCGTCGCCCAGGCCGAGCGCAGCGACCCCGCATCGCCGGAAATGAAAAGCGCCCCGCCGACGGGTCCCCCCACAGGGCCCGGCGCGGGGCGCTTCCTGCCGCCCGCTCAGAGCGTCCCCCCACGGGACCCCGGCTGGACGGCCGCCGGCGTGGATCCAGCCGAATCCGCGCCAACGTCGACGGGTTAGACCGACGAGACCGTGGAAAGTTGCACGACCAGATATGTGACCTGCGTCACATATCCGCGCCGCGCCACCATGTCACAGCGACCAGCGTCACCGCTGCTCGACCGGCAGGTAGTCCCGCTCGACGACGCCCGTGTAGACCTGGCGCGGACGGCCGATCCTGGTGGTCGGGTCGGTGATCATCTCGTGCCACTGGGCGATCCAGCCCGGCAGCCGGCCCAGCGCGAACAGCACGGTGAACATGCTGGTCGGGAAGCCCATGGCCCGGTAGATCAGGCCGGTGTAGAAGTCGACGTTCGGGTACAGGTTGCGCGAGACGAAGTAGTCGTCGCTGAGGGCGTGCTCCTCCAGCTTCAGGGCGATGTCCAGCAGTTCGTCGGACTTGCCGAGCGCCGAGAGCACGTCGTGCGCGGCCGCCTTGATGATCTTCGCGCGGGGGTCGAAGCTCTTGTAGACGCGGTGCCCGAAGCCCATCAGGCGGACGCCCCGCTCCTTGTTCTTCACCCGGCGGATGAAGGCGTCCACGTCGCCGCCGTCGGCCTGGATGGCCTCCAGCATCTCCAGCACCGCCGCGTTGGCGCCGCCGTGCAGGGGGCCCCAGAGCGCGTTGATGCCGGCGGAGATGGAGACGAACAGGTTGGCCTGCGAGGAGCCCACCATGCGGACCGTGGAGGCGGAGCAGTTCTGCTCGTGGTCGGCGTGCAGGATCAGCAGCTTGTCCAGCGCGTTGGTGACCACCGGGTCGAGCTCGTAGTCCTCGGCCGGTACGGAGAACGTCATCCGCAGGAAGTTCTCCACGTACCCGAGGTCGTTACGCGGGTAGACGACGGGCTGGCCGATGGCCTTCTTGTAGGCGTAGGCGGCGATCGTCGGCAGCTTGGCGAGCAGCCGGATGGTGGAGATGTGGCGCTGCCGCTCGTCGAACGGGTTGTGGCTGTCCTGGTAGAAGGTGGACAGCGCGCTGACCACGGAGGTCAGCATCGCCATCGGGTGGGCGTCCGTCGGGAAGCCGTCGAAGAAGCGCTTCACGTCCTCGTGGAGGAGCGTGTGCTTGGTGATCTCGCCCTGGAAGGTGGCCAGCTCGTCCACCGTCGGTAGCTCGCCGTTGATGAGCAGGTAGGCCGTCTCGATGAACGAGCCGCGCTCCGCGATCTGCTCGATCGGATACCCACGGTAGCGAAGGATGCCCTTCTCGCCGTCCAGGTAGGTGATCTCCGATTTACACGTGGAGGTGTTTCCGAAACCGGAGTCCAGGGTCACCAGACCGGTCTGGGCCCGGAGCTTGCTGATGTCGAAGCCACGGTCACCCACCGTGCTCTCTACCACCGGGTAGCGGTACTCGTCTTTTCCGTACCGCACGAACACTGCGTCGTCCGCGTTGCCTGCGCTGTCGCTGATGCGGTTTTCGCTCACGTCATCCCTCACCGACGTTGTGCCTCTTCTTCGAGGTGCCCTGACTCCCTCCTACTGTCCCCCATCTGGGCGCAGAATGTGCACTCGGGGTCGGCCAAGTGGCCATTTTCTGGCACGGCGTGCCGCGCGAATGCGGATTTTTACGGGCGCTCCGGACGAAGAATTTTGCCCGCGAGGCGGGCGTCGAGGGCCGTGCAGCGGCTGCCGGCCGAGACCGAGCGCACGGCCTGCCCGAGGGCCCGCCGCGAGCCCACGAGCACCACGAGCTTCTTGGCGCGGGTGACGGCCGTATACAGCAGGTTCCGCTCCAACATCATCCAGGCACTCATCGTGACCGGGATGACCACGCAGGGGTACTCGCTGCCCTGCGAGCGGTGGATGGTGACGGCGTACGCGTGGGACAGCTCGTCGAGCTCGGCGAAGTCGTAGGGGACCTCCTCGTCCTCGTCGGTGAGCACGGTGAGCCGCTGCTCGTCCAGGTCGAGCCCGGTGACCACGCCGACCGTGCCGTTGAAGACGCCGTTGCGCCCCTTGTCGTAGTTGTTCCTGATCTGGGTGACCTTGTCGCCGACGCGGAACACCCGGCCGCCGAAGCGCTTCTCCGGCAGCCCGGGCCTGGCCGGGGTGACGGCCTGCTGGAGCAGCCCGTTGAGCACGCCGGCGCCGGCCGGGCCGCGGTGCATCGGGGTGAGCACCTGCACGTCGCGGCGCGGGTCGAGGCCGAACTTCGCCGGCACCCGGCGGGCGGCCACGTCGACGGCGAGCCGCCCGGCCTCCTCGGTCTCCTCCTCGACGAAGAGGAAGAAGTCGGCCAGGCCCGAGGTGACCGGCGGGATCCCCGAGTTGATCCGGTGCGCGTTGGTGACCACGCCCGACTGCTGGGCCTGCCGGAAGATCCTGGTCAGCCGAACGGCCGGCACCGGGCTGTCGGGGGCGAGCAGGTCGCGCAGCACCTCGCCGGCGCCCACCGACGGCAGCTGGTCCACGTCCCCCACGAGCAGCAGGTGGGCGCCGGGTGCCACCGCCTTGACCAGCTTGTTGGCCAGCAGCAGGTCGAGCATGGACGCCTCGTCCACCACCACCAGGTCGGCGTCGAGCGGGCGGTCCCGGTCGAAGGCCGCGTCGCCGCCGGGCTTGAGCTCCAGCAGCCGGTGCACCGTGGACGCCTCGGCTCCGGTGAGCTCGGCGAGCCGCTTGGCGGCCCGGCCGGTGGGCGCGGCGAGCAGCACCTTGGCCCGCTTGGCGCGGGCCAGCTCGACCACCGAGCGGACCGTGAAGGACTTGCCGCAGCCGGGGCCGCCGGTGAGCACCGCGACCCTGCGGGTGAGCGCGAGCCGCACCGCCTCCTCCTGCTCGGGCGCGAGCTCGGCGCCGGTGCGGCCGGCCAGCCAGGACAGCGCCTTGGCCCAGTCCACGTCCTGGAAGGCGGCGAGCCGGTCCTCGTCCGCCGCGAGCAGCCGGCGCAGCTGCCCGGCCAGCGACAGCTCGGCGCGGTGGAAGGGCACCAGGTAGACGGCGGTGACGGTGGAGTCCTCGCCCTGCCCGTCCGGGTGCGGCACCTTCTCGCGCGCCAGGCCCTCCGGGTCCTCGGCGAGCTCGCCGAGGCACTCGATGACGAGGCCAGTGTCCACCTGGAGCAGCTTCACCGCGTCCGAGATCAGCCGCTCCTCGGGCAGATAGCAGTGGCCCTGGTCGGTGGCCTGCGACAGGGCGTAGGACAGGCCGGCCTTGACCCGCTCCGGGCTGTCGGCCGGTATGCCCACGGCGCGGGCGATCCGGTCGGCGGTGAGGAAGCCGATGCCCCACACGTCGGCGGCGAGCCGGTAGGGCTGGTTCTTCACCACGGAGATGGAGGCGTCGCCGTACTTCTTGTAGATCCGGACGGCGATGGAGGTGGAGACCTCCACGCTCTGCAGGAAGACCATCACCTCCTTGATGGCCTTCTGCTCCTCCCAGGCGGCGGCGATCAGCGCGGTGCGCTTGGGGCCGAGCCCGGGCACCGCGATCAGCTTGCGCGGGTCCTCCTCGATGACGTCGAGGGTGGCCGTGCCGAAGTGGTCGACGATGCGCTCGGCGGTCTTCGGGCCGATGCCCTTGATGAGGCCCGAGCCGAGGTAGCGGCGGATGCCCTGCACGGTCGCGGGCAGCACCGTCGTGTAGTTCTCCACGGTGAACTGCCGGCCGTAGCTGGGGTGTGAGCCCCAACGGCCGGTCATCCGCAGCGACTCGCCCACCTGGGCGCCGAGCAGCGAGCCGACCACCGTCAGCAGCTCGCCGCTCCCCCGGCCGGTGTCCACCCGGGCGACCGTGTAGCCGTTCTCCTCGTTGGCGTAGGTGATGCGCTCCAGGACCCCTTCGAGCACCACCGCGCCGTGTGACACGCCCTGCGACACCCCTTGCGACATGGCACCGACGGTAGCCGCCGGCGGTGACACCCCGCGGCCGGCCGTCCACAGCCGAGAGGAGTTGGACTATTTTCCGACACATCCCGTCTTTCTGTCAGGTGCCTGACGTTTTCCGGCGTCTGTCCCTGGGGTGGCCGCGCAGAACGTCTTGAGGTGGGCGATGGACATCAGGGACATCGAGATCAACGGCGACGAACCACGCACGATCCAGGCGGAGACGACCCTCTCGCTCGACGACCCGCGCGCCTGCCGGGTGGCCCTCACCGGCGGCAAGGCGGCGGCCCTGGCCCGCGCCACCCGGGCGCGGCTGCCGGTGCTGCCGGGCTTCGTGGTGCTGCCGCCGGGCGCCGGCGGCGACCACGAGGGCCACGACCTGTGGCCGGCGTGGCGGGAGTTGAGCGGCGACGGCAGCCGGCCGCTGGTGGTCCGCTCGTCCTCGGCCGCCGAGGACACCGAACAGTCGTCGATGGCCGGCCGGTTCACCTCGGTGCTCGACGTGCGCGGCTGGGCGGCCTTCCGCGACGCGCTGCGCGTCGTGCGGGAGTCGTCGGCCGAGTCGCCGGGACACGCGATGGCGGTGCTGGTGCAGCCGATGGTGCGCTCCCGGATCGGCGGGGTGCTGTTCGGCGTCGATCCGGTGGCGGGACGCACCGACCGGATGCTGCTGAGCGCCGTGCGCGGCGGCCCCGACCGGCTCGTCAGCGGCGAACTGTCCGGCACCGACCTGCGGTTGACGCGGCGCGGCCGGCCGGTGCGGGACGACCGCGCGGCGGCCGGCCCGACCCTGCTGACGGGCGGCGAGCTGCGCCGCCTCACGGCGCTGGCCGCTCGCGCCAGGTCGGTCCTCGGCGGCGCGCAGGACATCGAGTTCGGCTTCGACGAACTCACCGGCCGGCTCTGGCTCTTCCAGTCCCGGCCCGTCACGGCGCTCGCCTCGCGGCCACGGCCGCCGCGCCGCGCCCGGCTGCTGGGCCCTGGCCCGGTCGCGGAGACCCTGCCGGGGCCGCTGCTGCCGCTGGAGGAGGACCTGTGGGTGACGCCGATGGCACACGGCCTGGCCACCGCGCTCCACCTGGCCGGCGCGGCGGGCCGGCGCCGGCTGCGGACGACGCCGGCCGTGACGACGGTCGGCGGACAGGCGGTGGCCGACCTGCGGCTGCTCGGCGTCGAACCGCCACGGCACCGGCTGCTCGCCCTGCTCGACCCGCTGCCCGGCGCCCGCCGGCTGGCCGCCGCCTGGCGGGTGGGCCGGCTGCGATCCACCCTGCCCCGGCTCGCGACGGCGCTCTGCGCCGAGGTGGACCGCGCCCTGTCCGAGGTGCCGCCGCCGGCCCGGCTCTCGACGGCCGAACTGCTGGCCGCGCTGCGGTGGAGCAGGTCGTCGCTGGTCGCCCTGCACGCCCAGGAGTCGCTGGCCGGCGCCCTGCTGCCACCTGGCGCGGGTACCGCGACCGCCGCCGGCCTCGCGGCCCTGCGGGCCGGCCGCGCGGCCGGCCTCCCCGACGACGAACTGGCCGCCACCCACCCCGAGGCCCTGGCCCTCACCACCCCGAGCCTGACCCGCCCCCTGCGCCTCCCCCCACACCCGCCGACCGGCCGCGCCGACCCGCCACCCGCCGACCGCGCCGCGCTGCCCGCCCGCGAGTCCCTCAGGCTGCGGATCCGCTGGGTGCACGAGTTCCAGGTCCGTCTGGTCCACGAGGCCGCCGCCAGGACCCGACCGCCTGCCGCGCTCGGTCTCCTGCGGTGGGCGGAGCTGGTGCGGCTGCTCCGGGACGGGGCCGGCCCCGCCGACTGGGGTGAGCGGTCCGTGTCGGTCGGGGTGCCGGTGCCGGACCGGTTTCGGGTGGCGGACGGCGGCGTCGTGGTCGCCGAGGGCGACCGACGAACCGGCCGCGGGGTGTCCGGCGGGCGGGTCGCCGGCGTGGCCTGGGACGGTGCGCCGGGTTCCCGCCCGGCGGAGGCCGTGCTGGTGGTCAGGCACCTCGACCCGTCGTTGGCGCCGCTGCTGCCCTCCCTCACCGGGCTGGTCGCCCAGACCGGCAGCCCGCTCTCCCATCTGGCGGTGCTCGCACGGGAGTTGGGCCTGGCCACGGTCACCGGCGAGGCCGACGCCGTGCGCCGGTTCCCGCCCGGCACGCCGCTGCTCGTCGACGGCTCCACCGGCGAGGTGGCCGAGCTCGGCGGGCGGCCGTGAGGGGCGCGCGGCTCGCCGCCTACCTGTTCGGCGGCGCCGCCGCGTTGGGTGCCGCCGCCTACCTGGTGATCTACCTCTACCGCTGGCAGTGGCAGCGCACGATCCTCTGCGGCGTGCTGCTGCTGGTCGTGGAGGTGCTGCTGCTCGGCCTGGCTCTGCTGGACCGCGTCGGCCGCCTCGAACAGCGGTTGCGCGACGGCGACCGGCGGCAGGAGGAGGCGCGGGAGCGGCTGCGCGCCGAGCTCCTCGGTGAGTTGCGCGGCGCCGCCGCCGAGGCCGGGGCGCGGCCGCCGGGGCCCCGCTTCGGCTGGCTGCTCGACGACCGCCGGGACGCCGGCCGGACCTTCGTCTTCGTGCCGGTACTGATGGCCACCGGGGTGGCCCTGTCCGGCCTCGCGTGGCTGGTGGAGCGGGTCGCCGGGGCGACCGTGCGGCCGGCCGCCGAGCGCCGCCTGGCCGGCCGGCTCGCGCCGCTGGCGGCGCCGCCCGGCGGCCCGACCGCCGGCGCCCCCGAGCTGCCGCCAGAGCCGCTGGACGCGCCCCGCCGTTGGCCGCGCGCCGCCGGCCTGCTGCTCGTCGCGCTGGCCGGTCTCGGACTCTTCGAGGCGCTGGCCGAGTTGACCGAAACCCGCCCCCCGGAACGCGGCGCCGAGACCGCCACCTCGGTACTGTTCCGCGTCGAGGGCAACGGCGTCGACGGCGATCGCGTCGCCCTGGCCGCGCGCCAACTCTGGGAGCGCTGCCGGGACTCCACCGCCGTCCCGCTCGAACGGGCGGGTCTTGCCGCCCTCGGTGACGACGGCCTGTTCGCGGCGACCACGTACCCGTCGCTCAGCGACCACGACACGCACCGGCTGCTCGGCTGTCTCGAGGACGCGAGCGTCGACCGGGTACGCCTGCGGATCGTCGGCGACGGATCCATCGGAGCCAGCGGATAGTAGCAGCAACTCCCAAGGCCGAGTTGGACTTTGTCGGTTGGTGATGATTCCGGTAGCGCGCCGCGCCACCGCCACTAGCGTCCACCGCACTCCCCCGTAACCGGCCTGGAGGGCGCAGTTCGCATGGCTAAGAGACGATCCGGCATCGCTGGCGCGTTCACGTCCGCTCACACCCTGGGCACCGCGCTCGTGATCGGCGCGCTGGCGCTGACGTTGGCCGCCCTGCTCATCCCCGTCAGCCTGTTCGAGCGCGTGGCCAACGCGGGCCCGTCCATCGAGGTCGGCCCGCCGGCCACCTTCACGGACGACGGCCGCGGCACCCTCGACACCCAGTACGGGCCGCTGACCGCGCTGGACCGCGACTTCGTGCGCCGGGTGCGGCTGGCCGGGCTCTGGGAGGGGCCCGCCGGCCGCCAGGCGATCGAGCGTGGGAGCAGCGAGGAGATGCGGACCGCCGGGGAGCACCTGGTGGACGGGCACGCGCTCCTCGACGAGATGTCGGTGAACGCGGGCCGGGAGCTCGGCATCGACATGCCCACCCAGCCGAACGAGCAGCAACAGGGATTCCTCAACCAGTTCTCGGCCGCCAGCGGCGCCGAGTACGAATACCTGTTCGCCAACATCCTGCGTCGGGCCCATGGCCAGGTGTTCGGGCTCGTGGCCGCTGTGCGGCATTCCACCGAGAATTCCATGGTTCGGGAGCTGGCGGACCAGGCCAACGAGACGGTGCTCGACCACATCACACACCTGGAGTTGACGGGACTGGTCGACTACGCGCTGCTGACCGATTAGCCCCGATTGCCTTGAGGGCTGTCATTCCGGATCCCAAATCGCTGGATCCCTGTACGAGACGGAGTAATTCATGAGTCGTCAGACACACAAACGCTCACGAGGCAGAACAAAAGTCGTGGCGTTGGTGACCGCGCTGGTGGTCGGGGGCGGTGGAGCGGTGGTCATCGCGCAGCAGGCGTCGGCCGGTTGGGGTCGGGGCGGCGACGGCCAGAGCCAGGGTTGGTCGCGCGGCCACCAGGCGGCGTGGCGACCCGGCGGCACGATCCAGTGCCCGGACGTCGGACAGAACATGGAGGAACTGCCCGACGACGCCAGGACGGACGTCGGCCAGCTGCTCGCCGACCTCGACCAGCAGGTCGCCGACGCCTACGGGCAGATACCGACCAACGAGGCCGAGGTCGCCGAGGCCGAGCCGGCCGACTCCCGGCAGGTGCTCGACGAGTTGGAGAGCCAGCGCGAGGAGACCATCGAGGGCATCGTCCAGGCCACCGGGGTCGACGGCGGGCAGGCCGAACGGCTGCGCCGGATGAGCCCCTGCCAGGTGATGCCGCCGGCCAACCCGGTGGACACGGCGCCGCCCCCGGCGGACGGCGGCTCGGGCGGTGGCGGCGGTTCCGTCGAGTGCCCCGAGGTCCAGGTCTCGGACGTGCCGGCGGCCGCCCAGGCGGAGGTGGACCGGGAGCTGGCCAACCTCCAGCGGCAGATCGAGGAGGCCAACGCACGGCTGGTGAGCTCGGCCGGTGAGGGCGGCCCGAACTTCGTGGACAACGCGATCCTCGGCCCGCTGCAGGGCAAGCGGACCGCGGCGCTCGACCGGATCAGGATCGCGATCGAGCGGCAGGGCGGCACGGCCCCGGCCGGGCTCCAGGACCTCGCGGCCTGTGAGGTCGGCGAGGGCGGGAACGAGCCCGTCGACACGCCCCCCGACGAGGGCGAGGCGCCCGGGGACGGCGGCGGCGAGGAGCAGGCTCCCCCGCCGGTGTCCGGCGGCCCCTTCCCCGAGGACTTCGTGGACATCACCACGGTGACGCCCAACGTGACCCCGCCGCCCGCGAACAACGGGGCGGGCTCGACCGGCACGTTCTCGGTGGACTGCGGTACCAACGAGGAGGGCCAGTTCAACTCCGACAACGTGATCGTGGCCCCCGGCGTCTCCAACGGCGCCCACCACCTGCACGACTACATCGGCAACATCGGCGTCGACGCCTTCTCGACGGACGAGAGCATGGCGGCGGCCGACACCACCTGCACCAACGGTGACCAGTCGACCTACTACTGGCCGGTGCTGCGCGTCCTCGACGAGGACGGCGACGGCACCATCGACGCGGCCGGCGGCCACAACGGCGACCACAACGGCGGCGGCGCCGGCGAGGACGCCGGCCAGATCGGCCGGGACGACGTGCCGCCCATCGACGACGAGCTGGACAACGCCCACAACAGCGGTCGCGTCCTGGAGCCGGTCGAGGTCAGCCTCACCTTCCAGGGCAACCCGACCAGCCCGGTGGTCGACATGCCGCGCTTCCTGCGGATCATCACCGGTGACGCCAAGACGCTGACCAACGGCACGGCCAACGCCAACGCCTCCTGGAGCTGCACCGGCTTCGAGGACTCGGTCCAGCTGACCGACAAGTACCCGCTCTGCCCCGAGGGCAGCGACCTGGTCCGCACCTTCGACTTCCAGAGCTGCTGGGACGGGGTGAACGCGGACAGCGCCAACCACCGCACGCACGTGGCGTTCGCGCAGGCGGACGGCTCCTGCCAGGAGGGCTTCCAGGCCATCCCGCAGCTGGTGCAGCGGATCGTCTACGACGTCCCGCAGGGCCCGGTGTTCGCGGTGGACAGCTTCCCCGAGCAGTTGCACAACCCCTCGACGGACCACGGTGACTTCATCAACGTGATGAACGAGCAGCTCATGGCCGAGGCCGTGGCCTGCATCAACGAGGGCCGGGAGTGCGGCCCCTGACCGGGCGGCGCTAGCCGCGCCGCCCACCGACTGACGGGCACCTCCGGGGCGCCAAGCGCCCGCCCCGGACGGTGCCCGTCCTGTTGTCCGCGCCGCACGCCGAACGTCGGCGCGGGCGCGAACGAGGAGGGCCTGCCGGGCGATTCGCCCGGCAGGCCCTCCTCGTTCGCGCCTGCGCGCTGCCCCGTTCTGTCGGTCGGTGCGAGCTCTGGCTCCCCCTCGGCTAGCGGCCGTTGACGCGCGCCTCGCGGGCCACGTCCATCGGCTTCAGCGACATCGCCGCGGTCCTGGCGCGCCGGCTGATCCTGGCCTGCACGTCCCGCACCTGGGCCAGCAGCCGGCGGCTGTGCAGCGTCATCTCCAGCTCGAACCGGCTGCGCGGGTCCCGCAGCACCGGGCCGAACAGCTTCTCCAGCTGCCGCAGCCGGTAGTGCACGGTCTGCGGGTGCACCTTGAGGGTCTTGGCCGCCTCCGGCGCGCCGCCGCCCTCGAGCCAGGCCAGCAGCGTCGTCTCGAGGCGCGCGCTCTGCGCCGGCTTCAGCGCGTCGAGCGGCCGCAGCCAGCGGGCCGAGAGCGCGCGCACCAGGGACTCGTCCTGGAGCAGCAGCAGCGCGGGCAGGTGGTCCTCGACGAACAGCAGTTGGGCCTCGGGCGCCAGGTCCACGAGCCGCCGCGCCCAGCGCAGCGAGGAGCGGGCCTCGCCCAGCGGCACCACGTGGCCCACGGCGGCCGCCCGACCGCGCGGCAGGGCGCGGCGCAGCAGCGAGCGGGCCTCGGGGTCCGGGTCGGGGAGCAGGGCGCAGGGCCTGCCGTCGGTGATGCCGATCAGCGGGTCGCCCAACGCGTCGGTGGCCAGCTGGAGTTCGCCGGGCGAGCCGAGCACCACGGCCCGCACCGCGGCGGGCAGCTGCCAGGCGGCGCGCCGGGCGAGCGGGGCGAGCGAGGCCAGGGCCTCGGCGGAGAGCGGCGAGCCGGCGGTGAGCGCGGCGAACAGCTCCTGGCGGGCCCGCTCGCGGGTCAGCGAGCCGTACTCGCCGTCCGCCTCGTCGAGGTTCTCGGGCTCCGGCCGGCTGAGCGCCCCGCGCAGGGCCGTCTCGACCTCGGACCGCAGCTCCGCGCGGCGGCGCCGCTCGGGCAGCGCCGACATGGCGGACACGCGGTCGACCAGCGCCTCGACCACCTCGTCGGCCAGGGCGGGGAGTTCCCTGGGGCTTAACCAGACGTGGTCCAGAAGGGCACGCATCTCGCATCTCCTTCGCGTCGGGTGTGGACCCGACAGATCGCGGGCATTGCGTCAGTAGAACGCCGGAAGAACACCGCACAAGGTACTTTCAAAAAACCTGCCATCGCGTTTTCCGGGGCGTCTTCGCAATTTCTTAAGTCGCCTTTAAGGGCTCTTTCAGGTTCCCTTGAATTACCGGATCGACGACAGCAGGACGGGCATTTTCATTGCCCTTGCCGCAGGTGGCGGCCGGACGCTCGGAAATTTATCACGACCGGATAAGCGCGCAATCCTGCGCGCTGGAATTCGACATGCTGCGGTCACGGCGCTTGTCCCGGAGGTTTGCTTCGATGACCACCTACCCACCCCCAGAGATCAGGACGGCATCCCGTCGTCAGGGGTCTCACCGTGCCGCGGCGAAATCGCCGCAGCGTGCGCTCCGCGGCCAGGTCCGCGGCCCGGTCCAGGCCCCGGGCCGCGGACCCGTCGGCGGAGCGCGCCGGGTCCGGAGCGAGGACCGGGGGCCACGGCTGATCGCGGCCTATGTGGCCGGCGCCCTCATGGTGGTGCTGCTCGCGGCCGCCAACGCCGGGGTCTTCGGTCACCTCTGGTACTTCCTCGACTGGGGAGCCGGGGTGGCGGCCCTGGTGTCGCTGAGCGGCACCGTCCTGTGGGGCGTGGCGGCCACCGACCGGATCGTGCTGGCGCCGGGCCACCGGCTGCTGGCCCAGGGCGTGCACCGCGGCTTAGCCGTCGCGGGGCTCACCTTCCTGGTCCTGCACGTCTGGGTGAAGATCGCCAACGAACGGGTCACGTCCTCCATGGCCTTCGTCCCGTTCACCGACGACCGACGCCCGGTGCTGGTCGGCCTCGGCACCCTGGCCGCCTACCTGTTCCTGGTGACCGCCGTCTCGGGCGCCGTGCGCAGCGCGTTCGCCACGCCGCGCAAGGCCCGCTGGTGGCGCGCCATCCACATGAGCGCCTACCTGGCCTGGGGGGCCTCGATGGTGCACGGCCTCAAGGCGGGCCGGCCCGTGAGCGGTTCCTGGGTCACCATCGCCTACTTCGCCGCCGTCATCGGGGTGGCCGTCGTGCTCGCCCACCGGATCGTCGTCCGCAGGAGGCTCGTCAATGAGCGTTCCTAAGCGTCCCGCGCTCGCCGTCGTCGGCCAACCGCGCCTGCTGGCCGGCCTCGACGTCACCACCCGCCTGGACCGTGTCGCGCACCTCACGGTTCACGGCCCGTTGCCCCGACTGCGCCTGGAGGAGGTGATCGCGCTGGCCGAGAACATCGATCTGCGCGGTCGGGGCGGGGCGGGCTTCCCGTTCGCCAGGAAGCTGAAGGGCGTCGTCGAGGCCGCCGGGCGGCGCGGCATGGCACCCAACGTGGTGATCAACGGCAGCGAGGGCGAACCCAGTTGCCTCAAAGACAAGGAACTGCTGCTGCGCACCCCGCACCTGGTGCTGGAGGGCGCGCTGCTGGCGGCCGAGGCGCTGGGCGCGGACCGGGTCGCCATCGGCGTCACCCGCTCCGACGTGGAGAAGTCGGTGCGGGAGGCGGTGGCCGAGATGCCGCCCGGCACCCGGCCGATCGAGGTGACCTACCTGCCCGAGCGGTTCGTCACCGGCGAGGCGTCCGCGCTGACCCGCGGCATCGAGGGGCTGCAGGCCCTGCCGGCCGGGCGCAAGGTGCGCTCCACGGAGAGCGGCCTGGCCGGGGCCCCGACGCTGTTCTCCAACACCGAGACCTTCACCCAGCTCTCGGTGGCGGCCAGGATCGGCGCCCTCGCCTACCGGGAGACGGGCCTGCCGAACGAGCCGGGCACCGTGCTGCTGAGCGTGGCCGGCAGGTTCGTGGTCGAGGCCCCGGCCGGCACGCCGCTGCGCGACGTGCTGTGGCTGTGCGGCATCACCGACCCGGGGCAGGGCGTGCTGATCGGCGGCTACCACGGCCGCTTCATCGACGCCGACGCGGCCAAGGAGACCACCCTGGACCGCGACGCCCTCAAGCGGTACGACGCGGTGCTGGCCGCCGGCGCGGTGATGCCCGTGCCGCACGAGACGTGCCCGGTGGGCGAGACCGTGAAGGTCGCCCGCTGGATGGCCGACCAGTCGGCCAACCAGTGCGGACCCTGCGCGCTGGGGCTGCCCTCGATCGCCGAGGCGCTGAGCCGGGCCGCCAACGGCGGTGGTCTCAACGCGCTCGACGCGGTGCGCGACCGGGTGCTCGCGGTCCGCAAGCGCGGCGCGTGCAGCCACCCGGACGGCACCGCCAACTTCGTGAACTCCGCGCTGAACTCGTTCCTCACGGAGTTCACCGACCACGCCGTCGGCCGCGGTTGCGGCCGACCCACCATCGGCTCGCTCGCCGTCCCGCCGGAGCCGATCGCGCTGCCGGCGGCCAAGGAGGGCGGCCCCAAGCTGCTCGTCGACTGGACGCTCTGCCGCGGTCACGGGCTCTGCGCCGACGTGGTCCCCGAGGTCGTTCGGCTCGGCCCGGACGGCTACCCCGACAGCGCCACCTACAACCTCCCGGCGGACTCCAGGAACCAGGCCGTACGCGCCATCCGCCGCTGTCCCGAACTGGCCCTACGACTGGCCAACTGACCATCCCCCACCCCGATTTCAAGGAGCGATCATGACAACCCAGCTCACCCGCCAGCGCCTTCCGCACCGCTCCGCGCTGACCGTGGCGGCGGTGGCCAGCCTCTTTCTGACCGTCGCCTGTGCCGGATCCGACGGGGACGGCACCACGACCATCGAGAACGCGGCCAACGACGCCGGAGCGTCCACCGAGAACGGCTACGACTACGGCGACGGCTACGGCAGCGACACCGGCGCGGCGACTCAACTGGGCGAACCCGCAGGCCAGTTGACCCTGGCCGACGACTCGGAGCTGGGGGAGGTGGTGACCGACTCCGAGGGCTTCACGCTCTACCGCTTCGAGAACGACACCGCCGACCCGCCCACCTCCAACTGCGAGGGCGACTGCCTGGTGGCCTGGCCCGCGGTCCCCGCCGAGGACGCCTCGGCGACCTCCGGCATCGACCCCGACCTGCTGGGCGAGGTCGAACGCTCGGACGGCAGCCTGCAGTTGACCCTCAACGGCTGGCCGGTCTACCGCTACGCGGAGGACACCGCGCCGGGCGACATCAACGGCCACGGCGTCGGCGGCGTCTGGAACGCCCTGGCCCCGAGCGGCGCCCCGGCCGGCTCCGACGCCGCCGAGGGCGGTGGCGGCGAGGCCGGCGGCGAGGAGTTCGACGCGCTGAACATCGTGGACGACCCGGAGCTCGGCGAGATCGTCTCCGACTCCGAGGGCCGGACCCTTTACCGCTTCGACAACGACACCGCCTGGCCGATGTCCACCGGGTGCGAGGGCGCCTGCCTCGACACCTGGATCCCGGCCGAGTTCATCGAGCCCGAGGTCGCCGAGGAACTGGGCTTCGACCCCGAGCTGATCATCCCCTTCGAGCGCCCCGACGGCACCATCCAGCTGACCATCGACTGCTGGCCGCTGTACTACTTCACCGGCGACCAGGAGCCGGGCGACACCACGGGCCACGGCGCCCAGGGCCTCTGGTGGGCCGTCACCCCCGAGGGCGGCAAGGCCGCCGCCTGACCACCCCCTGATCCGCCACCCCCCACACCCCCACAACCCCCCACAACCGCAAGCCACTTCCGTCCCCCCACAGGCCGCCCGGGGCACCCTCCCCGCCCCGGGCGGCACCCCCCTGTCAGCCCTTGCCCGGCAGCGGGGTGAGCACCCTGGTGCCCGCGGTCTCCCGGTAGATCATCGAGCTGCGGAAGCCGATCACCTCGCGGCGCGCGCTGAACCGGTCCATCAGGAACGCGTGCAGGTGCTCGATGTCCGGCACCGCCACATGCACCACGAAGTCGTCGTCCCCCGAGACCACGTACACCGAGAGCACCTCGGGCAGCCGGGACAGATAGCTCTCGAAGCCGGTGATCACCTCCCGGCTCAACGGCCGCAGCCGCGCGAACACCAGCGCCTGGAGCGAGCGGCCAAGCGCGCGCGGCTCCACGGCCGCGTGGTAGCCGGTGATCACCCCGCGGGCCCGCAGCGCCCGCACCCGCTCCAGGCAGGTCGAGGGCGCGACGCCCACCAGGCGGGCCAGCTCCCGGTTGGTCAGCCGCGCGTCGCGCTGGAGATGGGTGAGGATCGCCGAATCAATGTCGTCCATGGCCGCCATTCTGCCGCCTGTTCCGAACGTCGTTCGGTCACCGGCCGACGATCCCGTATTCGGGGCTAGATTCGCTCCCGTCCCGCCGGATACCGGAGAGGAACCCCGCCGCCATGACGCTCGCCGTCCCGCCCCCGTCGGCTCCCGCCCACCCGGCCCCGTCGGTTCCCGCCCACCCGCCGGCGATGGACCACTACGACCGGCTGCTCGCCGAGCACTACACGTGGATGCTGGGCGGCGACCTGACCGCGCTGGCCGCCGCCCAGCGGTCGCTCCTCGCCGACCTCGGACTGGCCCCGGGGCCGGCCGGGACCGTCGCCGTCGACCTGGGCTGCGGCCCCGGGCACAGCAGCCTCGCGCTGGCCGGGCTCGGCTACGACCCGGTGTTCGCCGTCGACCTCAGCGCCCCGCTGCTCGCCGAGCTGGCCGAGCACACGGCCGGAACCCCGGAGATCAGGACCGTCAGGTCGGACCTGCGCACCGCGCCACGCGAGCTGGTGCGGCCGGGCTCGGCCGGCGCCGTCCTGTGCCTCGGCGACACCCTGACCCACCTGCCGACCCGGGGCGACGTGGCCGCGCTGCTCGGCGACATCGCCGGCGCCCTGGCCCCCGGCGGCCGCGCCGTCCTCTCCTACCGCGACCTGACCGTGCCGCTCACCGGCACCGACCGCTTCCTGCCGGTCCGCGCCACCGAGGACCGGATCATGACGTGCTTCCTGGAGTACCCGGACGACTTCGACGACTACACGGTCGTCGTGCACGACCTGGTCCACAGCCGCCGTCCAGGACCGGACGGCGAGTGGACGCTGCGCACCGGCAGCTACCGCAAGCTGCGGCTGGCCCACCATTGGGTACTCGACCAGTGCCGCACGGCCGGCCTCCGGGTGGTGCGCGACGAGACGGGCCCCGGCGGGGGCGCGATGCGGACCGTGGTCCTGGAGCGGTGACGCGACCGTTTGGCACCGGTTCGCCCGAAGTGTGAGGCTGGAAGGGCAGGCACATCACAGCACGCCGCGTGACGCGCGGCCAGGGAGGTGGCCTCATGACCGACCGGACAGGCGGGACATACGGGACCGAGACCCGGATCGAGGATCTTGAACAGCGGGTGGAGACCCTGACGGACGCCCTGCGCACGGTGATCGACGGCCTGGCCGACGACCCGCCGCGGGACGTGCGGGACAGCCCGGCCGCCAGGGGAGCCAGGCTCGCCAGGGAGGTGCTGCTCGCCGGTGGCCGCTGAGGCCCGGCTGGCACTGGCCGGGGACACGATGCTGGGCCGTGGCGTGGCCGAGGAGATCGGCCACCACGGCACGGGGACGCTGTTCGCCGACAGGCTGCGGGCCGAGCTGGCCACGGCCGACGCGGTGCTGCTCAACCTGGAGTGCTGCGTGTCGAGCCGGGGCAGCCGGATCCGGATCCCCGGCAAGCCGTTCTTCTTCCGGGCCCCGCCCGAGGCGGCCGAGGCGCTGGCCGGGCTCGGCGTCCGCGCCGTCACCCTGGCCAACAACCACGCGCTCGACTACGGCCCCGAGGCGCTGCTCGACACCCTGGACCACCTGGCCGCGGCCGGGATCCTGACGGTGGGCGCCGGCCCCGACGAGCCGGCGGCGCGGGCGCCGGCCGTGCTGACCGTGGGCGGGCTGCGGATCGGGCTGCTCGGCGTCACCGACCACCCAGCGGAGTACGCGGCCGGACCGGCACGACCGGGCGTCGCCCACGCCGAGCTGCGCGCGGGCGTCCCGCACTGGCTCACCGAGACGATCGGCGCACTGCGCCACCACGTGGACGCGGTGCTTGTCCTCGTCCACTGGGGCCCCAACATGGTGACGGAGCCGGTGCCGCACGTCCGGCGCGCGGCGCCCCGGCTGCTCGCCGCCGGCGCCTCCCTGGTGGTGGGCCACTCGGCCCACGTCTTCCACGGCCTGACCCGCCGCGTCCTGTTCGACCTGGGCGACTTCGTCGACGACTACGCCGTGGACCCGGTGCTCCACAACGACCGGGGCGTCGTCGTCTTCACCACCCTCGGCCCGGAGGGGCCGCTCCGCACCGAGGCCCTGCCCATCGCGCTCGACTACGCCCAGACCCGCCCGGCCGAGCCGGCCGGGCGGGAGTGGGAGTGGGTGGCGCACCGGCTGACGGCGGCCAGCGCCGACCTCGGCACGACCGGCCTGCGGCGGGCCGACGGCCGCCTCGTGCGGGACTGGACGACCGAGGACTGAGCGGCCCCGCGTCGCCGGTCAGGCCACCACCGCCACGGCCTGGATGGCCGGGGTGCGCAGGGCCCGGCGGGCGGTGAGCAGGCTGGTCAGCAGCGTCACCGCGACCGCCACCGCGGCGGTGCCCAGCCAGATCAGGACCGCCTCGCCCGGCATCGTCGCCTCCGCCCGCACCCGGGAGAAGGCGAAGGCGCCCGCGAACCCGGCCACGGTCCCGAAGAACAGCCCGATCAGGGCGAGCAGCGCGCTCTCGGTGGCGACCATCGTCAGCACCTGCCGCGGCGTGGCGCCCGCCAGACGCTGCCGGCCGAACTCCTGGCGGCGGTAGGAGGTCGCCGCGTACAGGCTGTTGACCAGCATGACGCAGCAGAAGGCCGCGATGATGCCGACGACCACCAGGTTCAACGTCTCCAGGTTCCTGTCCTCGGCGGTCCTGGTGATGCCGGCCGCTTCGAGCGCGTCGCTCTCGATCACCTGGATGCACACCGTGGCGATGGTGATGCCGGTGAAGAGGACGAGCGTCATCAGCACCCCGGCGAGGCTCGCGGCCCGCTGCCGGGTGTTGTGCACGGCGAGGTAGCCGCCGGCGCCGGTCAGCGCCGCTATCGGCCGGCCGAACCAGCGCAGCAGCGTCCGCAGCAGCCCGGACGAGAGCGCGGCGAAGCCGACGGACAGCATGATCGCCCCGTAGGCGGGGGCCGCCATCAGCGAGGGCTCCGCCGGGTCCATGGCCCAGGTGGCGGAGACGCCGCCCACGCCGCCGAGCAGCGCCAGCACGCCGCCCACGGTGCGCAGGCCGGCCCGCGGCGCCCGGCCCCCGGCCGCCGCCCTGGCGGCCCGCCGCACCGCGAGGAACGCGGCGCCGACCGAGGCGAGCAGGGTGACGCCGAAGCCCGCGGACAGGGCGATCGGCCCGAAGGCGTACGCCACGCCGGGCGCGACCTGGTCGGTCTCCTGGAACATGTCGAGCAGCAGCCGGCCGCCCAGCATCGCCGGCGCGACGGCCAGCACCGTGCCGAGCAGCGCCACCAGCAGCGCCTCACCCGTGATCATCCGCTTCACCTGCGCCGGGGTGGCGCCGGTCTGCCGCAGCAGGGTGATCTCCGCCTCGCGCTGGCGCACGTTCACCGTCAGCGTGGAGGCGATGGCGAAGAAGACCAGCAGGGTGCCGTAGCCGCCGACCACGGCGCCGCTCAGGCTCAGCGTCTCGGCGCTGGTGTCGTCGATCCCGTCGGCGGCCGCCGTGTCGTGCATCGAGTTGAAGGCCATGCTGATGGCCGCGCCGAGGAACGCGGCGAGCAGGGTACCGAGGAACCGCCCCGGGCGCTGCCGGACGGACCGCGCCGCCAACTGTGTGATCACCATGTCCTTCAGACCCCCGCCGCCACGACGTCGCCCAGGTGCGCGAGGCGCTCCGCCACCGCGTCCGCGGTGGGCGCGGTCATCGAGCCGGCCAGCCGGCCGTCCGCGAGGAACACCACCGAGTCCGCGTAGGAGGCGGCGACCGGGTCGTGCGTCACCATCACGACCGTCCTGCCGTGCGCGACGACCACCTCCCGCAGCAGCTCCAGGACCTCGCGGGCGCTGCGGGTGTCCAGCGCGCCGGTCGGCTCGTCGGCGAAGATCACGCTGGGCTCGGCGACCAGCGCCCGGGCGATGGCCACCCGCTGCCGCTGCCCGCCGGACAGCTGGTCGGGCCGGTGGCCGAGCCGGTCGGCCAGGCCCACCTGCGCCAGGATCCCGCGCGCCCGCTCCCGGTTGACCCGGCGGCCGGCGAGGCGCAGCGGCAGCGTGGTGTTCTGCAGGACGGTGAGGGTGGGCAGCAGGTTGTACTGCTGGAAGACGAAGCCGATCCGGTTCCGCCGGAACTTCGTCAGCTCGGCCTCGCTGCCGCCCGCCAGCTCGGCGCCGTCGACCACCACCAGGCCCCGGTCCGGCCGGTCGAGCCCGGCCGCGCACTGGAGCAGCGTGGACTTCCCGGAGCCCGAGGGCCCCATGACCGCCGTGAAGCTGCCGGTCGGCAGGGACAGCGACACGTCGTCCAGCGCGGTCACGGCGCTCTCCGCGTCCCCGTAGACCTTGGTGACCCCGACCAGCCGCAGCGCCTCCGCGCTCCGCGCGGGCCCCGGCCCGCCACTACGACGAAACATCTCGACTTCCCTTTCCCCGTGAGCCTCGTGGGCCTCTTGAGCCCGTGGGCTCCGTAGGCTCCGCTCCGCGACGCCCGGTGCGCCACACCAACGAACCTACGGACGGCGCGGCGCCACCACATTGGCCTCACGACCCGAACCGGGGGTGGTCCTAGGTACACCTCCCCCCGAGCGCGCGGCCCGCAGCGGGCCGGCCGCCAGGCCGGCCAGGCCCGCGAGGAGCCCGGCCCCGGCGCTGACCCCGGTGGCCGCCGCGGCCCCCACCGCGTCGGCCAGCGCCCCGAGCGCGTTGTGCGCGATCACCAGCGCCAGGCTCTGCACCAGGCCCAACACCGCCTGGATCCGGGACAGATGGGTGTCCGGGGTGGCCCCCATGACCAGCGGCGCTATGTGCGCGGCGAACGCCCCCGCGCCCGCGCCGGCCACCACCCCGCAGGCCACGGCGGCTCCCGCCACCGGCGCCCCGGCCATCCCGGCCGTGCCGGCCGCCGCCACCACGAGCCCGAGCGCCGCCCCCGTGCCGGTGCGCCGCAGCGGCCCCCACCGCGACACGGCCAGCGACACCGCGATCATGCCGAGCGCCTCGGCGCCGGCCACCAGGCCCGCCGCCCCGGCGCCCCAGCCGCGCTCCCGCACCAGCAGCGGCGTCAGCAACGACACCACCGGCAGCAGCACCCCGGCCGCCGCCATGGTCAACAGCAGCGCGGACCGCAACAGTCGGTCCCCCGCCGCGAGCCGCACCCCCTCCACCGCCTCGCCGAGCACCCCGCCCTCCCCCGCCGCCCGCGCCACGTCGAACGCCGGCCGCACGCACAGCAGCACCACGAGCACCAGCGCGAAGCTCGCCGCGTCCGCCAGCGCCACCGCCGTCACCCCGGCCGCCGCCACCAGCACCGCCCCCAACGGCGCCCCGAGGAGCTGCGCGGCCTGGGTGCCCGCCTGGGTCATGGCCAGCGCCCGCGGCAGCTGCTCCCGCCCCACCAACAGCCGCGGCATGGCCCCGGCGGCCGGCAGGTAGAACGCGTCGACCGCCCCGACGACGGCCGCCGCCGCTACCAGCAGCCAGGCCGGCGTCCCCAACCGGTGGCTCGCCACCGCCAGCGCCAGGGTCGCGGCCAGCATCACCGCGTCCCCCACCACCATCACCCGCCGCGGCCCGAGCCGGTCCCCCAACGCCCCGCCCACCAGCAGCAGCACCGTCCGCGGCAGGGTGACCGCCGTCAGCACCAACGCCGCCGTCCGCCCGCCGTGCTCGCTGGCCGCCCACCCCAACCCGAAGAACAACGCCGCACCCCCGAGCAGCGACACCCGCGTCCCCGCCAACCAGACGAGAAACGCCCGCGGCATCGCCCCCTGCTTCCCTGCTCTCTCCATGTGACGCACCGTAACGGCCACCACTGACAATCGCGCCGGTCGCGCATGATGGGCCGCAGGCACAGATGGGGTTACGCGCCTGCCGCCTACCGATGACGGCGAGGCTCATACGGCAGTTGCAACGCGCGATTGCGGAGTACCGAGGAGTGCTTCCGGCCGGGCCCGTTGACCTGGCCGAGTTGGAGTACCACGCGAAGCGCGTGACCATGGTGGACCAACTGCCCGGAGGTGGCGGTCAACGTGCCGGGCGTCGTGGCGTTCCGCGACATGCGCCAACTGGCCGCCAACTACGCGTGTCCGGACCAGGCTTACGTGGAAGGGCTCGCCAGCATGGCCGAGACCCGAGTCGGTCCCGACATCCAGCGGCGACAGCTCGACCGGTTGCTGGAGGAGAGCGAGCACGAGCACATCACCATCCAGGTGATCCCGTTCACCGCCCCCGGATACGCCGGTGCGGGTGGAGCGTTCGCCTACGCGGCCGGTCCCGCGCTTCGGAAGGCATAGCAGCCGTGCCCGTTCTCGAATGGCGCAAGTCCTCGTTCTCCAACGAACAGGACAACTGCGTCGAGTTGGCGGCCAGCGCGCCGGCGCGACTCCTCATACGTGAGAGCGACGCCCCCGACACCGTCCTGACCACCAACCCGGCCCGGCTCAAGGCGTTGCTCCAGCGACTCAAGGCCTGAAGGGCCGGCCTCGCCCTAGACTTGAGTTCCGGCTGGGTGGGTCTCCGGAGCGAGGGCCGATGGATCAGGGGCTGGCTGCCATCATGGGCGCGTCGATGGGCGCGTTCGCCACGGGGATCGGCGCGTACATATCCGGCTTGTACGCCAACAAGATCGAGAAGAAGCGAGCGCGCCGTGAGGTCTACCGGGCCTTTATCGCCGAGCTGATCGCGATCCGCGCGCAGATCACCGCACTGCGTGGCCTCATTTTCACTCCCCTCGACGGCCGAGACGCCGACGCCATCAGGGCCGGCCTGACGGAGCTCGCGCCGGCGCCGTCCCGCCTGCGGCTCCTGGAGCTGGGCGTACGGCTGGAGGGGCCCGACTCCCTCTCCTCTCTCGCGGAAGCGGCGACCGACCGCGTTTCATGGCTCGAAGAGAGACTGAACCTCACCTTCGAGCAGAACGAATTCACAAACATGCGGGAAACGGTCACAAGCGATTGCGACGCACTCGATCGATTGATGAAGGACATCGGGGAAGAGGCCCCGAAGCATCTTTGACCGACCTCCCGCTCCGGCGTGCGGCTGGTCAACGTGTCCGACCGCCGGGTGGCTGGTTGACTGCGGGCCATGGAGACCGTCAAGCCACCCGCACTCGCGCCGGGCGCCCACGTCGGCGTCGTCGCCACCTCCTCGCCGGTATCGCCGGAACAACTGCGCCGCGTCACCGGCCACTTCGAGGCGCGCGGCCACCCCGTCAAGGTCGCCCCTGGCGTGCTCGACCGGCTCGGTTTCCTCGCCGGCACGGCGGAACGCCGGGCGGCGGGCGTCATGGCGATGTTCGCCGATCCCGACGTCGGCCTGGTCGTTCCGGCGAACGGCGGGGCCGGCGCGGAACATCTCGTGGACCGCCTCGACTACCCGACGATCCGGGCCAACCCGAAGCTCTTCACCGGCTTCAGCAACCCCACCAGCCTCAACAACGCGATCTGGTCCGCCGCCCGGGTACCGAGCCTGCACGGCATCAGTGGGTTCCAGTTCTTCCCGTCCACCGCCGAGCCGTGGACGGAGAACGCGTTCTGGGCCATGGCCACCGGTTCCATCACCGGCCACGAGATCCCCGGCCCGCACTGGCGCGTGCACCGCGCCGAGCGCCCGCGCGTCTCGGGGCCCGTCGTGGGCGGCAACCTCACGGCCTTCAGGACCCTCGTGGGCACCAGGTGGATGCCGCCCACCGCCGGGGCGATCCTGCTCATCGAGGCGATGACGGCCACTTTCGAGAGCATCGACACCGCCCTCACCCACCTCAGACTCGCCGGCGTCTTCCGCGATATCGCGGCCCTGGTCATCGGCGCCCCCGCCGACTGGCCCCGCGAGGACGCCCCCGACGCCGACGTCGACGAACTGGTCCTGCGCTGCGTCGGCGACGGCTTCCCGGTCGTCACCAACGTCGAGTACGGGCACCAGCCGAGGAAGATCCAGTTCCCGATCGGCTGCCGCGTCGAGTTCGACCTGCGCGGCCAACCGCCGGTGCTGCGCTACCTCGAAGACCTCGTCCGGGTGTGAGCCGGCACGGAGCCGGGTGGTCACCGCCCGTCCGGCGTCACCGATCAGGACCCACCACGGGCCGCCACTCGCGCACGCCGACCACCCGCACGCCCGGGGTGCGGTAGTACGGGTCGTCCGCCATGATCCGGTCCACCGCCTCCCGGTCTCCCGGGAAGACCAGCAGTGCCCCGGTGTCGTCCGCGAAGGGGCCTGCGGCCAGCAGGCGGCCCTCCGCGTGCAGTCGGGTCAGCAGCGCCCGGTGGGCGGGGCGGGCGGCGAGGCGTTCCGGCTCGGTGCCGAAGGCGAGTTCGACGATCAGCATGCGGGTGACGGTACGGTCGGGCGGGTGAGCCCGTCTGTATCAGCCGATACACCGCCGCCGCACGCGGCGCTCGGCGCCGTCCCGCTGCTGGCCGGCGTCCCGGACGACCGGCTGCGCGAGCTGTGGGCCGCCAGCGTGCGGCGCAGCCTCCCGGCCGGCCGGACGTTGCGGCACGCCGGCGCGCCGGCGACCCACCTGCTGCTCCTGCTGCGCGGCACGGTCGCCGCCACCGGCCACACCGCCGCCGGCCGGACCGTCCGGTACGGCGAGTCGATAGGACCGCGCGCCCTCGACAAGGTCGCGGTGATCGACGGCCTCGGCCACACCGCCACGCTCACCGCCGTCACCCCCTGCGCGGTGGCGGCGCTGCCGCGCGACCGCTTCCTGGCGCTGACGGACGATGCCGCATCCGTCAGGAGACACGTGCTGCGGGTGCTGGCCGCCGAGGCCCGCCACCAGCAGGCCCGCTTCACCGCCACCGCCACCCTCCCGGCCGAGGCCCGCCTCGCTGCCTGGCTGCTCACCGAGGCCGCGACGCGGCGGGACAGCGCGATCCCCGTGGGCACCCAGCAGGACCTCGCCGACCTGCTCGGCCTCAGCCGCGTCACCGTCAACCGGGCCCTGACCCGGCTCCGCCGGGACGGCCTGATCGCCCCGGCCGGCCGGTCGGTGCGGGTGCTGGCGCCTGAGCTGCTGCGGCTCAGGGCGGCCAAGGGTGCTTGAAGGCGGGTGCTTGAAGGCGGGTGCTTGAAGGCCGGCCCTCACTCCGGGCGACCGCCGACGAGCTTGTCCATCATGCGCTCCAGCGGACCGTTGTCCCCGAGGAAGCTCTTGACCGACGCTTCGGTGTTCTCGATCGCTGACAGGTCGGACCACCGAAGCGACCACCCGGCCTCGCTGCTCAGCTGGCCGAGAAAAGCCCGCTGAGCCCGGCCGTTCCCCTCCCGGAAGGGGTGAAGTGCGTTGACATCGCCGTAGAGAACCGCGATCTCCCTGACGAAGTCGGCTCTCGGCAAGCCGCGCAACCAGTTCGCGGACCGGAGTCGCCCGAAGACCTCGTCGGCGTACGTGCATATGTTGCGGACGGGACAGAAGGAGGTCCACTTCGTGAGGTCGACCGTGCGCAGTTCGCCGGCCCAGGGGTAGACGTCACCGAAGATCACGCTGTGGAAGCGCTGCAGATGAGCCAGGTCGTAGTCGCCGGGCAGCGGTCGACTCGTCAGGATCGCCAGGCGGGCGCGCGAGATGTCCGCCTCCGCCTCGCTCAACGCCCGGGGGTCCGTGATCCCCAGCTTGTTCCGTAAGGCGCCGCTCGGCAGAAGGTAGGGGTCGCTCATCCAGCCCGCCGGTTCTCCTGGCCTCGATGGCGCGCGATGGCTCGGGCGACCATTTCCTCACCCGAGATCTCTCCCCGCACCCAGGCGTCGGCGTCCCGGTCGGCGGCGCCCGATGTCCTGAGCCCCTCCGCCGCCACGGATGCAGTGGCCGACTCGACGGCGAGCCGCCTCTCGCGCTTCTCGACCAGCGCCTCGAAAGCCTCGACGGACAACAGCACACCCTGCGGCTTTCGGTGCGCCCCGATCAGCACGGGCTCGGCCTCGGGGCCCGCGGCACTCAGCTCGGCCAGTATCTGCGAGAGCCCCTTGCGCGCGTCACCGACGGTGACGACCTCAGGAATGTCCATGGCTCCACCCTACCCGAAATCTGTACACGTTTACGTACAGATCTCGCGGCCTCCGGAGCCCCGCCGCCACGTGGTCGCCGTCGTCAGTCCGCCCCGCCCGGGGGTGTTCGTCCCGTCACCCCGGGCGGGGCGGAGTCTCGGTCGCGCCTAGCGAAGGCGGCTCACAGGGTGTGCTCGCGGTAGCGGGCCACGGTCTCGGCCAGGACCTCGTGGCCGTCCCGCGCCCACAGGCCGTCGTTGAAGATCTCCACCTCCACCGGGCCCCGGTAGCCGGCCGCGGTGACCCGCTCGCGGAACCAGCGGAAGTCCACCGAGCCGTCGCCCAGTTGCCCGCGGCCGGTGAGGACGCCCGCCGGCAGCGGGGTGGTCCAGTCGGCGTACTGGAAGCAGTGGATGCGCCCGCCCGCGCCCGCGCGGGCGATGCCGGCGGCGATCGTGTCGTCCCACCACAGGTGGTAGGTGTCGACGACGATCCCCACCTGCTCGGCCGGGAAGCGCTCCGCCAGGTCGAGCGCCTGGGCCAGCGTGGAGACCACGCAGCGGTCCGCCGCGTACATCGGGTGCAGCGGCTCGATCGCGAGACGGACGCCGCGCTCGGCCGCGTACGGCGCCAGCTCGGCCAGCGCGTCGGCGATCCGCTCCCGCGCGCCCGGCAGGTCGCGGCTGCCGGCCGGCAGGCCGCCGGAGACCAGGACCAGGGTGTCCGTCTCCAGCTCGGCCGCCTCGTCGATCGCCGCCCGGTTGTCGGCCAGGGCGGCGGCCCGCTCGGCCGGGTCGATGGCCGTGAAGAAGCCGCCCCGGCACAGCGAGGTCACCGTGAGGCCGGCCTCACGGACCAGCCGCGCGCTGGCGGCCAGCCCGTGCTCGGCCACCGGCTCCCGCCAGAGCCCGACGCCGGGCACGCCCAACTCGACCAGGCCCTTGACCAGTTCGGGCAGGGACAGCTGCTTCACCGTCATCTGGTTGATGGAGAATCCGGTGAGGTCCAGAGAGTCGGTCATCAGGCATCCACCCCGTACACGGCCAGCAGCCGGCCCATCCGCTCCCGCGCCGTCTCCGGGTCGGGGAAGAGGCCCAGCCCGTCGGCCAGCCGGTAGGCCTGCGCGAAGTGCGGCAGCGAGCGCGCCGACTGGAGGCCGCCCACCATGGTGAAGTGCTCCTGGTGCCCGGCCAGCCAGGCCAGGAACACGACGCCCGTCTTGTAGAAGCGGGTCGGTGCCTGGAAGAGGTGCCTGGACAGCGGCACGGTCGGGTCGAGCGCGGCCCGGAAGCCCGCGACGTCGCCGGTGTCCAGCGTCCGCACCGCCTGGGCCGCCAGCGGCCCGAGCGGGTCGAAGATGCCCAACAGGGCGTGGCTGAAGCCCTGTTCGTCGCCGGCGATCAGCTCGGGGTAGTTGAAGTCGTCGCCCGTGTAGCAGCGCACCCCGTCCGGCAGCCGGCGCCGCAGCTTGATCTCGCGCTGGGCGTCGAGCAGCGAGACCTTCACGCCGTCCACCTTGTCCGGGTGGGCGGCGATGATCTCGACGAACGTGTCGGTGGCCGCGTCCAGGTCCTCGCTGCCCCAGTAGCCGGTCAGCGCCGGGTCGAACATCGGCCCGAGCCAGTGCAGGATCACCGGCTCGGCGGCCTGCCGCAGCAGCCGGCCGTAGACCTCGGCGTAGTCGTCGGGTCCCGCGGCGGTGGCGGCCAGCGCCCGGGAGGCCATCAGGATGGCCTGTGCGCCGGTGGACTCGACGAGCGCCAGCTGCTCCTCGTAGGCCGCCCGAACGGCGTCCAAGGAGGTCGCTCCGGGCGCGAGTTGGTCGGTGCCGACGCCGCAGGCGGTCCGGCCGCCGACCGCCTTCGCCTCGGCGCCCGAGCGGCGGATCAGCTCGGCCGCGCCGGCCCAGTCGAGGCCCATGCCGCGCTGCGCGGTGTCCATCGCCTCGGCCACGCCGAGGCCGTGCGACCACAGGTGCCGGCGGAACGCCAGCGTGGCGTCCCAGTCCACGGCCGCCGGGTCGTCGGGCGTCACGTCGGCGAACGGGTCGGCCACCACGTGCGCCGCCGAGTAGACGATGCGGGACGCCAGCGGCGGGGCGCCCGCGGGGTCGAAGACGGCGGGGTCGAAGACGGCGGGCTCGGCGCGCGGCTCGTACTCCACCAACGCGCCCGTGTCGTCGGGCAGTCGGATGGTCCGGGTCATGATGCGGGCACCCCCTACAGGCTCAGCTCGGGAACGGGCAGCCGGCGGCCCTCGGCGGACGACCGCAGGCCGAGCTCGGCCAGCTGGACGCCGCGCGCCCCCGCCAACAGGTCCCAGCTGTACGGCTCGTCGAGGACCACGTGGCGCAGGAACAGCTCCCACTGGGCCTTGAAGCCGTTGTCGAACTCCTCGTTGTCCGGGACCTGTTGCCACTGGTCGCGGAAGACCTCGGTGGCCGGCAGGTCCGGGTTCCACACCGGCTTGGGGGTGGCGGAACGGTGCTGCACCCGGCAGTTACGCAGCCCGGCGACGGCCGAGCCCTCGGTGCCGTCGACCTGGAACTCCACCAGCTCGTCGCGGTTGACCCGCACCGCCCAGGAGGAGTTGATCTGCGCGACGGCGCCGCCGGCCAACTCGAAGACGCCGTAGGCCGCGTCGTCGGCGGTCGCCTCGTACGGCTTGCCGTTCTCGTCCCAGCGCTGCGGGATGTGGGTGGCGGCAAGCGCCTGCACGCTCTCCACCCGGCCGAAGATGTCGTGCAGCACGTACTCCCAGTGCGGGAACATGTCGACGACGATGCCGCCGCCGTCCTCGCTGCGGTAGTTCCACGAGGGGCGCTGCGCGGCCTGCCAGTCGCCCTCGAACACCCAGTAGCCGAACTCGCCGCGCACGGACAGGATCCGGCCGAAGAAGCCGCCCTCGACCAGCCGCTTGAGCTTGCGGAGCCCCGGCAGGAACAGCTTGTCCTGCACCACGCCGTGCTTGATGCCGGCGTCGCGGGCCGCGCGGGCGAGGCGCAGCGCGCCGTCGAGCCCGGTGGCGGTGGGCTTCTCGGTGTAGATGTGCTTGCCGGCGGCGATGGCCTTGGTCAGGGCCTCCTCGCGGGCCAGGGTGACCTGCGAGTCGAAGTAGATGTCGACGCTGTCGTCGGCCAGCACGGCGTCGAGGTCCGTGCTCACGGCCTCCGGGTCGAGGCCGTGCCGCTCGGCCAGCTCGCGCAGCGCGTGCTCCCGGCGGCCGACCAGTATCGGCTCCGGCCAGATCACCGTCCCGTCACCGAGGTCGAGGCCGCCCTGCTCGCGGATCGCGAGGATCGAACGGACCAGATGCTGGCGGTATCCCATCCGCCCGGTGACGCCGTTCATGGCGATCCGGACGGTCTTTCGCGTCGTCATGCCCCTGCCTCCCACACGGCCTGCTTTCCGCGCCACCGAGTCGCCCCCGATTCAGTAAGCGCTTTCTATCGAGAGAGACGCTAACCTCTCCCCACCGGCTTGGACAAGTGTGGGAGCAGAGCATGTCCGTAACGCTGGCGGATGTCGCGGCCCGCGCTGGGGTGTCCGCGGCGACCGTGTCGCGCGTACTGAACGGCAACTACCCGGTCGCGGGTGAGACCAGGAGCCGGGTGCTGCGCGCGGTCGAGGAGCTGGAGTACGTGGTCAACGGCCCGGCCTCCGCGCTGGCCGCCGCCACGTCCGACCTGGTCGGGGTGCTGGTCAACGACATCGCCGACCCGTTCTTCGCGGTGATGGCGAGCGCCGTCCAGTCGGAGATGAGCCCGGCCGCGGACGGCAGCGGGCTCAGCGGCCAGAAGATGGCGATCATCTGCAACACCGGCGGCTCCCCGGAGCGCGAGCTCACCTATCTCACACTGCTCCAGCGCCAACGCGCCGCCGCCGTGGTGCTCACCGGCGGCACGGTCGAGGACCCGGCGCACACCGAGGCGCTGGCCACCCGGCTGCGGCGGCTCTCCGACGCCGGCACCCGGGTGGTGCTGTGCGGCCGGCCGCCGCTGCCGGGCCACGACGCGCTCACCGTCACCTTCGACAACCGCGGCGGCGCCCGGCGGCTCACCGAGCACCTGCTCTCCCTCGGCCATCGGCGGCTCGGCTACCTCGCGGGGCCCACCGCCCGCACCACCACCCGGCACCGTCTTGAGGGCCACCACGCGGCGCTGAGCGAGGCCGGCCTGGCCGGCGAGGCGACGCTGACCGTGCACGGCGCCTACGACCGGGCCTCCGGCTACGACGGGGCGCTGGAGCTGCTGCGCCGCGAGCCGCGCCTGACGGCGATCCTGGCGGCCAACGACACGGTCGCCCTCGGCGTCTGCGCGGCGCTGCGCGACCGTGGCCTGCGGATCCCGCAGGACGTCTCGGTCACCGGCTTCGACGACCTGCCGTTCGCGGTCGACGCGACCCCGGCGCTGACCACCGTCCGCCTCCCCCTCGCCGACGCCGGCGCCCGCGCCGGCCGGCTGGCCCTCGACCGCGAGACACCTCCGGTGGGCGGGGTCGCCACCTACCACGCCGACCTCATGGCCCGCGCCTCCACGGCCCCACCGAGCCGGCCCGGGCCGTAGGCCCGGAACGAGCCGGACCGGGCCATAGGCCCGGAACGAGCCGCGCGGACCGTATCGGGCCGCAGGCCCGGAACGAGCCACGCGGACCGTCCGGGACCCGCGCCGGCCCTGCCGGCCGGGTCGAGCGGCGGCGGGCGGTGGCGCGGCGCGCGCCGACGCGCGCCTCGCGGCCGGACCGCGGCCCGGTGGACGGCCGTGGGGCTCCGCCCGGGTCGGCCACCGCCAGTGCGGTACGCCCGTGGCACGGCGGCCGGCGGCGTCCGGCCGAGGGCGCACAGCCGGCCTCGGTGATCCCGGGCGTCGCGACGTCGGCACCAGGCCGTCCGGCCGGCCGCCACTGGTGCGGCACGCGCACCGCACGCCACCGCCCGGCCTCCGCCGGCCGCCAGGCCAGCGACGCCCGGCACAACCACCCCCGGCGCGAAGCGCCACGCCGTGTCGCCGTTCGACGAGCTGCCGCTGGTCGCCAACGGGCCGCAGCGCGCCGCCCGCCGCCCGTGCAGTACGCACGCCACGCACCCACGCAGGCCGCGGCGGGGCCGGCACCGTCCGGCCCCGCCAACCCGGCGCGAAGCGCCACGCCGCGCGGACCGCGCCGCGCCACCGAGCCCCGGCCGCAGGCCGCCCGCCCGGCCGCAAGGCCGGCGCACACCGACCACCCCGCCGTTCGGCGAAGCTCGCCGGCCGCCAGGCCGGCGGCGGCCGGCGCAACCGCCGGCGGCGCTCCGCGCCGCCGGTAGCCGACCGGCGAGGGGAGGCCCGCGCGGTTACGGTTGACGGGTGGCTTGGCTACCGGATCGCGTTCGTCGCGGTGGCGTGCTGACGCTGCTGCTCGTCTGCCTCGCGCTGGTCGCGGCGGTCTCGATCTACGACGCCCAGCTGAGCGGCCGGGTCAGGTGGGCCGGCTTCACCGCCCTGGCGCCGGTCGTGGCCGGGGCGCTGCTGCCGTTCTGGCCGACCCTGATGGTCGGCGCCGTCGCGCTCGGCTCCAACCTGATCATCTACGGGCTCCTCCCCACCGACGTCACCTTCGTCTCCCGCCTCTTCGCCGTCGGCATCGTGGCCATCGGCGTCGCGCTCGGGATCACCGTCTGCCGGGTGCGCCTCGACCGCGAGCAGCGGGTGCGGGGGCTGACGATCGCCAGGGAGCGGCTCACCCTGTTGACCGTGGCGAGCCAGCAGGTCGGCTCGACCCTCGATGTGTCCCGCACCGCCCAGGAGCTGGCCGACGTGGCCGTCCCCCGACTGGCGGACTTCGTGTGCGTGGACCTCTTCGACCCGGTGCTGCGCGGCGAGGAGCCCGAGCCGGGGCCGATCCACGGCCCGCTGCGGCTGCGCCGGGTGGCGCAGCAGTCGGTGCTGGAGGGCGTCCCGGAGGCCGTCGTCGCGCCGGGGGACGTCGCCGACTACCCGGAGGAGTACATCCTGTCCCGCTGCCTGGCCGAGGGCCGGGCGGTGCGCGAGCCGATGCGGCTGCCGGGCGACCGTCTCCCGGAGTGGCTGGAGCTGGATCCCAAACGCGCGGAGCACGCCAGGAAGTTCGGCTTCAACTCCGGCATCGCCGTCCCGCTGCGGGCCCGCGGCACCACCCTGGGGGTCGCGGTGTTCATTCGGCACCAGCGGCAGGAGCCGTTCGACGACGACGACCTGCTGCTGGCCGAGGAGGTCTGCGCCCGGGCCGCCGTCTGCGTGGACAACGCCCGCCGCTACACGCACGAGCACCGCACCGCGCTGACGCTGCAACGCAGCATGCTGCCCCGGCGGCTGCCCCGTCTTGCGGCGGTCGACGTGGCGACGCGCTACCTGCCGGCCGGCGGCCAGGCCGGGGTGGGCGGCGACTGGTACGACGTCATCCAGCTCTCCGGCGCCCGGGTGGCGCTGGTGGTGGGCGACGTGGTCGGGCACGGCCTGTACGCCACGGCCACCATGGGCCGGCTGCGGTCCGCGGTGCGGACGCTCGCGGACATCGACCTGCCGCCCGACGAGCTGCTGACCCACCTGGACGACGTGATGATCCGGCTCCGCGCGGAGACCGAACAGGACAGTCCGGGCGGCGGGTTCAGCGCCACCTGTCTGTACGCCGTCTACGACCCGGTCTCCCGCGCCTGCACGGTCGCCAGGGCCGGGCACCCGCTGCCCGCGTTGGTGCTGCCCGACGGCCGGGTCGACCAGATCGAGCTGCCCGCCGGGCCGCCGCTCGGCATCGGCGGGCTGCCGTTCGAGTCGGCCGAGTTGCTGCTGCCCGAGGACAGCGTGCTGGTGATGTTCACCAACGGCCTGCTGGAGTCCAGGTCCGACGGGACGACCGGCGGCATCGCGGAGCTGCGGGAGGCGCTGTCCCAGCCGGTGACGTCGCTGGAGTCGGCGTGCGACGCGCTGTTGAAGACGATGCTCCAGGAGGGGCCGAGGGACGACGTGGCGCTGCTGCTGGCCCGCACGCACGCGCTCGACACGGCGCACGTGGCGACGTGGGACGTGACGCCGAGCCCGGAGGCGGTGGCCACGGCGCGCGAGCTGGCCACCGGTCAGCTGGCCGAATGGGGGCTCGCGGAGGCGGCGTTCACCACGGAGCTGGTGGTGAGCGAGCTGGTGACCAACGCCATCCGGCACGCCGGCGGGCCCATCCAGCTGCGGGTGATCCGCGAGCACGGCCTGATCTGCGAGGTGTCGGACGGCAGCAGCACCTCGCCGCACCTGCGCCGGGCGCGGGTGTACGACGAGAGCGGGCGCGGTCTGTTCATCGTGGCGCAGCTGACCGACCGTTGGGGCACCAGGCAGACGAGCAGCGGCAAGACGATCTGGGCGGAGTTCTCGCCGGACGCGCCGCTGCCGGTGTGACGCCGTGCGCGGCGGCAGGACCCGGTGCCGTTGTCGGTGGCGTGTGGCAGGCTCGACGGCATGACCGACACGACGCGCCCCCTGGCCAGCGGGCCGCTGGGCATCCGGCTGCTGGCGTTCGACCGCCTCCCGGAGGGCAGCGAGTTCGCCGACGCGCGCGTCGGGTACTGCCTGGTCGCGGTGGAGCGCGGCGACCGGGTGCTGTTGGTCCTCGACCGCGGCCGGGGGTGCTGGGAGCTGCCGGGCGGCGGCATCGAGCCGGGGGAGACGCCGCGCCAGGCCGCGGTTCGTGAGCTGCGGGAGGAGGCGGGGCTCTCGCTGGCCCCCGAGGAGCTGCGCTTCGCCGGCTTCGCGCTCACCGCCTTCGCCGACAAGCCGGAGCTGCGCGGCGCGGTCTTCCGGGCCGAGTTCCCCGAGACCGCCGAGGTCGCCGATCCGGCCGGTTTCACGCCCAACGAGGAGATATCCGCGATCAGCTGGTGGGACGGCGCGGCGCCGCTGCCCGGCGGGACCCTGCAGACGGTGGACGCGGTTCTGGCCGAGCTGGTGCGCGGGGGCCCGGAGGGCGCGTAGCGTGGCCGCATGGCGAGAGCGGACGGCTTCGCGTACGACGTGCGGGCGGACGGCAGCGTGCGGGTCACCCACCGGGGGCGGGTGGCGGCGGTGCTGCGCGGCGAGCGGGCACGGGAGTTCCTGGCGGCGGTCGCCGCGCCGGGCGGGGATCCGCAGCTGGTGATGGCCCGCTGGACGGGGAACTACCGGCGAGGCAACGAACGCACGGCCCGCGACCACCCACGCAACCGGTAGCCGGCCGGCGGCTCAGCGGCGACCCCGATGAGCCGGGCAGGCCCCGAACAGGTCGTGCAGCAGCGGGTAGAAACGGCGGCGCGCGGTCCGGCGGAGGTAGTCCACGCCGCTGGTCCCGCCGGTGCCGGGCGCGTCGCCGATGAGGCGGGCGGCGAGGTCGGCGTGGCGGGTCCGCCAGGCGACGACCTCCTCGTCGTACGCGTACAGGTGGGCCGCCAGCCGCCGCAGCTCGCCGGTACCGGGCTCCTGCCCGGCGGCGACCCGGGCCAGGGTCGCGGGCAGACTGTCCTCTCCCACGGCTTCCCCCGCGCCCCGCCCGCCGGCGTCCGGTTCGCCCAGGAGGTGCCGGAAACCGTCCCACACGCTGGGCTCGGCCAGGCGTCGCAGCACCGCGTCCCGTTCCTCGGGTCCCAGGCCGGCGCAGGCCCGCTCAGGCGGGTCGGGCGCCTCCCGCCCGGAGAGGAACTCCAGCTCCCGGAACTGGGCCGACTGGAGCCCGCTGGCCGGCGCCAGCGCGTCGCGGAACTCGGCGAAGTCGGCCGGGGTCATGAACTCCAGGACGGCCAGTTGCTCCAGCAGCACCCGGCCGACGACGTGGATCCGCTCGAAGACGCGGGACGCCGCGGCGGGCCGGCCGGCGAACATCTCGTCGCGCACCAGTTCCAGGTCAGCCAGCAGCAGCTTGAACCACAGCTCGTAGGTCTGGTGCGTGACGATGAACGCCAGCTCGTCCCGGGCGGGCGGCCGCACCACGGGCACCTGGGCGGCGAGCAGCTCGGCCAGGCGCAGGTAGCCGCGGTAGGTCAGCGGGCCGGACGGCGGTAACCCGGACGGGGACGCCGGTGCGGAGGAAGCGGTCGCCATGGTCACTCGCCCCCGTCCCCCGCAACCAGCCCGTGGCGGGCGAACTCCTCGTAGGCGCCGGGCACCTCGAAGACCCCGGCGGAGCGGCACATCCGCACGGTGGACCGGGTGATGGAACGGATGCGCTCCCGGTCGGTCGCCAGGTGGTCGTCGACGACCGCGGCGATGACGTCGGCGTCGACCCCGGCCAGGGCGAGGGACGCGCGGGCCGGCCCGAGGTCGGCGGCGAGGCAGTCGTGGATCAGGGCGGGCAGGGCGTGGGCGGCCAGGGCGCGGTGCCGGGCGTCGAGCGCCTGCCACAGCCGGTGGAAGTAACCGGAGAAGAAGCGGTGGTGACGGCCCTCGTCCCGGGCGTGGTCCCGCATGAGGTCGCGGACCGTCGTGATGACCGTGGTGTCGCCGGGCAGCTCGTTGAGGACGGCGGTGATCAGCGTCTCGAAGACGACGACCTGTAAGAGCCCGGCGAGGACGGGTTCGCCGGGCAGCAGCCGGTTGGCCGTCTCGGCGAGCCGGTCGACGAACCGGCCGTAGTCCCAGTCGGGTACCGGCACGCCGGTGGTGTCGGCGATCTGGTGGGCCAGGTCGAGGCTGTACAGAGCGTGGTAGCCCTCGTCGCAGTAGACCTTGAACGCGTCCAGCCGGTCGTCCGGGGTCAGTTCCACGCCGCTGCGGCCGTTGGCGATCCGCTCGGCCGCGGTGTTGACGACCCGCGTCTCCATGTGGGTGGTCGATATCAGGAACTGGTACAGGTGCCGCAGCGCGAGCGCGGAGCGCTGCTGCCGGTCCAGACCGGCCAGCAGCGGGTGGTCGAGGAAGGGCACCAGGCGTTCGGGGAAGAAGACCTTGCCCTGGTCGCTCTCGTCGTGGAAGAGCCGGCGTACGCCCGAGCGCACCCCCGCGGCGGTGTACCACTCGGCGAAGGGGCCCGTCGCTCCGGCGTCTGCGCCGTCCGGGGCCGGTGTCGCGGTCGTCATCTCCTGCTGTACTCCGTCATCGTGTCCGTCGGGTCGGTGGTCTTCGCCGCGTGCGCGCGGCGAGCAGCCCGCCCAGGCGCTCGACGGCCACGCGGACGGTGGTGGGTTCGGTGGTGTGGCACATCCGGAACCAGCCGGGTTCTGGGGCGGCGAACATCCCGCCGGGCAGCATGCTGACCCGGCGGTTCTCGAACAGCTCGCGCCACAGGGCCTGCTCGGCCGCGTGCCCGGTGTCGGAGCCGGACCCGCCGGCGGGCAGGGCCGCCCGCAGGTCGAGCCACACGGAGAAGCCCGCCTCGGCCGGCAGGTGGGGCACGCCGTGGTGTTCCAGCGCGCCGGTCGCGGCGGTGTACGAGGCGCCCAGCCGCCGTCGCCCGGCGGCCAGGTACCGCGCGACCCAGCCGGGGTCGTCGGTCAGGAGCCACGCCAGCAGCTCCTGGGTCTGGGTGGACAACGGCGCGAAGTAGGCCAGCTCGCGGGCCGCGGCCAGGACGTCCGGCGCGGTGGTGTGCAGGACGCCCGCCTTGAAGCCGGGGAGGGCGAAGTCCTTGGCGAAGCCCCACACCACGTGGACCCGTTCCGGGGGCAGCGGCGAGCCGGTGGCGGCGTCGGCGGCGCTGACGAACCGGCGGGGCCCGAAGACGCTGTGGGCGTACAGCTCGTCGCTGATGACGTCGAGGTCCAGTTCGGCGGCCACGGCCAGCAGCCGGCGCAGGACCTCCGCCGGGTAGACCTGTCCCAGCGGGTTGGACGGCGACGACAGCGCCAGGGCCCGCACGGGGACGCCGTCGCGTCGGGCGCGGTCCACGGCGTGGCGTACGGCGTCCGGCGCGAGGGCGAACCCGTCGGCGGGCGACAGCGGGGCGGGCAGCAGCCGGGCGCCGGACCGGCCCGCGAGGTCGACATCGAACGCCCCGTAGTAGGGGGCCGGGACGACGATCCCGTCGCCGGGGTCGCACAGCGCGGTGGCGACGACGTCGAGCGCGGTGGTGGCGCCCGCGACGACCACGAGGTGGCCGGGGTCCACCGGGGTGGCACGTGAGGTGGCCGACAGGAACCCGGCGATCGCCTCACGCAGCCGCGCCGAGCCGTGCAGCGGCGCGTACCGGGTGGTGGCGGCGTCGGGCGGCGGGGCCTCGGCGAGGCGGGGCGCCAGCAGGTCCGCCACGAGCCGGTTCTCGGCGGTGCCGAGGTTCACGTAACCGCCCGGGTTGCGTTCCGGGTGATACGGGTCGGCCTCGGCGCGGAAGTGCGCGGCGGCGATGGGCGGTGACGCCTTGACCAGCCGGCCGGCCTGTCGGGACACCATCGTCACCACCCCCGCCCGGGCTGCCCGGTCCAGTCGTCGTGGCCCGGGGTGCGGTCCAGGGCGGCCGGGTCGCTGCCCAGACCGAGCGAGGCGTCGACGACGGCCCCCCGCAGGATCCGGGCCGGCTCCTCGCACAGCCACCACAGGACGTCGGCGACCTCCGCGGGCTCGATGAGCCTTCCGCCGGGCAGCCCCGAGGTGAGGGCCCGCAGCCGGCCGGGGTCCAGACCGTCGAGGGTGCTGGCGCGGAACATCCCGGTGTCGACGGCCCCCGGGCACACCGCGAACACGTCGACCGGCAGGGCCGACCACTGGGCCGCCAGGTGCCGCGTCAGGTAGGCGACGGCGGCCTTGCTCATGCCGTCCGCCACGTCGAACTGGGGGAACACGGCGACGCCGCCGCCGACGCTGGAGACGTTGAGGACCTTGCCGTAGCCGCGGGCGATCATCGCGGGGGCGAACTGCCGCACCAGCCACAGCGGCCCGAGGCAGTTGACGCGCAGGAACGCGGCGTCCCGGTCGGGGCCGGGCTCCGGCGCGTGGCGGGCCACGGTGGCCGAGCCCACGGCCGCGTTGTTGACCAGGACGTCCACCCGGCTGCCGGCGAGCGCCCGGCCCAGTTCCTCGTGGCTGTCCCGCTCCCCCTGCCGGAAGGCGAGCGCCGTGACCTCGTGGCCCTCGGCCGCCAGCTCCGTCACCAGCTCCGCCGCCGGTCCGGCACCGCTGTGGTAGGTGAAGAACACCCGGTCCCCGGCGCGGGCGAACCGGCGCACCGCGGCCGCGCCGATGCCGCGCGACCCCCCGGTGACCAGTACGCCGCGACGCGTCCGCGCGTCGGTGTCCGCACTCGTTTTCCGCACGGGTCCTTCCTACCGGCGGTCGGCGGGTGGAGTCCCCGAAGTCGTCGGCAGCCGCGTCGACTTGTCCAAGTCGCCGACGAGCAGCGCGACTTGTCCAAGTCGGCGGGCCGCCGCGGGCCGTCCCGTTGCTAGGGTCGCGGCGCCGAGAGGAGGTTCCGCGTGACCGAGGCGACCGAGGACCGCTCCGTCCTGACCCGGCCCGCTCCCGCGCCCGACGAGGTGCTGCGCTACGGCCCGGACACCGCCCACCACGTGGCCGACGTCTGGCGGCCCGCGCCGGGCGCCGCGCCGGGCCGCCCGCCCGTGGTGTTCCTGCACGGCGGGTTCTGGCGGCCCGACTACGACCGCGGCCACACCCGCCCGCTGGCGGCGGCGCTGCGCGACGCCGGCTGGCCGGTCGTCTCCGCCGAGTACCGCCGGGTGCCGGGCCGGCCCGACCTGACGACCGCGGACGTCCGGGCCGTGCTCACGGCCCTCGCCGCGCTTCCCGGCGACGCCCCCGGCGGCACCCGCGGCGGATACGTCCTGGCGGGCCACTCCGCCGGCGGTCACCTGGCGCTGTGGGCGGCGGCCACGCCCGGCGTGCCGCCGCCACTGGGCACGCTGGCCCTGGCCCCGGTCGCCGATCTGCGGCTGGCCCACGAGCTGGCGCTGGACGAGGACGCCGTCCACGCGTTTCTCGGCGCCGGTCCGGGCGGGCGCCCGGACCTGGACCCGGTCCGGGCCCCGGGGCCGGGCTCACCGGTGACGATCCTGCACGGGGCGGCGGACCGGATCGTGCCCCCGGCCGTCGCCGCGTCGTACGCGGCGGCCCACCCCGGGACCCGGCTGGTCCGCCTGCCCGGCGCCGGCCACTTCGCGGTGATCGACCCGCTCAGCGCCGCCTGGCCGGCGGTGCCGGCGGCACTGGCCGAGCTGGCTGGCCCGTCCGGCCCGGACGGCCCGGACGGTCGTTCCGGGGCGACGGCACCGGACTGACCCCCCGGCCGGCGCGCCGTCCGCGACCGGTGCGGGTCACGGGCGAACGCCCGCGAGGGTCACCGCTTCACCGACTCCAGCGCCTCGGTATCCGCCGGCGCCGGCTCGGCGCCGGTGTAGCTGGCCCACAGGCGGGCGTAGCGGCCGCCGGCGGCGAGGAGTTCGGCGTGCGGACCGTCCTCCACCACCCGGCCGTGGTCGAGGACGACGACCCGGTCGGCGCGGGCCGCGGTGGAGAGGCGGTGCGCCACCACCAGTGTGGTGCGGCTGCCGGCGAGGCGGTCGGTGGCCTGGTTGACCAGCGCCTCGGTGGCGAGGTCGAGCGCCGCGGTGGCCTCGTCGAGCAGCAGGATGTCGGGCCGCACCAGTTCGGCGCGGGCCAGGGCGATCAGCTGGCGCTGCCCCGCCGAGAGGTTGCGGCCGCGTTCGGCGACCCGGTGCCGGTAGCCGCCCGGCAGCGCGGCGATCACGGCGTGTGCGCCGACCGCCCTGGCCGCCGCCTCCACCTCGGCGTCGGTGGCCTCCGGTCGGCCGTAGGCGATGGCGTCCCGCACGGTGCCGGGGAAGAGGTAGGGCTCCTGCGGCACCACGCCGAGCCGGTGCCGGTAGCCGGCGAGGTCGAGGTCGCGCAGGTCGGCGCCGTCCACCCGGACCGCGCCCGCCGTCGGGTCGTGGTAGCGCGCCACCAGCTTGACCAGGGTGGACTTGCCGGCGCCGGTCTCGCCGACGAAGGCGACGGTCTGCCCGGCCGGCACCCGCAGGTTCACCCCGGCCAGCGCCTCCTCGTCGGCGCCCCGGTAGGCGAACCGCACGTCGTCGAACTCCAGGTCGCCGGTGAGCGACTCGACGCCGATGGGCCGTTCGGGCGCCGGGGTCGAGGTGCGCTCGCGCAGCAGCTCCTGGATGCGGCCGAGCGAGACGACGGCCTGCTGGTAGCCGTCGAAGACCTGGGAGAGCTGCTGCACCGGGGCGAAGAACAGCTCGATGTAGAGGAGGTAGGCGACCAGCGCGCCGGCGGTCAGGGTGCCGTCCCCGACCCGGCCGGCGCCGACCACCAGCACCCCGGCGGTGGCCAGGGTGGCGAGCAGCTGCACGAAGGGGAAGTAGACGGAGATCAGCCACTGTCCGTGCACCCGGGCCTGCCGGTAGCCGTCCGAGCGGTCGGCGAACCGCTCGTAGCCGTCCCGCTCGCGCCGGAAGGCCTGGACGATCCGCAGCCCGGCCACGGACTCCTGGAGGTCGGCGTTGACGCCGCTGACCCGCTCGCGCGCCAGCTCGTAGGCGCGCGAGCTGCGCCGGCGGAACACCACGGTGCCGGCGACCAGCGGCACCAGCGTGGCCAGCACGATCAGCGCCAGCTGGAGGTCGATGGCGAGCAGCACGCCCATGATGCCGAAGAAGGTGAGCACGGAGACCAGCGCCTGGGTGAGGCCGGTCTGCAGGAAGGTGGTGAGGGCGTCCACGTCCGTCGTCATCCGGGTCATCACCCGGCCGGCCTGCTCGCGCTCGTAGTAGTCGAGCCCGAGCCGCTGGAGCTGGGCGAAGATCTTGACGCGCAGCGAGTAGAGGGCCCGCTCGCCGGTGCGGCCGACGGCGCGGATCGCGCCGTACTGGGCGGCCCACTGGCCGAGCACCACGGCGAGCGCGATCCCGGAGGCGGCCCACACGGCGCCGAGCGCGGCCCGCTCCACGCCCTGGTCGATGCCGTGCCTGATCAGCACCGGCACCAGCAGGGACGCGGCGGCGTCGGCGACCACCAGCAGCAGGGCGAGCAGCAGCGGCCGGCCGAGCCCGGCGAGCAGCCGGCGCAGCCCGTACTCGGTCTCGGGGCGCGCGGCCCGCGCCTCGTCGATGTCGGGGGTGTCGGTGGCGGGCGGCAGGGCGGCGACCCGGGCCCGCAGCTCGGGGCTGCCGGCCTCGTCCTCCACGGGCTCGTCGACCTCGGGCCTGGGGGCACCTCCCAGCGAAGCTGGGGGAGGATCGCCGGCCGGCTCGGCGGTGACCCCGGCCGGGTCGCGCTCGACGCCGCCGAGCTCGCCGGGGTCGGCGAGCAGGGCGCGGTAGAGCTCGCAGCGCTCGACGAGCTCCTCGTGGGTGCCGGTGTCGACGAGCCGGCCGCCGTCCAGCACGGCGATCCGGTCGGCGAGCTGGAGCGTGGACTGCCGGTGGGCGATCAGCAGCGTGGTGCGGTCCGCCATCACGGACCGCAGCGCGCTGTGGATCTCGTGCTCGACGCGGGCGTCCACGGCCGAGGTGGCGTCGTCCAGGATCAGCAGCCTGGGGTCGGTGAGAATGGCGCGGGCCAGCGCGATCCGCTGCCGCTGGCCGCCGGAGAGGGTCAGGCCCTGCTCGCCGATGCGGGTGTCGTAGCCGTCGGGGAGCGCCAGGATGAACTCCTCGGCCTGGGCGGCGCGGGCGGCGGCCCTGATCTGCCGCTCGTCGGCCTCGGGGTGGCCGTAGGCGAGGTTGGCGCGGATGGTGTCGGAGAAGAGGAAGCTGTCCTCGGGCACCAGGCCGATGGCGGTGCGCAGCGAGTCGTAGGTGAGGTGCCTGACGTCCTCGCCGCCGATCCTGACGGCGCCCTCGTCGGGGTCGTAGAAGCGGGGCAGCAGCAGGGAGACGGTGGACTTGCCGCTGCCCGAGGGGCCGACGACGGCCAGCGTCTCGCCCGGCTCGATGCGCAGGCTGAGGTCGCGCAGCACGGTCCGCTCCGGGCCGTAGCCGAAGGAGACCCGGTCGAACTCGACGGTGGCCGGGGCGTCAGCCGGCAGCTCGTGGGCGTCCGGGGCCTCGCTGATCTCGGGCCTGGTGTCGATCAGCTCCACGACCCGCTCGACGCCGGCCCGCGCCTGCTGGCCCATGGTGAGGATGAGCGTGAACATCCGCACCGGGCCGACGAGCTGCGCCAGGTAGGTGGAGAAGGCGACGAAGGTGCCGAGCGAGATCTGGCCCCGGGTCGCCATCCAGCCGCCGAACGCCAGCATCGCGACCTGGCCGAGCGCCGGCACGGCCTGGAGCGCCGGCGTGTAGCGGGCGTTGAGCCGGACGGTGCGCATCCGGGCGCCGAAGAGCCGCCGGCTGACGTCGCGCAGCTTGCCGGTCTCCTGCTCCTCCTGCCCGAAGCCCTTGACGACGCGGACCCCGGTGACGGCGCCGTCCACCACGCCCGCCACCTCGGCGGCGCGCTGCTGCGCGTACCAGGTGGCGGGGAAGAGCCGGTCCCGGCTGCGGACCGTGATGAACCAGAGGGCGGGGCCGACGGCGAGGGCGACGAGGGTGAGCGGCGGGGAGAGGGTGACCATCACGACCAGCGAGACCGCGAAGAGCATCAGGTTGCCGATGGTCATCGGCAGCATGAAGAGCAGGCCCTGGATCAGCTGGAGGTCGCTGGTGGCGCGGCCCACGACCTGCCCGGTGGACAGCTGGTCCTGGCGGCGGCCGTCGAGCCGGGTGATGGTGCGGAAGATCTCGGTGCGCAGGTCGTGCTGGACGTCGATGCCGAGCCGGCCGCCGTAGTAGCGGCGGATGAAGGTGAGCGCGTAGACGACGAGGGCGGCGGCGATCAGCAGCGCGATCTGCCCGCCGAGCCCGCCCTGGCCGCCGACGACGACGTCGTCGATGACGTTCTTGACGATCAGCGGCATCAGCGCCATCACGGCCATGCCGACCAGCGAGGCGCCGACGGAGAGCAGCAGGTTGCGCCGGTAACGCCAGCAGTAGGCGGTCAGCCGCCGTATCCATCCCTCACCACGACCACCACTGGGCACGCCGTCTCTCCCTCGCTGTCGTATCCCAGGGAAACCCAACGTCGGGACCTGCGGATTTCATCCCACAGCAACACTATGAACCGACGATCAGCGGAGTGGTAATTCGGTTGCGGGGCGCCGACGCGCGTGCGTACGGTCACCGCCATGGGAGCGTTGAACATCCACGGTCTGTGCGCCGCCGCGCGGGCCGTGTTCATGTACACCCGTCCTCGCGTGCGGCGCCCGGCCCTGGTCCTGGGGGACCTGCCCGGCGCCTGAGCGTCCCGTTGTAACCAGCTCTCCCATACCTGCCAGGGCCGTCCGTGTGTCTCTGACCACCGGACAGGCCGTCGGCACCCCTCAGCGTTCCCATACCGCCGCCTCGGCCTGTCCTCGCACACACGAGGACGTGAGCCTTCATGGCACGCGAACGCATTCACCAGCGCAAGAACCTCTCGCAGAACTTTCTCCACGAGCCCGGGGTGCTGGGCATGATCGTGCGCACCGCCCGGCTGCGGCCGGACGAGACGGTGCTGGAGCCGGGCGCCGGCGAGGGCACCCTGACCCGGCTGCTGGCCGGCTCGGCCGGCCGGGTCGTCGCCTACGAGATCGACCCGGCGCTCTCCCGCCGGCTGCCGGACCGCCTCTCCCCCGCACGGAACGTGCGGGTGGTGGCGGGCGACTTCCTGCGGGCCACCCCGCCGCGCACCCCGTTCGCGGTGGTCGGCAACATCCCCTACTCGCGCACCACGGACATCGTCCGCTGGTGCCTGGACGCGCGGGCGCTGACCTCGGCGACGCTCGTCACCCAGCTGGAGTTCGCCAGGCGCCGCACCGGCGACTTCGGCACCTGGCCGCTGCTGACGGTGCGGAGCTGGCCCGAGCACGGCTGGGAACTCGGGCCACGGATCCGCCGGCAGCACTTCACGCCGGTGCCGCGCACCGACTCGGCGGTGCTGCGGATCACCCGCCGGCCCGAGCCGCTGCTGCCGACCCACCGGCTGCCGGAGTTCCGGGCGCTGGTCGCCGAGGGCTTCACCGGCGTCGGCGGCTCGCTGCGGGCCACGCTCTCCCGGCAGCGTCGGTCGTCCCGGGTCCGTGACGCGCTGCGCGCGGCCGGGATCCCGGACGACGCGGCGGTGGGGGTGGTCAGCCCGCCGCAGTGGCTGATGCTGTTCCGGCGCTTGGCGCCGTAACCTCCCGGACGGCAGCGGCCAACTCCGCCGTGGACTCGGCCTCGGTGCATCGCCCCGCCGTGGGCAGGAACAGCACCGGCCTGATCTCCCAGGAGACCCGCACCCCCGTACGGGTCCGTACGGGCAGTCGGCAGGACCCACCGGCCCGCAGCCGGTAGATCGCCTCCCACTGCCCGTACGACAGCCACCGGTACACCCGCTCCGCCTCGTCGGCGTCCAGCAGCGACAGCACCGTGCGCACCTCGACCCGCATCCAGATCAACGCCTGGATCGGCCGCGCGGCGCGCCGCGCCTGGACGCCGACGTCATCGTCCCGCCGGACGACCCGCTCACACCACAGCCCGGGCTCAAGCACGGCCCTGCCCGGCCCGCACCACGGCGGCGAGCCGCCGCGCCGTGTCGACATCGCAGCGGCCGAGCTCCACGAGCGGCCGGGTGTGGAAGACGGAGGTGCACGAGACGAGGTCGACGGCAAGGGACGGCAGCGTGATGCCGGCACCGGCGAGCGCGTCGCTCAACGCTTGGACCGCCGCGGCGGGAGGGGGGTTCATCAGGAGGGTGGCCCTTCTGCTGGAGAATTACGTTCCGCGCCCACAGCGTGACCAGTGGTCATACACTGCGGAAGGGGCTTCGACCCCACAACTCGCCTGCGGCAAAGGAGCGTTGGCCAATGGTTCACCCGAAGGAGCTGAACCCTTATCTGTCCCCGCGAGCTTTCTACGGCGGGGAACTGCGTCGCCTACGAGAGGGCGCCGGATTCTCCCAGGATGTCCTGGGAAAGCGGGTGTTTTGTTCCGGAACCTACATCGGCCAGTTCGAGACTGCCGAACGCCGCCCTCAGCTGGAGATGTCGAAGCTCTTCGACGAGATCTTCGGCACCGGTGAACACTTCCAACGGCTCTGCAAGTTGGTGCACGAGTGCGAGAAGGGCCACGCGCACTACTACGCCGCAGTTATCGAACTGACGAAGAACGCGCAGACCATCTGCGAGTCCACGCAATTGCTCGTCCCGGGCACGCTCCAAACCGAGGACTATGCCCGGGCACTTGTGCGGGCAGCCCACCCCTACGACCCGGATGAAGCGGTCGAGAAGCGGGTCAAGGCTCGACTCGACAGGCAGCGAATGTTGGAGGACCCAACCGCGCCCGAGTTGTGGTTCACGATCCATGAGGCCGCGTTCCGTCTCCCCATGGGCGGGCCAGAGCTCATGCGACGACAACTCGACCGGCTGCTCGAACTGGGGCACGACCACCACCGGGTGGTGCTTCAGGTGATGCCCTTCTCCGCTGGCCCACACCCATTTCTTCATGGGTCGGCCGCACTGATGACCTTCCCCGACGCACCTCCCACGTATTACGCCGAGAGCGACTACTCAGGACAACTCATCGAGGAACCGGCACTCGTGACCCAATACTTCCGAGCCTACGATCACCTACGAGCAGCCGCGCTGTCCCCCAAGGCTTCTCTGGCGCTGATCGGGAATATCGCCAACGACCTCTGGGCCGCATGAGCACGACCAATTGGCCCACTCGTCCCAGAGCAACGGCGATGACGAGCACTGCGGTTGAGGTCGCCGACAATCTCCCCAGCGTCCACCCCGTCCGCGACACCGAGCGCCGCCACGACGGACCGGTCCTCGTTCCCCAGTAGCCGGCCGATGCCGCCACCGCCCTTGCTGTGGGACCAGCACTGCCGTCGCCCCTGTCGGCGGACGCCGAAGCCGGCGAGCTCGCTCGCTACCGCAGGCCGGGCGGCAGTTTCGTCCCGGTGAATGTCGGCCACGCGCCACACGGCAACAGAGACGTGGTTGAGCGGATCGCCGCCGACGCACGGCGCGGCTGGCCGCGACCGTCGAGGACGCCGTCGCCGCCCGCCGCGATGAGTTTCGCCGGCTCCGGCGGTCCATCCTCCGTACCGTCCATGGAGGAGGATTCAGATGGGCCAGCTGCTGAGGGTGCAGAACTTCAACGTCTCGAGTGACGGCGTCGCGGCCGGTGAGGACCAGACTCTCGAACGGCCGTTTGGGCTCGACGGTCCGGAGCGGCTGTTCTCGTGGGCCGGGGCCACGGCGAGTTGGCCCAACCGCACGGACCCGGGCGGCAGTCGTGGTCTCGACGACTACTTCACCCGGGACTTCTCCAACAACATCGGTGCCGAGATCATGGGCCGCAACAAGTTCGGGCCGCAGCGCGGCCCCTGGCAGGACCACGAGTGGCTGGGCTGGTGGGGTGACGAGCCGCCGTTCCACACGCCGGTGTTCGTCATGACGCACCACCCGCGTCCGTCGTTCACCCTCTCCGACACCACCTTCCACTTCATCGACGGCGACCCGGCCACGGTCCTCGCGCAGGCGCAGAACGCGGCGGAAGGCAAGGACGTGCGGCTCGGTGGTGGGGTCACCACCATCCGGGAGTTCCTGGACGCCGACCTCGTCGACACCCTGCACGTGGCGGTCTCGCCGGTGGAGCTCGGGTCGGGGCTGCGGCTCTGGGACTCGCCGGACGAGCTGCGCGACCGGTTCCACCTGGAGGTGGTGCCCAGCCCGAGCGGCGTGACGCACCACCTGTTCTGGCGCAGGTGACGCGACGAACCGCGTCAGGCCGCGAACAGGCGGCGGCACCGAGAACAACGGGGCGCGCGCTGCCGCTGTCCTGAGATGCCTCAATGCATGCGTCGGACCGGCTGCCCGGTCAGTCGGGCGATCGTCTCGAAGTCGGCGTCGTTGTGGAGCAGCGTCAGCTTGTGATGCGCCGCCGTGACGGCGACGAGCAGATCGACCGGGCTGGCACATTGGTGCCAGCCTCGGTCAGCCAGCCCGCGTTGGAGTTCGGCGGCGTCGTCCCAAACGGATTCCCGCATGACGTATGTGGGGAAGGTCTCGCGCAGCAGTCCGTCCGCCTCGTAGTAGGCAGGCCGGCCCCCAACCGCCCGAAGGAACTCCTGGCGCACGGGCTCGCACAGCCCCACCAGGCCGGAGGCGGCGGAGTCGTCCCAGGCCGGACTTGCCTGGCCGCGGTAGAGGCGCACCAGGGCACTGGTGTCGATCAGGAACTGCTCCGTCACGCGGCCGAGCACTCTCCGGTAGCCGAGTCATCCTCGATGAGCGAGAAGTCGATCTCCCCCTCAGCCACCAGTTGTCTCATCCGTGCGATCGCCGCCGCACGCCGCCGTCGATCAACGATTTCCCGCAGGGCGGCGTTGACCGTGTCCTTCTTGGTCTCCGTGCCCAGGTGCCTGGCCGCTTCCGCCAGGGCCTCGTCGTCCAGATCAATCACCGTACGTGACATCGCCACCTCCACGACGCCGTATATACATTTCCCCAGAATGATATCCGACGCCACGCCCGCCGTCTGTGGCGTTCGCCGTCGCGGCCCGTCAGGCCACGGCCGCCTCCGCCGCCGGGCCGGCGGCGGCGCACGCGCCGGCCACCTCGTCGAGGGAGAGGCCAAGCGCGCCGGCCAGGGCCGCGATCGTGAAGAAGGCCGGCGTGGGGGCGCGGCCGGTCTCGATCTTGCGCAGGGTCTCGGCGGAGATCCCGGCCGCCGCCGCGATCTCGGCCATGCTGCGCTCGCCGCGTGCCTCGCGGAGCAGGACGCCGAGGAACCGGCCCCGCTCGCGCTCCTCGGGGGTGAGTGGAGTGCGTACCATGCCCGTGATACTAATACCGGTATAAGAATTGGCACAGGAGGAGTGCTCGGCATGGTGGAGATCAAGACGGACGCGGCGCTGGCGACGATGCGCGAGTCGGGGCGGGTCACCGCCCGGGCCCTGGCCGCCGTGCGGGAGGCCGCGCGGCCGGGCGTGTCGCTGTGTGAGCTCGACGAGGTCGCGCACGCGGTCATCCGGGACGCCGGCGCCAAGCCCGCCTTCCTCGACTACCACCCGCACTTCGCGCCGACGCCCTACCCCGGCGTCATCTGCGCCTCCGTGAACGACGCGATCGTGCACGGCATCCCGGACGGCTACCGGCTGCGCGACGGCGACCTGCTGAGCGTCGACTGCGGCGCCTACCTGGACGGCTGGGCCAGCGACGCGGCGATCAGCTTCACCATCGGCGAGGCCGACCCGGCGGACCAGCGGCTGCTCGACACCACCCGGCAGGCCCTCGAAGCCGGCATCGCCGCCGCCGTGGTCGGCGGCCGGCTCGGCGACATCGGCCACGCCATCGGCCGTGTCAGCCGGGCCGCCGGCTACGGCATCATGGAGGGCTACGGTGGCCACGGCATCGGCCGCCAGATGCACGAGGACCCGTCGGTCCCCAACGAGGCCCGCCCGGGGCGCGGTTACCCGCTGAAGCACGGCCTGGTGCTGGCTCTGGAGCCGATGCTGATCGCCGGCGGCCGGGACGACTGGCACACATCCGCCGACGGCTGGACCCTCCGCACCAACGACGGCAGCCGGGCCGCCCACTTCGAGCACACGGTGGCCGTCACCGACGAGGGACCGCGGGTGCTGACCCTGCCCTGAGGGTCACCCGGCCGTGTGCGCGAGGATCGCGGTGGCCAGTTCCTCGTGCGTCTCCGGCGGCAGCGTGTGGCCCATGCCCGGCACGATCAGCAGCCGTGCCCCCGGAATCCGCTCGGCGATCAGCGCGCCGTGGCCCGGCTTGGCCGGCTCGTGGCTGCCCTCGACGACCAGCGTCGGCGCCTCCACCCGGTGCAGCACGCCCACCGGCTCGAAGTCCGGCTTCGCCGCCGCGGCCAGCCGGTGGTTGGCCACCGCCGACAGATCGCGGGCCCGGTCGTGGATCCGCTCCTGGAGCCGGCGCGCCGCGTCCTCGTCGAACGGCAGCCCGGTGCCGTGCAGCAGCCGTTGCTCGGCGATCATGCCGTCGATCCTGGCGCGCCGGTCCGCGGGCGGCGCGGCGGCCAGCAGCGCGCGGTAGAAGGCCACGAACTCCGGGGTGGGTTCGGGCAGGCTTCCCTCGGGCTGCGGCTCCCCCATCAGGGCCCGCATGATCACCTGGCCCTCGCCGCCGCCGAGCGGCGAGGAGCCGATGACGGTCAGCGTGCGCGCCCGCTCCGGCCGCTCCACCGCGACGAACTGGCCGAGCAGCCCGCCCGCCGAGTGGCAGACCAGGTGCGCGCTCGCCAGGCCGTGGGCGTCCAGCACCCGGTACACGTCGTCCTTGATGTCGTTCCAGGTGTACGGGTCCGCCGCGAAGTCGACGGTGTCCGACCGGCCGGTGTCCCGGTGGTCGTACCTGATCACCCGGCGGCCCCCGGCGACGAGGCGCCCGACGAACTCGTCCGGCCACAGGACGCCCTGCGACATCGAACCCATGACCAACAGGATCGGCGCGTCCGTCTCGGCGCCGAACTCCTCGCTCCAGATCTTCACGTCACTCATGTCTCAGAGCATCTCGGGTTCCGCCGCCGGTGCCTTCCGTAGAACTACCGGTCAGAACCACCAGGCGCGCGAGTTCCGTACGGGAGCCGATGCCCAGCTTCGGATAGATCTTGTACAGGTGGTACTCGACCGTGCGCGGGCTCAGGAAGAGCCGGGCGGCGATCTGCCTGCTCGACAGCCCGTCGGCGACCAGCTCCGCGATGCGCAGCTCCTGCGGGGTCAGCACGTCGAGCGCGGCGGCGGGCGGGGCCTGCCCGCCGCCGCTCTCGCCCGCCGCCCGCAGCTCGGCCCGCGCACGCCTCGCCCACGGCCGCGCGCCCGCCCGTTCGAACGTCTCCCACGCCGTCCGCAGGTGCGGCCGCGCCTCGCCGGGCCGCTGCGCGCGGCGCAGGCGTTCGCCCAGCAGCAGGGCCGTCCTGGCCGCCTCGAACGGGTTGGTGTGCAGCCGCAGCGCCTCGTCGAAGGCGTCGACGGCCTCGTCCGAAGGGTCGACCAGGCCACGGCAGCGGGCCAGCAGGGCGTGCGACTCGGGCGTCGCGGCGTGCGCCGCCCCCCGCCGGTACGCCTCCGACGCCGCCCGCGCCGCCGCGCCGTCGCCGGCGCCCATGGCGGCCTCGACGCGATCCGGCGCCGTCCGCCACGCCACGGTGGGATGCCCGACGCCCGGCCCGGCCGCGGCGAGGGCGGTGAACCGGTCGTGCGCCGCCGCGTGCCGCCCCAGGCACAGGTCGAGCAGCGCCAGCGCGTACGCGGCGACCCCGGCCCGCAGCCCCACCCGGTGCGGCACGGCGATGGCCAGCGCCTCGCGGGCCCACCGTTCGCAGCTCTCCGCCTCGCCGCGCAGCGCCGCGAGCACCGCCAGGTTGGCGAGGTGCGCGGCCACCGTGTTCGTGTAGCCGGCGTCCCTGGCCAGCTCCAGGCCCTCCTCGGAGACGGCCTGGCTGCTCGCCAGCCGCCCGACGAGGCGCTCGCCCGTCGCCACGAACTCCAGCACGACGGGGAGCTGCCCGGCCATCCCCGACACCCTGGCCACCCGTCCGGCCCGGTCGACCAGCTCCGTCGCCAGGTCCGACTCGCCGAGCTGGCTGGCCGCGGCCGCCGCCCACAGGTACTCGGCCGCCTCGCCGAGCTCGCCGGTCCTGGCCAACGCCCGCCGCAGCAGGCCGGGTCCCGCCTCGTGCCCGGCCGACGTCAGGCCGATCCCGGCCAGCGTGTCGCGCAGGAAGCCCTCGGGGTGCGCGGCCGCCCGCCGGCCGAGCTCGACGACGGCCGCCGGGTCGCCGACGTACGAGGCGGCCTCCATCGCGTCGGCCAGCATGTCGAGGCCCTCGCCCGCCGCCAGGATCCGCACGGCCTCGGCGGCGTCGCCCGAGTTCAGCTCGAACCGGCCGCGGAGCCGGGCGATCTCCAGGGCGAGCCCGGCGTCCGCGCCGGCCAGCTCGCGGGCCTCGGCCAGCAGCGACTCGGCCTGCCCGGGTCGGCCGCCGAGCCAGGCGGCGACGGCGGCGTCCTTCAGGCGGACGGCACGGGCGGCCGGCTTCGGGGTCAGCTCGGCGGCCCTGGCCAGCGCGGTGGCGGCGGTGCCGTACCCGCCGCGGTCGCGCGCCCGCGCCGCGGCGGCCGTCAGCTCGGCGGCGACCCGCTCGTCCTGGCCCAGGGCGGCGCCGGCCAGGTGCCAGGCGCGGCTGTCGCCCTCGGTCAGCTCCGCCAGCACGGCGTGCACCCGGCGGATGTCGGCCGGGGCGGCGGCCTCGTGCACCGCCGACCTGACGAGCGGATGGCGGAACCGCACCCGGGTGCCGGAGAGCGTGGCGAGCCCTGACTCCTCAAGCTCCGCCAGCGCTTCCCGGGTCCCCGGAAGACGCTCGGTGGCGCGCAGCACCAGGTCGAGGTCGGCCGCCACGGCGGCGACCAGGGCGAGCAGCCGGGCGGGGGCCGACAGGGCCGTCACCCGCTCGCCGAAGAGCCGGGCGCCGCCGGGCAGCGGGTCGGGCAGCGGTTCGCGCCCGGCGAGCTGGGCGGGCGTCAGGCGGGCGGCGATCTCGCCGAGCGCGAGGGGGTTGGCCCGGGTCCCCGCGACGAGTTCCCTGGCCACCGCGGGCGCCACCCCGTGGCGGGTCGCCAGCAGCTCGGCCGCCGCGGCCCCGGGCAGGCCCGGCACGTCCACCGTCAGCGGCACGCCCCTGACCGGCGCGTCCCCGCGCACGGCGAACAGCAGCGCGATCCGTTCCGTTGCCAGCCGTCTGGCGGCGAACAGCAGCGCGTCGGCCGAGGCCCGGTCGACCCACTGGAAGTCGTCGACCACGCAGAGCAGACCGTCCGGCGCGGCGGCCTCGGCCAGCAGCGACAGCACCCCGGCGCCCAGCAGGTACCGGTCGCCGCCACCGCCCGCGGCGAGCCCGAGGGCGGCGCGCACGGCCTCGCCCTGCGGTTCCGGCAGCGCGTCGAGCGAGCCGGTCACCGGCCACAGCACCTGGTGCAGCGCCGCGAACGCGAGGTCGGACTCGGCCTCCACGCCGGTGGCCCGCAGCACCCGCATCGCGCCGCCGCGCGCGGCCGCCGCGTCGAGCAGCGCCGTCTTCCCCGCGCCCGCCTCACCCCGCAACACCACCGCCCCGCCGAAGCCGTCGCGGGCCCGCGCGATCACCTCGTCGAGCGCGTCGATCTCCGCCGATCTCCCGTAGAGCACGAGGCCCCACTGTAGGAGACCGGCCGGGTGCTGCTCCGCCCCCGAGGGGCATATACGCCGCGTATACTCCTCGCATGCCTGACGTCATGATCCGCGTCCCCGACCATGTCCGCGACCGGTTGGCGGTACTCGCCGAAGCCCGTGGCGTGTCGATCCGCTCGCTCGTCCAGGAGTTCGCCGAGTCGACCCTCACCCTTCAGGAACGCGAGGACCGTGCGGAGCGGGCACGCGCCTACCTCGCGGAGCACTTCGGCGTCCACGTCACCGACGAGGACAGCGACCTCATCCAACGCAAGATCGAGGATGCCTTCGCTAACCGCTCCGAGGCAGCCGCGTGATCCAGCATCACCTGGTCATCGACCATCCGACCCTGCTGGCGCTCGGCTCGGGCAATCGCATGGCTTCCAGTCTGATCCACAACGCCTATCGCAATCACAGCAACAAGCTGTGGGTCCCCGTGCTCTGCGTGCTGGAGGCGGACCGTGAACGTCACGGCGTCGCTGCCCACGTCGGCGCGCTGGAAGTGCTGAACGCGGTCGATCTGACGTTCTCCGACATACTGGCCGTCTCCCAACTCTGCGCCGCCGGTCTCACCCCTGGCATCGCCCATGCCGTGCAGGTCGCCGCGCCGTCCGTGGAGCGCCCGGAGGGCGCCATCGTGGCCACGCTCGCCCCCGATGCCTACCAGGGCACCGGCACGCGGGTCATGGACCTGGACAAGTAGCCTCGCGGCACAGCCGAACCGTCACACCCGGCGGCGGCTCAGGCGTGCCGGTGGTACGCCTTGTTGGCGATGCGCCAGCCGGCCTCGGCGCGGACCAGCAGGAAGACGTCGGTGAAGGTGTCGGCGCCGTGCCGGAGGGTCATGGTCGCGGTGGCGACGGTGCCGTGGACGTCGACGGCGTCGACGCGTCGGGTGCGGCTCGCCTCGTCCGGGGCGGGCCGGCCGGGGAAGAGCGCGCAGTACTCGTCCAGGCCCCACGAGACGAACGCCCCGTCCCGGATCCCCTCGATGTGCGCGGTGGGCAGGAACGCGTCGCGGAAGTGGGCCGGGTCGCCGGTGGCGTGGCCGCGCACGTAGGCGCGCAGCGGTGCGCGCACGGCGTCGTCCACGGCGGGGACCGTGGCGGCGACCGCGATGTCCGCCTCCGGATCGGCGGCGGCGATGGCGGCCAGCTCGGCCGCGCCGCCCGGCGGGCGGCCGGACGCGGTGGCCAGCAGCGCCAGGTCCTTGGCCAGCGCGCCGATGGTGAACTCCGCGGTGGCCGGCTCGCCGCGGAGGAACGGCCCCTTGCGGGCGACAAGGCAGCCGAGCGGGCCGAGTTCGAGGACGTCGAGGACCTGCTCCCGGGGCAGCCCCAGCGCCTCGGCCTGCCGCAGCGCGTCGCGCAGCGCCAGCACGGTGCCGGCGAGGCCGCAGTTGGCGACCAGCTTGAGCGCGGCGGCGGTGGCGGCGTCGGCCACCCGCCGCACGGTGCCGAGCGCGTCCAGGACCGGTCGGGCCCGGTCGAACGCGGCCGGTTCGCCGGCGGCGAGGATCCGCAGGTCGCCGGCCGCGACGGCCGGCACGGAGCCGAGCACCGGCGCGTGGACATAGGCCGGGCCGAGCCGCCGGGCCAGCCCCGCCGCCTCGTCGGGGCCGACGGTGCTGGTGTTCACCACGATCGCGTCCGGCCGCAGCGCGCCGTTGATCCGGTCGACGACCTCCGCGCAGGCCCGGCCGTCGAACAACGCCAGCAGGACGATGTCGGCCTTCGCCACGGCCTCGTCCGGGTCCTCGACGGTGCGGCGGACGTCCCCCGCGCGCCCGGAGCGTGTCCAGCCGACGACGTCCAGGTCGTGGTCGGCGAGTCGGTTGGTGATGGCGGCGCCCATGCGGCCCAGGCCGAGGACGGCGATCGTGTGGTGCGGTGCGGTCATGCGTCCCAGCCTGCGGGCCCGCACTCCCCTGCGACAAGCGCAGATCTCGCAGGGTATCCATGCGTGGAGCGCATACCATCGGTCCCATGGATCTGACCGCCTGGCGGACGTTCGTGACGGTGTGCCGGCTCGGGTCGCTGTCGGCGGCCGCCGCCGATCTTGGCTACACACAGTCGGCGGTCTCCCGGCAGATCGCCGGCCTGGAGCGCCGGCTCGGGGCCGAGCTGGTGCGGCGGCACGTGCGCGGCGTGCGTCCGACGCCCGCCGGCGAGGTGTTCCGGCACCACGCCCTGCGCACGCTCAACGAGGCGGACCGCGCCGTGCGGGCGGTTCGCGACGGTGCGCCGAGTCGGCCGCTGGCCGTCGGCGCGACCCCATCCCTGGCCGCCGGGATCGTGCCCGCGGCGATCCGCCGCCTGCTGGACGGGGCCACGCCGCTCAGGTGGAGCCTGTCCCCCGCGCTGAGCGCGCGGCTGCACGAGCGCGTGGTCGCCGGCGAGCTCGACGTCGCCGTCGTCACCGACGCGCCTCCGGGGCTGCCCGACGATCCGCGGGTCGAGCGACGCTTCCTCGGCATGGACGAGATGGTCGTCGTGCTGCCCGCCGACCACCCGCTGGCCGGGCACGGCCCGGTGCCCGTCGAGGCGCTGGCCGACGAGGTCTGGGTCGAGGACAACGACGGCTCGGCGGCACTGCTGCGCCAGCACGCCGCCCGGGCCGGCGTCACCGCCCGCGTCGACCTCGCCGCGGCCGACCTGCCGGGCAAGACGGCCCTGGTCGCGACCGGCCACGCCATCGCCCTGATCCCCGGCGCGCTGCGGGGCGCGCTGCGCGCCGACGTCACCACGGTGGCCCTCGTCGATCCCCCGACCCGCGGCGTCTACGCGATCACCCCACGCCAGGACCGGCACCCGTCGGCGACCCCCCTGCTCGACCAGCTCGCCGCGGCCTTCGACACGCGCCGCGACGCGACGGAATGACCCAGTATGTCCCCATGAGCAGCGCGCCCCTGCACCGGCCCATGGCCGCCCGCGATCCCGAGGAGGAGCACCGGGTGGCCACCCCGCTGGAGCTGTTCTTCGACCTGTGCTTCGTGGTCGCCGTGGCGCAGATCGCCGGCGAGCTGCACCACTACGTCGCGGACGACCACGCCGGCCACGCCGTGCTCAGCTTCCTGGCCGGCTGGTTCGCCATCTGGTGGGCCTGGATGAACGTCACATGGTTCGCCTCCGCCTACGACACCGACGACGTGCCGTACCGGATCGCGCTGCTGGTGACCATCACCGGCGCGCTGATCCTCGCCGCCGGCGTCACCCAGGCCTTCGAGCAGGGCGACTTCCTCATCATCGCCATCGGCTACACGGTGATGCGGGCCGCCCTGATCACCCTGTGGCTGCGGGCCGCCCGCGCCCACCCGGAGGGCAGGGCCACCGCCCGCCGCTACGCGCTCGGCCTCGCCGTCGTACAGGCGGCGTGGCTGGGCTGGCTGCTCCTGCCGCCCGGCCTCCAACTGCCGCTGTTCGCGGCGTTCGCCGCCTGCGACCTGGCGGTGCCGGTGTGGGCGGAGCTGGCCCGCCGCACGCCGTTCCACCCGCACCACATCGCCGAACGGTACGGCCTGTTCACGCTGATCGTGCTCGGCGAGTCCGTGCTGTCCGCCACCACGGCCGTGCGCTCGGCCGTGGACACGCAGGAGGCGACGGCCCGGCTGTTCACGGTGGCGGCCGGCGGGCTGCTGATCGTCTTCTCGATGTGGTGGCTGTACTTCGCCAAGCCCGCCGCCGAGCTGCTGCTCTCCCAGCGGACGGCCTTCGTCTGGGGCTACGGCCACTACCTGGTGTTCGGCGCGGCCGCCGCCGTCGGCGCGGGGCTCGCGGTGAACGTCGACCACTCCGTGCACCACGCCGCCGTCGGCCGCGTCGCGGCCGCCGCGGCCGTCACCCTCCCCGTCGCGCTCTTCCTGGTCGTCCTGTGGCTGCTGCACATCAGGCCGCACCAGGTCGGCGGCCGGCAGGGCCTGCTCTTCCCGCTGACGGCGGCGCTGGTGCTCGCCGCCACCCTCCTGCCCGCCGCCGTGCTGGTCACCGGCCTGCTGACGGCCGCCCTCGTCGCCGCCGGCACGATCCCGCGCCACCCCTCACGCTGACTCCCGCCGCCCTCGGTTCAACCGCCAGGCGCCGTCCAGGAGTTGGACGCCGCCCGCCAGCATCAGGACGACGCCGAACGGGTGCGCGTCGAACCAGCCGAGCTCCAGGTCGCCGCCGAACAGCCGCAACAGGCCGCCGACCACGACCAGCGCGCCGCCCTCCACCAACCGTGCCTTGCCAGGAGCCATCGCCCCGCGTCCCCTCTCGAACGTCCGCCACGGACACGCTCGACGCTAGGCCCGGACGCCCGGCCCCTGCCTCGGCCCGCGGGACGATCGTCGGCGCCCGCGGTACATCGAACGACGGACCACTCCACGGGGAGATCACAGCTCGGCGACACCGCCGCCGTAAGTTCACCGGCCAGGCGATACTTGCCCTATGCCGACCTCCGCCGTCCCCTCCCGTTCGGAACTGATCGAACACCTCATACAGACCAGGATCGCGGGCGAGGTCGCCACCCCCCGGGAGAACAACCTGGCGCACTACCGGGAGCTGGCCAACGGCAACCGCTACTACTGGCTCGGCCTCGAGCTCGGCGACCGCTGGACCGACGAACAGGACGTGCTGGCCGTGATGGCCGAGCGGTGCGGCGTCGACGAGGACCCGGAGCACCGGCAGGGCCAGGACACCATCGACCCCGAACTGACCGTCGACGCCCTCGACCGGGCCGCGACACTGCTGCGGAAGGCCGTCGCCGACCGCCAGCGGGTGCTGGTGGCCACCGGCCACCCCGGCGGGCTGCTCGGCGTGCACGTCCGCACCGCCGCCGCCCTCCGGGCGGCCGGCTGCGAGCTGGTGCGGGTGCCGCTCGGCCTCACCGCCGACGAGGGCCGGATCGCCCAGTTCGCCGACGTCGCCGTCTACGAGCGCGGCGCCTCGCTCTGGCACACCCACTCGCCACGACCGATGGCCGAGATCCTGGACGCCCTCCCCCAGGAGGGCGAGCCCTCGCCCGACCTGGTGATCGCCGACCACGGCTGGGCCGGCTGCGCGGCGGAACGCGGCATCGAGACCGTCGGCTACGCCGACAGCAACGACCCGGCCCTCTTCCTCGGCGAAGCGGAGGGCACGCTCACGGTGTGCGTCCCCCTCGACGACTACGTCACCAGCCCGCACTTCTACGAACCCCTCACCGCCTACCTGCTGGACGCGTCCGGCCTCACGCCCGCGTAGCGGACGCCTGGCCGGCGGCGACCCCCGCGCGGAGCGCGACCGAGGCCGGGCCGGTGGCTAACCGGCGGTGGTGCCGGGGTCCGTGGTGCCCTGCCTGCGTGGAGCGGCCTTCTTCGCGGTCGTCTTCTTCGCCGCGGTCTTCTTGGTCACCGCCTTCTTCGCCGCGGTCTTCTTCGTCGCCGTCTTCTTCGCTGTGGTCTTCTTCATCGCTGTCTTCTCGGTCGCGGCCTTGCGCGCGGGTTTCTTCGCCGCGGGCTTCTTCTCGGTGGCGGGCCCAGCGGCAGCGGCGCTCGCGGGCGACGGCCGGTCGTCGTCGGTCACCGTCATGGCCTGCGGCGGCGTGTCGCGGCGTGTCCAGCGGTGCCACCAGTGGTGGCGGCGTGGGTGGAGGGCGTGGCCGAGCCGGCGGCCAGCCAGCACGTAGCCGACGAGGGCGCCGGTGGTGTTGAGGATGACGTCGTCGACGTCGAAGGCGCGGCCCTCGACGATCAGGCCCTGGGCGATCTCCACCAGCACCATCACCAGGGCCGTGAAGGCCGGCACCCGCAGCAGGCCACGGATACGTGGGAAGAGCATCGGCAGCAGCACGCCGAACGGCATCCCGAGCAGGACGTTGCCGCCGACCTGCTGGAGGATCGAGAACCGGTCGGGCTGGTCGAGGTAGGCGCGGATCGAGGAGCCGGGCTCCAGGTTGGTGTGGATCATCTCGGTGGAGGCCGGCGAGGGCACCAGCGTCACCCGCGCCAGGGCCACCGCGAAGGCGACCATGCACACCAGGGCGACGAACAGCACGACTGTCCTGGCCAGCGAGGCGCCCCAGGAGTCGCGCTGGAGGAACGGCGTCCGCTCGCCGGGCGACGGCGCGGACGTAGGCGTCGGCATCGACATCGGCACTCCTTCGGTCGGCGACCGGGATCCGCTGCCCCGGCGTCTACCCGCGGCGGCCAGCGCCCACGCGGCCCACGCGGCGCCGCCGGCCGGCGTGGTGGCACAGTGGGAAGTCCGCCCCCTAGCCCTGGAGACACACCATTCCCATGCGGTTGCTGCTGATACGCCACGGCCAGACCCCCTCCAACCTCAAGCACCTCCTCGACACGGCCGTGCCGGGGCCGGCGCTGACGCCGCTCGGGCAGCAGCAGGCGGCGGCCCTGCCCGAGGCGCTCGCCGCGGAGGAGATCGGCGCGCTGTACGCCTCCACCCTGATCCGCACCCAGCTCACCGCGGCGCCGCTGGCGGAGCGGACCGGCCTCGAGGTCCGGGTGCGGGACGGCATCCGGGAGCTGTCCGCCGGCGACCTGGAGATGCGGGGCGACGACCAGGCCATCGAGACGTACCTGACCACCGCCTTCGCCTGGTCGGCCGGGGACACCACGCGCCGGATGCCGGGCGGCGAGAACGGCGTGGAGGCCCTGGGCCGGTTCGACGCCGTCGTCGCGGAGGCCGCCGGCACCGGCGCGGAGACCGTGGCCCTGGTGAGCCACGGGGCCGCCATCCGGACCTGGGTGGCCGCCCGGGCGGCCAACGTCGACGTGGCGTTCGCCGCCGCCCACGAGCTGCGCAACACCGGGGTGGTGATCCTCTCCGGCGCCCCCGACGAGGGCTGGCGGCTCCTCAGCTGGGAGGGCCGTTCCGTGGGCGCCGAGGACAGCGGCCCGGCCGACAGCGGTCCCGCCGGCGCCAGCGTCGAGGACGGTCTCCCCGACCAGTGAGCTAGCCGCGGTCGCCGAAGGCCGCCGTCGGGTCCTGGCCCGTCTCCCACCAGACGCCCAGGCGTTGGCGGGCCAGGCGCCAGCCGGCGGCGGTCCTGACGAACTCCCAGTCGTAGGGGCCGCCCATCGCGTATGGCGTGGCGCGCATGTCGGGACGGGGCACGGCGACGAACCACAGGTAGCCGATGCCCGTCGCCCGGTCGCCGCGTACCTCGAAGGCCGTGTTGAGGATGTGGTGCTGCATCGCGGCGTAGCCGGACTCCGCCTCGACCACGGTGCGGCGGATCGCGTCCCGGCCGCGCACCTCCTGCCACGGCCCGAACTCGAAGACGGCGTCCTCCGTCCAGCACTCGCTCCAGGTGTCCCAGTCCCTGGAGTCCAGGGCCCGCCAGCCGCGGATCATCAGGGCCCGCAGGTCGCGGTCGTCCTCCAGCGCGCGCACCCGGTCGAGCAGCGCCGCGTTCCCGGCGGCGTTCACTGGGCGCTCGCGGCCGGGCGGACGATGATCTCGTTGACGTCCACCTCGGCGGGCTGGGCGACGGCGTAGGCGATGGCGTCGGCGATCGCCGAGGCCGGCAGCGCCACCGCGCGGTAGGCGCGCATGGCCTCCCGCGCCACCGGGTCGCCGATGCCGTCCGCCAGCTCGGACTCGGTCACGCCGGGGGACACCAGCGTGACGCGGATGTCGCCGGACGACTCCTGGCGCAGGCCCTCGGAGATGGCGCGCACCGCGAACTTGGTGGCGCAGTAGACGGCGGCGGTCGGCACCACCTCGTGGGCGCCGACCGAGGCGACGTTGACGACGTGGCCGCCGCCCTGCTCCCGCAGGTGCGGCAGCACGGCGGCGATCCCGTGCAGCACGCCGCGGACGTTCACGTCGATCATGCGGTCCCACTCCTCGGTCCGCAGCGCCTCCAGCGGCGACAGCGGCATCACCCCGGCGTTGTTCACCAGCACGTCGACGCGTCCGAACGTCTCCAGCGCGGCGGCCACGAAGGCGCGGGTGTCGGCGGCGTCTGTGACGTCGAGGCCGCGGTACCCGACCTGGCCGCCCGCCGCGCGGAGCTCGTCGGCCAGCGCCGCAAGGCGCTCGACGCGGCGGGCGCCGAGGAAGACGCGGTGTCCGTCGGCCGCCAGCCGCCGCGCGGTCGCCTCGCCGATTCCGCTGCTGGCTCCCGTGACCAGCACGTTCCTGATGTTCCTGGTGTTCCTGGTGTCGCTCGTGGATGTCACCACGGCTGCTCCCTTCTCTCAGCGGGTGACGTCCACTCTCCGGACGCGGCGTCCCGGCAACCAGGACAGCCGTTGCCCGGGTGTGGCACACCCAGGCACCGCGGGCCGGCCCGCGCCTACGCTGGACGGGTGAGCGACAGGGTGAGGAACAGGGTGAGCGACAACGCACTCGGCGAGTTCCTGCGCGCCCGGCGCGCCCGCCTCGGCCCCGAGGAGCTCGGCCTGGCCTCGTACGGGCGGCGGCGCGTGCCGGGGCTGCGGCGCGAGGAGGTGGCGGTGCTGGCCGGCGTCAACGGCGACTACTACGCCCGGCTCGAACAGGGCCGGGAGCGGAACCCGTCGCCCCAGGTGCTCGGCGCCCTGAGCGACGCCCTCCGGCTGGACGCCGAGGCCAGGGACCACCTCTTCCGGCTGGCCGGCGCCGCGCCCGACGGGCGGGGGCCGGCCACCGACCGGCGGGTCTCGCCCGAGCTGGTGACCCTGCTCGACGGCTACGCGCACACGCCGGCGCTGGTGCTCGACGCGACGCTCGACGTCCTCGCCGCCAACGCGCTGGCCCGCGCCCTGTTCTCGCCCTTCCGGCGGCTGGACAACCTGGCGTTGACGGCCTTCCTCGACCCGGCCGCCCGCTCGTTCTACCGGCGTTGGCCCGAGGTGGCGGAGGCGACCGTCGCGAGCCTCCGCCACGGCACGGGCCCCGACCCGGACCACCCGCGACTGCGGGAGGTGGTGGACACCCTGCTGGCGGCCAGCGCGGAGTTCGCGGCGCTGTGGCGCAGCCACGTCGTGTCCGTCAAGAGCCAGGGCCCCAAGGAGCTGGACCATCCGGAGGTCGGCGTCCTGTCCCTCACCTACCAGACCTTCGACGTGCGCGCCGCGCCGGGGCAGCAGCTCGTGGTCTACCAGGCGCCTCCGGACAGCCCGAGCGCCCAGGCCCTGGCCCTCCTCGGCAGCCTCCACGCGCCGCCGCCCCAGCCGGTCGAACACTGATCCCGCGACGACCGGAGGCGGCTCAGCCGCGGGCGATGGCGATGCTGCCGGCGAGGCGCTCCCCCGCCTCGTAGATCATGTACGGCACCCCGCGGTCCGTGCCGAACGCCGGCGCGGCGGCCCGGCCGTTGTCGGGTGCCCCGGCCAGCGGGCGGTAGAAGACGCCCAGGTGGTCACGGCGGGAGAAGTCGGCGCCGACCTCGGTGATCCGGATGGTCCCGCCGCTCGCCCGGTCGGTGTGGTAGACGACGTACGCGGAGCCGTTCCTGGTCAGCAGGTGCGGGCCGCTCAGGTCGTTGACGCCGATGTCGGAGTACCTGATCAGCGGCTGGCTCGCGAAGCTCCAGCTCCGCCCGTCCGGTGACCAGCCCCAGCCGATGGAGCGGTGGTTGGCCGTGGTGTTGATCATGAAGAGCATCACGTAGCGGGCGCCCCGGTCCGGCAGCGCGTGCGGGAAGACCCGGGCGTAGGAGGCCTCGGTGGTGCCCGAGGGCAGCATCGAGGTGGTCAGCACGGTGCGGTCGTAGACGAAGTCGATGCCGTTGGACGAACGGGCAAGCCGGGTCGTGGTGTTCTCGCCGTGGAAGTAGAGCCACAGCTCGCGCTCGCCCTCGTGCCACATGACGTGGGGCGAGGAGACGTGGCTGACCGAGTAGTGCGGGGACCAGCGGTTGGAGACGATCGGGTTCCCCGGGTACTCGGTGTAGGGGCCCGCGATGGAGTCCGCGTACGCCAGGCAGATGCCGCCGGGCGCGTCGTGCGGCGCGTAGTAGAGGTAGTAGCGGCCCAGCGGGGCGGACAGCCGGTCGTAGACGCCGCGGACGCAGGGGAAGATGATCTCGCCGGTGGGGTTGTAGGAGAGCCGCCCCGGGGTCAGCAGCGTGCCGAGGTGGCGGTAGTCGGGAAAGCCGCCCGGCGCCGCGGCGGCCGGGGTGGCGGGCGTGCCGAGGGCGAGCAGGCCGCCGGTGGCCGTGGCGGCGGACAGGAAGGTACGGCGGTTCAGAGGCATCAGGGACTCCGTCGCGTCGGTGGTACGGGTCGTGGGATCGGGAGAGTCGGGGGAGTTCAGAGGTGCAGCGCGGCGGTGACGGCGAGGCCGCCGAGGGCGACGCACCACACGTAGGGCAGCGTCCTGACCATCACCTGCTGGGGGCTGACGCCCGAGTACTGGGCGCTCCACACCGTCTGGGTGCTGGTGGGGTCGGCGACGCCGAACACCTGGTTGTAGGAGGCGGTCAGGCCGAGCACCGCCACGGCCGGGTAGATCCCCGCCGCGATCAGCACGCCGGCGATGCCGGCGCCGAGCCCGTAGACGTTCAACGGGCCCCGGTACAGGCACAGCGGCACCAGCGCGGTGAAGACCAGCACGAACAGCACGGGGTTTTGCGGGCTGACGGCCTCGACCAGCGGTTCGAGCGCGGTGACGGCGTCCGGCAGCTGCACCGCCGCCAGCAGCACGCCGATCGCCACGAACAGCGCGATGGGCGCGGCCGCCACCTCGAAGCCGGCGTACAGGGTGCGCAGCAGGCGGGTGTTCATGTCGCGTGGGCGGGTCGTGGTGACCAGCGCGAAGAGCACGCCGGCCAGCAGCGAGGGGATGATCGCCACGTCGAGGACCAGGGCGAGCACCAGCGGGACCGCCGGGGTGAACAGCGCGTACCAGGGCGCGTCCCCGAGTCGTTCGCGCCGTGAGGGGCGCCGGTCGGGGCGCGCGTCGAACGACCGCAGCGACCAGGTGTGTTCCACGCCCCGCCGCCGGGTCTCCACCAGCACGAACAGCACGGCGAAGAAGGCGGCGAACGGGAACAGCCGCATCATGAAGCCCCGCACGGTGTCCACCGGCAGGTCGAGGGCGGTCGAGAAGAACTGCCAGACCGGCAGCTCGAACGGCATGCCGGCGGCGATCCCCATGAGGATGGTCCCGGCGGCGGTCACCTTGGGCACGCCCACCGCGATCATCGCGGGGATCCCGATGATGCCGGCGAGCATCGCGGCGGGCGCGGAGCCGGTGACGGTGCCGACCAGCGCCGAGATGCCGAGGACGCCGAGCGCGACCACGGTGGGCCGGTCCCCGCCGAACTCCACGATCTTGCGGACCAGGGTGCCCGCGATGCCGGTCTCGTCGAGCAGCTTGCCGAGCCAGGAGCCGAGCAGGATGGCGATCATGGTGGCCGCCAGCCTGGCCGAGCCCTCCTGGAGGACGGTGTCGAAGACGCTGGCCTCGCCGGTCAGCGGCGCCCCCACCACCAGGGCGACGGCGACGCCGAGCAGGACCAGGGCGAACGCCGTGGGCAGCTTGCGGGTCAGCATCAGCACGACGCCGGCCAGCATGATCAGCAGAATGACGATTCCCACGGTTCCTCAGTCCTCTCGCAGGGCGGCGACGGCACGGGCCAGCGCGGCGGTCAGCAGCAGCGGGCCGCGGCCGAGGCCGAGCGTGGCCCCGGCGTAGGCGTGCGCGGCGAGCTCGTCGGCGCCCGCCACATGGCCGAGCCGCCGCCACCGGCCGAGGAGCGGCAGCTGGTGGTCGAGCGCGACCCGCAGGCGCCGCTTCACGGCGGGCTCGTGCAGCCGGTGGTGGCCCGCCTCGTGGGCGACGGCGGCGGCGCGGACGGCCCCCTCGGGGTACCGGGCGCGCCAGCCGAGGAGTTCGATCAGCTCCTCGGCCAACGCCACGGTGTCGGTGAACAGTTCGACGGTCGGCTCGGGCCGGGAGCGGTAGCGGGCCAGCAGCGGCGGGTCGCCATCCAGGCCGCCGGGGCGCTCCACCACCCGGGGCTGCCCGGCGTCCGCCGGCTCGGCGGCCAGGGCGGCGCCGAACCGGGCGGCCGCGACCGCCCAGCGGCGCAGGGTCTCCTCGGCGCGGCCCTCGTGGGTCGGGGTGCCGGCCAGCAGGGCCACGGCGAACGCGGTGTCGTCCCGGTCGGCCAGCGCGGCGCAGTCGGCGCGCAGCCGCTCCAGGCGGGCGGGGCCCAGGCGTTCGGCGAGCGGGCGAGTCGGGGCGGGGGCGGGAACGAGCGGGGTCACGACCGCACCTCGAGCACCGCGACGACCGGCTCGTCCCCGGTGCGGGAGCGCAGCTCGCCGCGGGCCAGGGCCAGCAGCGGCTCGGCGTCCAGCACGCCGGACAGGTCGGCTATTCGGGTACCGAGCAGCAGGCGCACCGCCGGGGCGCGCACGCCGCCGTCCCCGTAGGAGGTGGTCTCGCGCACCAGGTCGGCCAGCACACCTGGCGCCTCGGCCACGGTGGTGGTGGCCACCCGGGCATCGGCCGCGTGCAGCCGCACCACGCCGTCGGCGTCGAGCACCCGCACCGGGTGCAACGCCCGCCGCAGCCGCCGCCTTCGCACCGCCCCGTAGACGGTGTGGGAGGGGGTGCCGGCCAGCACCTCCACCCGCTCGGGCGGCACCCTGAGGCTGGCCGCGGCGGCGCGGAGCCGTTCGGCGTCGTCCGCGCGGTGGGCGCGGTCCTGGGTGCGGAGCTCGGTGGCGCCGGTGGCGATGGCCCGCACCGTGCTGGTCTGCGGGTCGACGGTGACCTCCACCTCGACCGCTTCGGGGCTCGCGCCCTGCGCGACCACGGCCCGCTCGGCCTCGTTGCGCACCCCCAGGATCTGCTCCTGGGTGGCCCCTGGCACGATCCGCTCGATCTGCTCGCGGACCAGCGCCAGCGCCACGCCCACCGGGCTGATCACCTCGTTGTGCGCGGCGATCTTCCCGGGCAGCCCGGTGAGCGCGGCCAGGTGCGGGGTGACGGCGGCGGCGCCGCCCCCGCCGCCGACCAGCACCACGGCTTCCTCGTCGAGCCGGTAGTCGCGGACCATCCGGTCCACGACCTCCCTGACCCGGGCGGCGCCCGCGTCCAGCACGGCCTTCGCCGCGCCCGGCACGTCCGTGCCCAGCGCCCGGGCCAGCGGGGCGAGCGCCGCCGCCGCGACGGCCGGGTCGGACCGCGCGAAGTCGCCCTCCGGGACCCGGCCCAGCGCGTTGGCCGCGCAGGTCATGGTCAGCGCGAACCGCCCGCCGGCCGCGTCGATCACCGCGTGGTCGTCGGGGTCGCCCGGCATGGGCCGGATCAGCGTGAGCGTGGCGTCCCGAAGGTCCTCGGGGGCCGCGAAGCAGGCGTAGGGCAGCCCGGCGATGTGGGCGCTGCGCGGCCCGGCCGCGACCACCGCCCCGCCGCCGACCCGCACCATCGAGCCGCCGCCGACGCCGACCGTCCGCACGTCCAGCGCGGGCAGGTAGGAGCTCCGGCCGAGGATCTCGGCGTGCCGCACCGCGACCCTGCCCCGGTGGATGACGCTGATGTCGGTGGAGGTGCCGCCGGTCTCCAGGAAGACGCCCTCGCTGACCCGTTCCCGCATCAGCGCCCCCGCCACCCCGGCGGCAGGCCCGGACAGGATGGTGAGCAGCGGGCGGCGGCGCATCTCGTCCAGCGACATCACGCCGCCGTCGCAGCGCATCACCATCAGCGGGGCCCGCACGCCGGCCTTCACCACGGAGGTGTCCACCAGGTCGGCGGTGGCCAGCATCCGGGGCAGGATCGCGGCGTTGACGACGGCCGTGCGGGTGCGCTTGCCGAGGCCGTAGAGGGAGGTGATCTCGTGCGCCGTGGTCACCGGCAACCCCGCGGCCCGCGCCTCGGCGGCCACCGCCTCCTCGCCCTCCGGCGCGTCCACGCTGAACGGCTCGGTGGCGACGACGACCTCGGCGCCGGCCTCGGTGACCCGCGCCACCGCCTCCCGCACGGCGGCCGGGTCGCCCGGGTCGGCGAGGTGGGCGTAGCGCAGCGGCAGCCGGCGTCCTGGCGCCAACTCCAGCCTGCCGAGCGCGGCGAGGCGGCGGGTCAGGAACCCGGCGGGCCCCTTCCCGATGCCGACCAGCCCCACGGGGGCGACGTCCCCCTCCAGCAGGGCGTTGGTAGCCTGAGTCGTGCCGTGCGCCAGGAACGTCACGTCCTCGGGGGCGCGGCCGATCTCGGTGAGCAGCCGGTCGAGCGCCTCCACGATGCCATGCGCGACGCCGTCGCGATGGTGGTGGCTGGTCGGGACCTTCACCTGGCCGATCAGCTCCAGCGAGGTGGCGTCGACCGCCACCGCGTCCGTGAAGGTTCCGCCCACGTCGATGCCGACGCGCAGGCGGTGAGTGGTCCGTTGAGCGGTCATGTTCGAGGGACACCTCCTTGTGTGCCATGTCGGAAGTGGGCGGTGCCGGGCGGGACAGGTGGAGCTGTCCCGCCCGGGTCCACCGGCCACGGGGGCGGGCCGCCGGGGCCCGGGGCGTTCAGTAGCCGCGCACGTCGGGCCAGTGGCGTTCGACGCCGGCGCGGTCGAGGACCCGGGCGAAGTCGGCGAACCGCTGTTCCTCCTCTCGCACCTGGTGCGGCGTCACCTTGGCGTCCAGGCAGTGGGCGGCCAGCGCGCCGGCCACCTCGCCGACGTTCCACTCCACGGGGTGGAGCCGGTAGCAGCCGTTGGTGATGTGGGTGGTGCCGATGTTCTTGCCGGCCGGCAGCAGGTTGCCGACCCGGCGCGGCAGCAGCGCGCCGAGCGGGATCTCGAACGGCACGGAGCCGATGTCGATGTAGTCGTCGCCCCCGGTCGAGGGGTGCAGGTCGATGCGGTAGCCGCCGACGCCCACCGAGTCGCGGTGCCGGGTGCCGCCGTAGGGGCCGACCAGGTCGATCGCCACGTCGTGCTCGGTGACGGTGGTGACCGCCTTGATCCGCCGGGACTCCCGCACATAGGCCGACTTGGCCAGGCCGTCCGGGGTGCCCGTCACGTCGGGGCGGATCCGCAGCCCGGGGAAGCCGGTGCCGCCGTCGGGCCTGGGCGCCTCGGTCTGGAGCCAGTACAGCACCGAGCGGGACAGCTCGCGCGCCCCCGCCAGCGCCTCCGCCGCCACCTCCTCGCCCGCGCCGACCAGCGGCTTCAACCAGTAGTCGTTGAGCGGCCAGTTGACCAGCGTGATGTCCGAGTCGAACGCGCCGGGACGGTGCAGCCCGCGCGCCAGGATGCGCCGGAAGCCCCACAGCTCCTTGTCCCCGGCGTCCGCGCTCTGGTCGGCGGCGACGACCAGCGGATCGGACTCCGGGTTGGGCCGGAACGAGCGCTCCACCGGCTCCAGGGTGCGCGGGTCGGGGGCGGTGAAGCCCAGCAGCGGCCCCGGCCAGAACTCGGGGCGGTAGGAGCGCCAGAAGTCGTAGTCGGCGGGCCGGTCCCCCACGTGGTCCTCGCCCGCGTGGTGGGAGACGGCGAAGCAGACGGTGATGCCCTGTTGGTTGAGCGGCTGCGCCTCGTCGGGCGCGTGCGGCTCGTCGAACTCGGCCCGCGCCTCGGCGCCCAGCGCGTGTTCGACGCCGGCCAGCTCCAGCAGCTCCCCGGTCTCCGTGGCGTCCAGCACATAGGGCGCGGTCACGGTGCGGCGGACGCCGCCGCGGGTGTCGAGCAGCGTCACCGCGCGCACCGCGTCGCCCTCGGTCTCGGCGACGACCGGCCGGTGCTCGGTCAGCACCGTCAACCGCCCGGCCGCGCGGTGCGGGGCGAGCATGGCCTCCAGCACGGCCAGCGCCACCCGCGGCTCGTGGCACAGCTTGCTGACCCGCCCGGCGCCCGGGTTCAGCTCGGCGACCGCCAGGGCCTCGGAACGCAGCGGGTACCAGCGGCGGTAGTAGTCCCGGATGTGGCCGCGCAACGCCCGGTAGCTCGCGGTGGCGCCGAACTGCTCGATCCACGGGTGCTCGTCGGGCGGCACGGCCTGCGCCGTCAGCTGGCCGCCGACCCAGTCGGTCTCCTCGGTCAGGACGGCGCGCCGCCCGGCCCGGCAGACGGCGAGCGCCGCGGCGACCCCGCCCAGGCCGCCGCCCACGATGAGGACGTCGGTCTCGGCGGGTGGGCTGGTCGGTTCCGGCATGGCAGCTTCTCCTCGTTCGGTGCTCGGTGGGTGCGGTGCGGCGGTCAGGGCGACGCCGGTCGGGCCGGCGGCGCCACGGTCGCGCCGGGGCGGAAGCGGCAGGTCACCAGGGCCGCCGACGTCCGCTCCCCGCCGGCGAGCAGGTCGGTGAGCAGGCGGACGGCGGCGGCCCCGAGATCCGCCCTGGGAATGTCGAAGCCGGTGGGCTCCGGCTCCCCCGCCAGGTCGGCGGGCGGGGAGCCGAGCAGCGCCAGCGACACCTCGTCCGGCACCCGCAGCCCGGCCCGGGCCACGGCCGTGGTCAGCGCCCGCCAGGCGTCGCCGGTGTCGGTCTCCTCGGCGACGAACGCGGTGACCCCCTCGGCGTACCTGGCCCGCAGCCACGCGGCGTCGAGCTCCGCGGCGGGCCGCGCGGTGCGCACCACCGTGCCCCGGGACGCGGGCAGTCCGGCGGCGGCAAGACCGGCGAGGAAGCCCCGCTCCCGGTCGGCCGAGGCGGGCGCGTCGTCGTCCTCCCGGACCAGCAGCATCCGCCGGTGCCCGAGGCCGGCCAGGTACCCGACGACCTCGGCGCTGGCGGTCGCGTAGTCCGCGCCGACCCAGGCCAGGCCCTCGGGCTCGTCCCGGCGGCCGAGGTGGACCAGCGGGAAGCCGTCCGCCACCAGCCGCCGCAGCGGCTCGGCCGGCACCTGCCGCCCCAGGAGCAGGCAGCCGTCCGCGAGCCGCACCCGGTCGAGCGCCCCCGGCGCGCCGGCCCCGGCGCCGCCGCTGCTCGACCCGGTGAACAGCACCAGGTCGTAGCCGCGGGCGGCGGCCTCCTGCTCGATGCCGACCAGGAAGCGGTAGTAGGAGTGCTCGACCGCGGTGGGGAAGGTGGCGGTGAAGCTGAACACGCCCAGCAGGTTGTTCCGCGCCGCCGCCAGCCGCCGCGCCGCGGGGTCCGGGACGTAGCCGAGCGTCCGGGCCGCCTCGAGCACCCGCTCGCGGGTGGCCTCCTGGATGACGATGCCCTGCTTGTTGCCGCCCAGGACCAGCGACACGGTCGTCTGCGACACGCCCGCGAGCCGCGCCACCTCGGCCTGCCGAGGCCGCCCGCGCCGCGCCGCGCGGGGCTTCCTTTCGGTCACTTCTCCACCTTCCGACTAATGCGCATTAGCTGGCGGCGGCGAGCAACCACACCCAGGACTAATGCGGATTAGCCGCTACTGTGGCGCCCCACCCCGACCCCCGTCAAGACCCGTGCCCGGCGGGATCCTCCCGTCCGGATCCCCCCGCCCGTCAGGCCCGCCCGGCCCGGGGGACCCGCATCAGGCCCTCCTGCATCACCGTGACCGCCAGGCGTCCGTCCCTGGTGAAGATCCGGCCATGGGCCAGCCCGCGGCCGCCCTGGGAGGACGGCGAGTCCGTGTCGTACAGCAGCCACTCGTCGGCGCGGAACGGCCGGTGGAACCACATGGCGTGGTCCAGGCTGGCGCCCACGATGTCGCCCACCGTCCAGCCGCCCCTGCCGTGGGCGAGCAGCACCGAGTCGAGCAGCGTCATGTCGGAGACGTAGGTGCCGAGGCACAGGTGCGCCACGGGCGTGTCCCGGTCGCCGTCGAGCTTGCCGTTGACCCGGAACCACACCTGGGAGCGCGGCTCGCGCGGCCGCCCGGCGGTGGCGAACGGCGGCTCGTCGACGTACCGCAGGTCGATGGCGCGCCGGGCCTCGAGCAGCAGGTCGACCACGGCGGGGTCGAGGAACCGGTGGGCGTGGCGCGGCAGCAGCTCGTCGGCGGTGGGCAGGGTCTCGGGGTCGGGGGCCGACGGCATCGGCTCCTGGTGTTCCAGGCCCTCCTCGGCGGGCTGGAAGGAGGCCGAGAGGTGGAAGATCGGCTGGCCGTGCTGGACGGCGACCACCCGGCGGGTGGTGAAGGAACGGCCGTCCCTGATCCGGTCGACCGTGTAGACGATGGGCGCTCCCGGGTCGCCGGGGCGCAGGAAGTAGGAGTGCAGCGAGTGCGGCAGCCGCTCCTCCGGCACGGTCCGGCAGGCGGCGACCAGGGCCTGGGCGGCGACCTGGCCGCCGAAGACCCGGGGGACCACCCAGTCGTGGCTGGCGCCGCGGAATATGTCCTGTTCGATCGGCTCCAGATCGAGCAGTCCCAGAAGGTACTGGAGAGTAGCGTCCATGTGCCGATTCTCCCCCGCGGCCCGGAACGCGCAGCACGGAGGCCCGGATCCGATGGATCCGGGCCTCCGTGTTCAGTAGCGGGGACAGGATTTGAACCTGCGACCTCTGGGTTATGAGCCCAGCGAGCTACCGAGCTGCTCCACCCCGCGTCGTGTTCTCCACCTTAGTCGGCGCCCGACGCTTCCCGCAAATCGCCGGCCCCGCACTCGGGGCAGCGCCCGTAGTAGGTGACCGTGACGTCCGAGACGACGAAGCCGAACCGCTCGTCCTCCGGCAGCGCCCGCAGCGGGTCGCCGGCGAGCCGCACGTCCCGCATCGCGCCGCAGCCGGAGCAGACCAGGTGCTGGTGCGGCTGGTGCGCGTTGGGGTCGTACCGCTTGGCGCGCCCGTCCGTGGTGACCTCGATCACCTCGCCGAGCGCGACCAGCTCGCCGAGCGTGTTGTAGACGGAGGCGCGCGAGATCTCCGGCAGGCGCGCGACGGCCCTGGCGTGCACCTCGTCGGCCGTGAAGTGCACGTGCTCGCCGTCCAGCACCTCGGCGATGACCCGGCGCTGGGCCGTGAGCCGCCACCCGCGCTCGCGGAGTCTCCGCAGGAGATCACTCATGGCACCACCCTAACTGGCGGCCCGCCACCTCGGACGGGATATGAGGTAGGTCGTCATCTTGACTTGGACAAAGTCCAATATAGGATCGGTTCTGTCAACGGCCAAGGGGGGCCGCACGGCAGAACGACATCCCGGCAGTACCCGACAAGCACCCGAAGGGCGTGACAGGCAGATGACCGACCAGATCGCAGCCGGACCGCTGACCACCGAGGCCGGTGCCCCGGTGGCGGACAACCAGAACAGCCAGTCCGCCGGTCCCGGCGGCCCTGGTCTCATCCAGGACCAGCTCCTGATCGAGAAGCTCGCGCACTTCAACCGCGAGCGGATCCCGGAGCGCGTCGTGCACGCCCGCGGCGCCGGCGCCTACGGCACCTTCACGGTCACCGCCGACGTGACCCCGTACACCAGGGCCCGGTTCCTCTCCGAGATCGGCAAGCAGACCGAGGTCTTCCTGCGCTTCTCCACCGTCGCCGGCAGCCTGGGCTCGGCCGACGCCGTGCGCGACCCGCGCGGCTTCGCGCTGAAGTTCTACACCGAGGAGGGCAACTACGACCTCGTCGGCAACAACACCCCGGTCTTCTTCATCAGGGACGCCGTCAAGTTCCCCGACTTCATCCACACCCAGAAGCGGGACCCGTACACCGGCTCCCAGGAGGCGGACAACGTCTGGGACTTCTGGGGGCTGAGCCCCGAGTCCACCCACCAGGTGACCTGGCTCTTCGGCGACCGCGGCATCCCCGCCAGCTACCGCCACATGGACGGCTTCGGCTCCCACACCTTCCAGTGGAGCAACGAGGCGGGCGAGGTCTTCTGGGTGAAGTACCACTTCAAGACCGACCAGGGCATCAGGAACCTGACCTCCGAGGAGGCCGCGGCGCTGGCCGGCCAGGACCCGGACAGCCACCAGCGCGACCTGCGCGTCGCCATCGAGAACGGCGACTTCCCCAGCTGGACCGTCCAGGTGCAGATCATGCCGGCCGCGGACGCCGCCACCTACCGGTTCAACCCGTTCGACCTGACCAAGGTCTGGCCGCACGCCGACTACCCGCCGATCGAGATCGGGAAGCTGGAGCTCAACCGCAACCCGGAGAACATCTTCGCCGAGGTCGAGCAGTCGATCTTCTCCCCGCACCACTTCGTGCCAGGCATCGGCCCCTCGCCCGACAAGATGCTCCAGGGCCGGCTCTTCGCGTACGGCGACGCCCACCGCTACCGCGTCGGCGTCAACGCCGACCACCTGCCGGTCAACCGCCCGCACGCCACCGAGGCCCGCACCCACAGCCGGGACGGCTTCGCGTACGACGGCCGGCACGGCGGCGCCAAGAACTACGAGCCCAACAGCTTCGGCGGCCCGGCCCAGACCGGCCGCCCGCTGTGGGAGCCGGTGCCCGTCGCCGGCGTCACCGGTGACCACCCGACCCCGGTCCACGCCGAGGACGACGACTTCGTCCAGGCCGGCAACCTCTACCGGCTGATGTCGGAGGAGGAGCGGGAGCGGCTGGTCGCCAACCTGGCGGGCTTCATCGCCCAGGTCTCCCGCGACGACATCGTGGAGCGGGCGATCGAGAACTTCCGCAAGGCGGACGAGGACTACGGCAAGCGGCTCCAGGCCGCGGTCCAGGCCCTCCGCGGCCGGTGACGGTGCCCTTGCCGTAACCACCCGGGCCGGTGCCGCGCTCGGCGCGCCACCGGCCCGGGCCGCGCACGCGAACCGTCAGTCGCCGAGCCGCCGCAGCAGCTCCTCGTGGAGCAGGCCGTTGGAGGCCACCGCGTTGCCGCTGTGCGGCCCTTCGCGGCCGTCAAGGCCGGTGAAGCGGCCGCCGGCCTCCTTCACCACGATCGCCGGCGCCGCCATGTCCCACAGCGAGAGCTCGGGCTCGGCGCACATGTCGACGGCGCCCTCGGCCACCATCATGTAGGACCAGAAGTCGCCGAAGGCCCGGGTGCGCCAGCAGTCCCGGCCCAGCTGGAGGAACGCGTCGAGCCGGCCGAGCTTCTCCCAGCCGCCGAGCGAGGAGTAGGAGAACGAGGCGTCGGCCAGCTCCGACACCGCCGACACCCGCAGCCGGCTCGCCGACGTCAGGCTGCGCCCGGTGTAGGCGCCGGCCCCCTCGGCGGCCCACCAGCGGCGGCCGATCGCGGGCGCCGAGACCACCCCGACCACCGGCCGGTCCCCGCCCTCGCCGCGCTCCAGCAGCGCGATCAGCGTGGCCCACACCGGGACGCCCCGCACGTAGTTCTTGGTGCCGTCGATCGGGTCGACGATCCAGCGCCGCGGGCCGTGCCCCTCGCTGCCGAACTCCTCGCCGAGCACCGCGTCCCGCGGCCTGGCCCGCTGGAGGGCCGACCTGATCAGCTCCTCGGCGGCCGTGTCGGCCTCGCTGACCGGCGTCATGTCCGGCTTGGTGTCGACCTTCAGGTCGAGCGCCTTGAACCGCTCCATCGTCGCGGCGTCGGCGGCGTCGGCCAGCACATGGGCGAGACGCAGATCATCGTGGTAGTCCGGCATGCCCCCAGTATCCGGCACGGCCCGCCGGGCCCCGCGAACCACCTTGACAGCCCGTGACACCGCGTCAATCCTGTGCCGCACCGGGGCGTCGCGGCCCCGGGCAGGCGAGGAGGCGACGATGCCCACCGCGCGTGAGTCACTGCTCGACGCGGCCGCTGCCGCCGTGGAGTCGCGCCCCTGGCGGCGCGTCCGGATGGTGGAGGTGGCCACGGCGGCCGGCGTCTCGCGGCAGACCCTCTACAACGAGTTCGGGGGCAAGGAGGGGCTCGGCGCCGCCCTCACGGCCCACCGCACCGCCCTGCTCCTCGACGGCTTCGCCGCCCAACTCGCCCGCCGCCGCTCGCTGGACGGCGCCGCCGACTGGATCCTGGCGACGGCCCGCGCCGACCGCGTGGTGCGGGCGGCCCTCACCGGCTGCGAGTGCGCTGGCGCGCCGCCGACCGGCGCGCCACCGGCGCGACTGATCGCCGAGTTACGCGACCGCGCCGTCCGCGCCCTGCCGCACGCCTCCCCGACCGACTGCGAATCCGCCATCCGCCTGGCCGTCTCCCACCTGATCGCCCCCTGACCGGCAGGCGCCCCGGCCAAGGCCGCCTAGTCCGTACGTTCCCGCGAGGCCAGGAGCCGCCGTAGCGAGGCGAGCCTGGCCGGCTCCGCGTGGCCCTCGGCCACCCACGCGTCGAGGGCGCAGTCCGGCTCGTCGTGCGAGCAGGCGCGCGGGCACTCCGCCGTGCCGGGCTCCAGGTCGGGGAAGGCGTGGATCACCCGGGACGGCCGCACGTGGTGCAGCCCGAACGACCGCACCCCGGGCGTGTCGATGACCCAGCCCGGCGCGCCGGGCAGCGGCAGCGCGAGCGCCGAGACGGTGGTGTGCCGGCCGCGCCCGGTGACCACGTTGACCTCGCCTGTGGCCCGCCGCCGGTCCGGGACCAGCGCGTTGACCAGCGTCGTCTTGCCCACCCCGCTGTGCCCGACGAAGGCCGTGACCCGGTCGACCAGCAGCTCGCGCACCCGCGCCACGGCCGCCGGGTCGCCGCCGAACTCCTCGGCGGTGGTGACCACATGGCGGACGCCGAGCGGCGCGTACGTCTCCAACAGCGGCTCGGCCGGGGCCAGGTCGGCCTTGGTCAGGATCAGCAGCGGGTCGAGCCCGGCGTCGTAGGCGGCCACCAGGCAGCGGTCGATCAGCCGGGGCCGCGGCTCGGGGTCGGCGAGCGCCGTGACGATCGCCAGCTGGTCCGCGTTGGCCACCACCACCCGCTCGAACGGGTCGTCGTCGTCCGCCGTCCGCCGCAGCGTCGAGGAGCGGTCCTCGATCCTGACGATCCTGGCCAGGGTGTCCCTGCCCCCTGACAGGTCGCCCACCACGGCCACCCGGTCGCCCACGACCACGCTCTTGCGGCCCAGCTCCCTGGCCTTCATCGCCGTGATCACGCGGTCCTCGACGAGACACGTGAACCGGCCGCGGTCCACCGTGACCACGAAGCCCTCGGCGGCGTCCTCGTGCTTGGGACGCCGGTGGGTGCGCGGCCGGGTACCCCGCCGGCTGGGGCGGACGCGGACGTCGTCCTCGTCGGTGTGCTTGCCGTACCGGCGCATGGCGGGCGCGGCTCTCAGGCTCTCGGGCCCGACGCCGCCAACATGCCGTGCCACAGGTCGGGGAAGTCCGGCATGGTCTTGCCGGTGGTGGCGATGTTCTCCACCTCCACGTCCTTGACCAGCAGGCCGAGCAGCGCGCCCGCCGTGGCCAGCCGGTGGTCGTCGTAGGTGTGGAAGACGCCGCCGTGCAGCGGCCGGGGGCGGATCCGCAGCCCGTCGGCGGTCTCGGTGACGTCGCCGCCGAGCGAGTTGATCTCCTTGGTGAGCGCGGCGAGCCGGTCGGTCTCGTGCAGCCGCAGGTGCGCGACGCCGCGCAGCACCGACTCGCTGTCGGCCAGCGCGGCCACCGCCGCGATGCCCGGGGTCAGCTCGCCGACCTCGCTCAGGTCGGCGTCGATGCCCCGCACCCGGCCGGTGCCGGTGAGGGTCAGGCCACGGTCGTCGAGCACGCAGGAGCCGCCCATCTCCGTGAAGATGCGGCGCAGCGCGTCGCCCGGCTGCGTGGTGGCGCGCGGCCAGTCGGGGATGGTGACGCGGCCGCCGGTGACCAGGGCGGCGGCCAGGAACGGCTGGGCGTTGGACAGGTCGGGCTCGACGACGAGGTCGCCGCCCAGCAGCGCGCCGGGCCTGACCCGCCACACGTTGGGCTCGCCGCCGGAGTCGGGCGAGTCGACCTGGGCGCCGGCCTTGCGCAGCATGTCGACGGACATCCGGATGTGCGGCATGGACGGCAGCGTGGCGCCGACGTGACGCACCTCGACGCCGTGGTTGAAGCGCGGCGCGGAGAGCAGCAGCGCGCTGATGAACTGCGAGGAGGACGACGCGTCGACCTCCACGTATCCGCCCTCGACCGAGCCCGTGCCGTGCAGGGTCAGCGGCAGCGCGCCCCGCCCGCCGTCCTCGACGCGCACGCCGAGGGCGCGCAGGGCGGCGATGAGCCCGTGCAGCGGGCGCTCGTGGGACCGCTTGTCGCCGTCGAAGCCGACCGGGCCCTCGGCGAGCGCGGCGAAGGGCGGCAGGAAGCGCATCACCGTGCCGGCGTTGCCGACGTCGACGGCGGCCGGCGCCTGCGGGGTGGTCGGGATGATCCGCCAGGACTCGCCGCGGCCGAGCGGCAGCCCGGAGACCGGGGAGTCCGAGGAGACGGTCTCCTCGATGCCGATGCCCAGCGCCCGGAGCCCGTCCGCCATCAGCAGGGTGTCCCGGGAGCGCAACGGGCGCCGCAGCCAGCCGGGGTCGGCGGCCAGGGCGGCGAGGATCAGCGCCCGGTTGGTGACCGACTTGGATCCGGGGACGGTGACGGTGGCGTCGATGGCGCCATCGGCGAGCGGCGCGGGCCAGAGGGCGAGGCTTTCGCTGTTGTCGGTCATGCCTCTCACTTTAGTCGCGCGGGGCCCACCGTCAGAGGTCGAGCAGCCACCGTCCGCCGCCGGTGAGCGAGGTGAGCGACACGGCGTGGAAGAGGATCAGCCACATCAGCGGGGGGACGCTGGTGAGCCTGGCGAGCTGGTCGGCGTCGGAGTCCCGCGCGGCACCCCGCCGGCGCTTGGCCTGCAGTTCGAACACCGGGCGCACGCCCCCGAGGAGCAGGAACCACACCACGACATAGGCGAAGGCGGCCTGCACGTCGGGCTCGGTGAGCCAGGACACCAGCAGGAAGGCGGCCGAGGTGAGGACCACGGTGAGCGCGCCGTAAGCGTTGCGGACCATGACCAGCAACGCGAGCAGCAGGGCGGTGGCGCCCCAGAGCAGCAGGGTGATGCGGCCGGCGGACAGCAGGGCGGCGCCGGCGAGGCCGAGCAGCGAGGGGGCGGTGTAGCCGGCTGCCGCGGTGAGGATCATGCCGACGCCGGTGGGCTTGCCCCGGGAGACGGTCAGGCCCGAGGTGTCGGAGTGCAGGCGTATGCCCTCCAGCTTGCGGCCGGTCAGCAGGGCCACCAGCCCGTGGCCGCCCTCGTGGGCGATGGTGATGGTGTTCCGCGCCACCCGCCACACCCCGTACGGCGCGACCGCCGCGAGGGCGACGACGGCCGCGCCGACTATCAGCCAGAGCTCGGGCGCTGGCTGGGTGCCGGTCACGCGGTCCCACAGCTCGTCGATGTCAGCGATGTCCATGATCCCCCGGGGGTCGGGCTGCTCGGCCGGCCTCCGATCCTATGGGGACACCGGGACCGCCGGGACGCTCAGGGCGCGGACCGCTGCGCCGGCACCCGGGGCGGCTCCGCCGCGGGGTCCACCGGGGGAACGGCGCCGGGGTCGTCGTCCGGCCGGCCGCGCTGCGCCTCGGCGCCGTCGGCGCCGTGCTGACCGTCCCCGCCGTGCCCCGGCGGACCGGCCGGCGGGCCCGGCTCCTCCTGGCCCCTCCCCCGCTCCTGTCCCAGACCCAGGCCCTGGCCGCGGTCCTGTCCCAGCCCCTGGCCCTGCCCCAGACCCAGGCCCTGGCCGCCGGCCGCGGGACTCGCCGGCGTCACGGGGGTCGCGGGCGTCACGGGCGTCGCGGAGGTCTCCGGCATCGCGGAGGTCTCCGGCGTCGCCGAGGTGACGGGCGTGGCCGGCGTGGCCGCCGTCTCCGGCAGGAGCCCGTCCCGCCCCGCGGCGACCGCCCCGTCCGAGTCCCTGCCGAGTGCCTGCCCGTTCCCCGGGCCAGGCTCGGGGCCGTCCGTCCTCGCCTCCTCCGACTCCTCCGACGGCCGCCCCGGCGCGGACGGCACGGGAGCCGACGTGTCGCCGGACGGCTCGGGCAGGTGCGGGGCGGCCACGACCGGCCAGCCGCCCACCGGCGACCCGCCGGGATCCACCTCAGCCGTCGCGGCCGGCGGTCCCTGCTGGCCGGGCCCCGGCACCGGCCCCGGCATCGGCAGCGGGGTCACCGCCATCGCCCCGGTGGCCAGCGCGAACGTCGCGGTGACCGCCGCCTTGCCGAACACCCCGCCGGCGCCGACCGCGCCGACCGGGCTCAGCTCCGCGGCGATGCCCGCGGAACCGCCGGCGATCCTGGTCGCCGCGAAGAAGGCGACCAGCCCCGTGGGCACCAGACCGCGCAGCGTCGAGTTGAGGTCCACCAGCTCCAGATAGGCCGACCGGCAGCGCGCGCAGCCGTCCAGGTGCCGGCGCAGCTCGCGGAAGCCCCGCCGCCGCGAACTGCGCCGCGCGTAGGCGCCGAGCCGGCCCGCGTACTCCCGGCACTCCTCCTGCCTCGTCAGCGAGGAGGACACGTGCGCCTGGAGGTAGGCGGTCCGCAGCCCCTCCCGGGCCCGGAACGCCAGCACCGCCGTCGCGTTGGGGGTGAGCCCGAGGAGCGGCGCGACCCGGCTCACCGGCTCGTTCTCCACCGTCGTGTGCCACAGCACGGCCCGCCACCGCTCGGGCAGGCTACGGAAGGCGCGGGCGGCCATCGAGCAGTCGGCCCGGGAGAGCGCCAGCACCTCGGACGGCGCGCAGACCGCCCGGCCGGCCGGCGCCAACTGGTCGGTCTCGCCGACCGGTTGCTCCATGCGTCCCTCGGCGACCCACTGTGCGGCCACCCGCCGCAGGATGGTCAGCAGATACGCCCGCACCGCGGCGTCGGGCCCGGCGCCGCCGCGCACCAGGCGCAGCGTCCGCGCGAACACCTCGGCCGTGAGGTCCTCGACCAGGTGCGGGTCCTGGCAGCACAGCCGGGCGTAGCGCTTGACTCCCCCGACGTGCCGTCGGTACAGCTCGCCGAAGGCCGCCTCGTCCCCCCGCCTGACCCGGTCCAACAACGCCTGGTCCGGCGGCGACTCCTCCTCGGGCTCGGTCATGAGTCCCCCCGCCGACACGTGTGCGATCGGATTCCCCGGTGACGCATGGCAACAGCCAAGATCGTGCGCTCCGTTTGGTCAAGGCATCGTGCCGAGCCGTCCTACCCTCCGCCTTCACCCCAATGCCCCACATCTCCGCAACACGCGCATCGTTGCTGGAATGTGACACCAACGAGCCGAGGACCCCGATCCGATGACGATGCCTGAGCAGCGCGACGCCCCCTGGCACCCCTCCGAGGAGACCACACTCCTGGTGCCACCCGAACTCCGCTCCCCGCACCAGAACTGGGGAATCTCGGACGACACCACCCCGCTCGCGGGCATCTTCGGGCCGCCCATCCCACCCATCCACCACCCGCCGCCCAGCGCGTCCCTGCCACGCCACCGCGGCCGCCGCCGGCGCGTGCAGTGGTCGGGCCAGCCGGCGAAGGTGCGCTGGGTGCGCTGGTCGAGCCTGCTGCTGGCCGCGGCCGCCGCCGTCCTGGTGGCGATGCTGAGCGTGCTGGGCGGGCTGATCTCCTACGAGCCGCTGCGTCAGGTCGCGAGCCCGGGCTCCTCCGCCGCGCTCACCGCCTGCTGGCCGCTGCTGATCTACGGCCCCTGGCTGGTCGCCTCGCTCTCCATCCTGCGCGCCGCCCTGCACCAGCGGCACGCCCGGCACTCCTGGGCGGTCGTCGTGCTCTTCTCCGGGCTCGCCGTCGCGCTCTGCGTAGCACAGGCGCCACCCACCATGACGGACGTGGCCGTGGCAGGTCTGCCCCCCATTTCGGCGCTCGTGGCCTTCCACCAGATCGTCCGGCAGATCACTCTGATCAGTCCGCCGCGCCATGCGCTGCCCCGCCAACGGACGGTCCCCAGCCAGAGCCGAGCCGGCGCGGTGTGACGTACTTCACTCCCGCCCCGCGGGTCTCGGTGGACCGGACCAGGGCATGCGAAAGGCCCGACCGCGCATCCGCGAGTCGGGCCCTGAGGAAACTGGGGTGAGTGACGGGACTCGAACCCGCGACCACCTGGACCACAACCAGGTGCTCTACCAACTGAGCTACACCCACCGTGGGCCGCCGCAGCGACCGGTTCAAAAGCATACAGGGTCGCCGGGGGTGCCACGTGCCGCTTTCAGGAGAGCACGCGCCGGTCAGGAGACCACGTGCTGGGCGGCGATCCGGCGGGCCGCCTCGGAGTCCGGTCCCGGCTGGGGCACGAAGATGGCCTCGCGGTAGTAGCGCAGCTCGGCGATGGACTCCCTGATGTCCGCCAGGGCGCGGTGGTTGCCGGCCTTCTCGGGGCTGTTGAAGTACGCCCTGGGGTACCAGCGGCGGGCCAGCTCCTTGACCGAGGAGACGTCGATCACCCGGTAGTGCAGGTGGGACTCGAGCCGCGGCATGTCACGGGCGAGGAAGCCGCGGTCGGTGCCGATCGAGTTCCCGCAGAGGGGCGTCTTGCCGGCCTCGGGGGCGTGCTCGCGCACGTAGTCCAGGACCTGCCGCTCGGCGTCGGCCAGCGTGGTGCCCGCGGCCAGCTCGTCCAGCAGCCCCGAGGCGGTGTGCATGGTGCGCACCACCTCCGGCATCGAGGCCAGCGCCTCGGCCGGGGGGCGGATGACGATGTCCACCCCCTCGCCGAGCACGTTGAGCTCCGAGTCGGTCACCAGCGCGGCCACCTCGATGAGCGCGTCGTCGGCCAGCGAGAGCCCGGTCATCTCGCAGTCGATCCACACCAAGCGATCGTTCATGCGAACAACCTTACGTCGCTCAGCGCGACCGGCTCACTGCAACGCCCCTCCCGCGCCCCCTACGGCGTCGGGCGCCCCCGCTGGCCCGGCAGGCGGGGCGAGAAGCCGTCCCCGACCGGCTTGGCGCGGCCCGCCGTGCTGTCCTGCTGGCGCGCCCGGTACGCGGCCCGGTAGGCGGCGGGAGAGGCCCCGAGCTGCCGCCTGAAGTGGCCGCGCAGCGCCACCGGGGACCGGAAGCCGCAGCGGCCCGCGACCTCGTCCACCGAGTAGTCGGACACCTCCAGCAGCCGCTGCGCCTGGAGCACCCGCTGGGTGATCAACCACTGCAGGGGAGCGCTCCCAGTGAGAGCACGGAAACGCCGGTCGAAGGTGCGACGGCTCATGTAGGCGCGGGCCGCCAACGTCTCCACGTCGAACTGCTCGTGCAGGTGCTCGAGCGCCCAGGCCACCACCTCGGCCAGCGGGTCGGCTCCGATGTCCTCTGGTAAAGACCTGTCGAGGTGCCGGTGCTGGCCGGTCTCCACGCCGTTCCCCCGCCGGGGCGGCAGCACCAGGCGGCGGGCCAGGGCCGCCGCGGCCTCGGGGCCGTGGTCCTGGCGGACGATGTGCAGGCACAGGTCGATGCCGGCGGCCGTGCCGGCCGACGTCAGGATGTCCCCGTCGTCCACGAAGAGCTCCCTGGGGTCCACGTGGACCGACGGGTAGCGCTTGGCGAGCGTGGGGGCGTACATCCAGTGCGTGGTCGCCGGCCTGCCGTCGAGCAGGCCGGCCGCCCCGAGCGCGAAGGCGCCCGTGCACAGACCGACGATCCTCGCCCCCTCGCTGTGCGCGCGCCGCAGGGCGGCGAGCGCCGCGGCCGGCGGCGGTCCGGTGATCGACCGCCAGGCGGGCACGATCACCGTGCCGGCCCGCGCCACGGCCCCCAGTCCGTAGGGGGCGCGCAGTTCGAGGCCGCCGGTGGTGCGCAGCGGCCCCTCCTCGCCGGCGCAGGCGAGCAACCGGTATCGCGGCACCCCGGCATCCTGGCGGTCGACGCCGAAGACGGACAGCGGGATGGAGCTCTCGAACATGGGACTGCCGCTGAACAGCAACACCGCGACGACTTCGCGGCGGCGTCGGGCAGCGAGCTTGACGGCGGGCTCGGGGCCGTGCGTTGGGTCCTGGCTCATGCTCCTCAGTTCCCTCGGTCGTCGCATCCTCTCGGTCCTGCACGTTTCCCCCGACGTGATTGCCAAGATCGAATCTACTGTGTCAGGCGAGGTCGGCGGGACAAGTTCATCACTCGGCGCTAAATCGACATGACAACGTGGCGCGAAGCATTCGATCAGGAAGCGTTACACGTAGGAGCAGTTGGGGGAAGTGCGCCTTTCCCCGGTGACTTGTCACGGGTGGGGCGGACGGCCCGGCACGGCTCTCCCCGACGGTATACCCATGGGGTTGGTGTGACAGGTGGGCAACACGGTTCGCCCAAGCGGAAGTTGGCTGAAAATAAAAGTCGTCAGCAAGACAGTCGCACCAGCCGGGCGCTGGGCGCCACCTGCCGCGCAACCTTGCCCCTGGGGCGCGCGCCGGGCGCATCGTTGCAGGTAGGGCGGACATGTCAAGAAGAGAAGGCGCCGGGTGGTGCAGCCGGTCACGCTCCGGCAGCGGAGGTACCGCAATGTGTCCGAAAGCATTGCGTCCCCGGCCACCCGTAGGGCATGCTGCTCGGTCACGGTTCCGTGCCTGGTTTCAGGGGTTGTACGCACCGTCCCTGGGCACTAGGTAGCTAACGCCGTACTCTGGAGGAGGAACCTGTGACATCACGACCAACGTTCCTCCGCCTCCATCGCCGGCAAGACCCCGAGGCTTCCTCACTGACCCACCGCTGAGGCTCCGATGGCTGGATACGAGTTCCCCGAACCAGCGGATCGCAGACGCGTCGTCGATCCCTCGTCCACCACGCCCGATTCGGTGGTGGAGTCGCACACATCGCACGACCCGGCGTTCCAGCATGGTGTGGTGGTCGGCTTCGACGGCTCGACATCGAGCGAGCGCGCCCTCGCGTACGCGGTGGGCATGGCCAACAGGTCCAACTGCGGGCTGATCATCGTGCACGTCGCCAACCGGCTGCCGACCACGGTCTGGGCGGGCTGCGAGCCGCCGGCCCTGGTCGACGTCCCGGACCACCGCACGGAGGTGCTGGGTCTGGAGCTGGCCTGCTCGGACTACCTGTCCGAGGTGCCGTGGGTGCTGCTCGAGCGCGGCGGGGACATCTGCCACGAGCTTGAGGAGGTCGGCCAGGAGTACGCGGCCGACGCGATCGTGGTGGGCACGACCCACGGCCTGCTCGGCCGGATCTTCGGCTCCGTCTCCGGCCGCCTCGCCCGCCGCGCCCGGCGCCCCGTGATCGTCATCCCCTGACGGTTCCCTGGCCGGGGGCCTGGCCCTGTTACCTGCTGTCCCGGCCCACCTGCCCCCGCCCGCACACCCGGCTCGCCGCCGGTAGGCACGACGCGGACGCGCGCCGATCTACGCGGGCAACGGCCGGCGTCACCAAACGCCGCACCCGACGGCCGGCCAGGTCGGCCACCAGCCGGTCCGGCTTCCGCCGGCAGGCACGGCGCGCCGGCCTCGGCCCGCACCACCAAACACCGCACCCGACCGCCGGCCAAGCCCGCCGACAGGCGCTGCGCGCCTCGCACCGGCGACGGTCGACGCCGCCAGGCGCCGCTCCGACCTCGGCCAGGTCGACCACCCGCCACCGGCAGGTGCCGGCTTTCGCCGGCAGGCACGGCGCGCCGCGCGCCGGCAACGGCCCGCACCACCAAACACCGCACCCGACCACCGGCCAGACCCGCCGACAGGCGCCGCGCGCCAACGCCGGCTTTCGCCGGCGGGCGCGCACCGCGCCGTGGCACACACTGGCGCTACGCGCCAGTGGTCATCCGCCGCCGTCCGGCGGCTTCTCACCGAGCATTCACCAAATTCGTCGCCTCAGGTTGGTGGATTGTGCGTTTGTGACGGGCATAAAAGGGACAGCGGTCCGACAGAACTTCGGCCGCCGGCCGGGAGGTGACGGACCCGGCGGCGGCTTCTCCCCGCCGGCGTAATGGGCGACGCCGGCGCAAATGGCGGCCCCCGGTGGTGCGTATGGTGGCACGCACCCCTCCGGGGGCCGCCCTGCGTCCCGGCCCGGTCCGCCGCTACTCGACGGTCACCGACTTCGCCAGGTTCCGCGGCTTGTCGATGTCCCGGCCGAGCGCCAGCGCCGTGTGGTAGGCGAGCAGCTGCAGCGGGATGCCCATCAGCACGGGGTCGAGCTCCGGCTCGTTGCGCGGCACCACGATGGTGTCGTCGGCCTTGGCCTGCTCCTCGTGCGCCACCGCCAGGATCCGCCCGCTGCGGGCCTTGATCTCCTCCAGCGTGGCCCGGTTCTTCTCCAGCAGCTCGTCGTTCGGGATGATCGCCACGGTCGGCACCGCCGGCTCGATCAGCGCCAGCGGGCCGTGCTTGAGCTCGGACGCCGGGTAGGCCTCGGCGTGGATGTACGAGACCTCCTTGAGCTTGAGCGAGGCCTCCTTGGCCACCGGGAAGCCCCGCACCCGGCCGACGAACATCATGCTCTTGGCGTCGGCGAACTCGGCCGCCAGCTTGGCGATCCGCTCCTCGTCGGCCAGGATCTGGTCGATCTGCTCGGGCAGTTTGCGCAGGCCCTCGATGATCCGCCGACCGTCCGCCACCGACAGGTCCCTGATCCGGCCCAGGTGCAGGGCGAGCAGCGCGAAGGCGACGGCGGTGTTGGTGAAGCACTTGGTGGACACCACGCACACCTCGGGCCCGGCGTGCACGTACACGCCGCCGTCGGTCTCCCGCGCGATGGCGCTGCCGACCACGTTGACCACGCCGAGCACCATGGCGCCCTTGCGCTTGAGCTCCTGGACCGCGGCCAGCGTGTCGTAGGTCTCGCCCGACTGGCTGGTGGCGATGTAGAGGGTGTCCGGGTCCACGACGGCGTTGCGGTAGCGGAACTCGCTGGCCGGCTCGGCGTCGGCCGGGATCCTGGCCAGCTCCTCGATCAGCTGGGCGCCGATCAGGCCCGCGTGGTAGGCGGAGCCGCAGCCGAGGATCTTCACCCGGCGCACCCCGCGGGCGGCGCGCGCGTCCAGGTTGAGGCCGCCGAGCCGGACGGTGGCGAACCGGTCGTCGATCCGGCCGCGCAGCACGCGGTCGACGGCGTCGGGCTGCTCGGCGATCTCCTTGTGCATGTAGGTGTCGTGGCCGCCCATGTCCCAGCTCTCCGCCTCCCACTCCACGGTGGTCGGCGCGGCGGCGGTGCGGCTGCCGTCGGTGGTGTAGGTGCGGTAGTCGTCGGCCTTGATGGTGGCCATCTCGCCGTCGTCCAGGGTGATGACCTGGCGGGTGTGGCTGATGAGCGCGGCCACGTCGGAGGCGACGAACATCTCCTTCTCGCCGATGCCGAGCACCACGGGCGAGCCGTTGCGCGCGACCACGATCCGGTCGGGGAAGTCGGCGTGCAGCACGGCGATGCCGTAGGTGCCCTCGACGTAGCGGAGCGCCTCGCGGACCTTCTCCTCCAGGGTCTCGGCCTGGGCCCGGCCGACGAGGTGGGCCAGTACCTCGGTGTCGGTCTCGGAGGCCAGCTCGACGCCGTCCGCGGTCAGCTTGGCGCGCAGCTCGGCGCAGTTGTCGATGATGCCGTTGTGGACGACGGCGACGCGTCCCGGGGCGTCCAGGTGCGGGTGGGCGTTGGTGTCGTTGGGGGCGCCGTGGGTGGCCCAGCGGGTGTGCGCGATGCCGGCGGTGCCGGCGAACCTGGCCGGCACCTTGGCCTCCAGGTCGCGGACCCGCCCGGCGTTCTTGACGGTCTTGAGCCCGCCGGCCTTGCCGCTGCTCTGGATGGCGATGCCGGCCGAGTCGTAGCCGCGGTACTCCAGGCGCTGCAGGCCCTCCAGCAGGAGGGGCGCGACATCACGCTTTCCGATGTATCCCACGATTCCGCACATGCCCTGGCTCCTCCTGCTGTTCCCGCTGATCCGCTGTGTCTCGTGTGTCCCGCGCGCCCGTCGGCCGCTATCCGTAGACGATCCGCCGCAGCTGTCGCAGCGAGAGCGCCGGCGGCGCCACGGCGCGGCGTGGCAGCTCCGCCGCGATCCTCTCGAAGATCGCGTCGTTCCCGAGGCCACGGCCACGCAGCTCCCGGTGCCGCCTCCGGACGTATTCCTCGGCCGTCTCGTCGAAGTACGCCAACACGTCGAGAACCACCCGGGCAGCCTCACCGCGGGCGAGCGGCGTGGTGCGCACCAGGTGGTCCACGAGGTCGTCGTAGGGCGTTCCGCGATCGAGCACCCCTTGATACTGCGGATCAAGAGGGACGTCCGCAACATCTGTGCCCGATTTCGGGCACGGACGTGTCGTTCCTCATTCCGGGGCCGGGCCCCGGTCGCGAGACGGCGGGGGTGAGTAGTCTGCCCGGCGTGCTGCATCTGCGGATCATCGTGCCCTCGGCCCGTACCGAGGAGGTCGTCGCCGAGCTGACGTCGACGGTCGGGACGGCGCACCTGGTCGTGCTGCCGGGGGCCGCGCGGGACCCGGCGGGGGACCTCGTGCTGTGCGACGTGGCGCGCGAGGCGGCGGACGAGCTGCTGCGGCGGCTGCGCGCGTCGGGCCTCGCGGAGGTCGGCTCGGTCTCGGTCGAGGACATCGACCTGTCGCTGTCGGAGCGCTCCGAGCGGGCCCAGGAGGAGGCCCCGGGCGCCGGGGTGGACGCGGTGCTGTGGGAGTCGTTGATCGACTCCACGCAGGAGGAGTCGCGGCTGACGTTCACCTTCCTCGTCTTCCTCACCGTGGCGACGATGCTGGCCGCCTGCGGGGTGCTGCTGGACAGCGCGATCCTGATCGTCGGCGCGATGGTGGTGGGCCCCGAGCTGGGGCCGCTGGCCGGGGTCTGCACCAGCCTGGCCGCGTGGGCGCCGCGGCTCGGGCTGCGGTCGCTGGCCGCGCTGCTCGTCGGCTTCCCGTTGGCGATGCTGCTGACGGCGGCCTTCTCGCTGGTGATGGACGGGTTCGGGGTGTTCTCGAAGGCGCAGTTCGAGCAGCCGCATCCGACGGTCGAGTTCGTCTGGCAGCCGGACATCATGTCCTTCGTGGTGGCCCTGCTGGCCGGCGTGGCCGGGATGGTCTCGCTGACCTCCGCCAAGTCGGCGGCGCTGGTGGGCGTGACGATCTCGGTGACCACGGTCCCGGCGGCCGGCCACGCCGCCCTGGCCCTGAGCTACGGCCATGTCACCGAGGCCCTCGGCTCCATGCTGCAACTGGGCGTGAACCTCGCCGGCATCCTGGTCGCCGGCACGCTCACGCTGCTGGTGCAGAAGCTCTCCTGGGCCTGGGTCCGGAACATGGTCCCCACCCGGCGGAGTCGGAGTGCCGGATGATGACCGTATGAGACGAAGACTCCGGCTGCTGCCGCTGGCCCTCCTCGTACCGCTCGCCGCCTGCGGTGAGGGGGCCGCCGACCGCGACGAGTTGGAGGCGCGGGCCGCCTCGCTCGAGACGGCGATCGAGCTGGTCTATGTGACCGAGGTGTCCGGCTACGAGCTGGCGCCCATGTCGGTGGCCCCGGCCGGCGCCGACGGCTTCCAGAGCACATATGTCTCGTCCTCGGACGGCTCCACCATCCACCTGGTCGTCGACCGCGGCACGGTCGACCCGGCCAACTGCGACTGCGAGCCGGACGGCGACTCCGTCTGGTACCGGCCGTCGGTGGACCTCGGCCCCCACGCCTACGTCCGCGTGGAGGACGGCCACACCGTCACGGTCGAGGCGCCGGCCGACGCGGTGTCCCGCGAGACGCTGCGCTCCGCGCTGGACGAGGCCCACGTCGCCGACGACGCGGAGCTCTCGGCGACCCTCCCCGAGGCGCCGGAGGGCGCCCCCGACGCGCCCGTCGAACGCGGCGACCTCCCACCGAACGGCGACGGCGCGCCGGTCGACCCGGAGGGCGCGAGCGGCTGACCGGCCGCCTCAACCGGGGTGCTTGAGCGCCGCCCACACCACCCGCCCCTCGGGTTCGAGCGGCGCCACGCCCCAGTCGACCGACACGGCCTCGACCAGCAGCAGCCCGCGCCCGCACTCGGCCTCGTCGTCCGGGACGCCGGGGCGCGGCACGGCCGACGTCCCGCCCTCGTCCTCGACCGCGAGCCACACCTCGTCCTCGCAGACGGCGAGCCGGCAGACGACGTACCGACTGCCGGTGTGCGTCACGGCGTTGGCCACCAGCTCCGTGACGACCAGCGCGGCGTCGTCGACCACCGCCACGTCCCCCAACCACCGCCGCGTCAACCGCCGCGCGACGGCGGCCGATTCACGCTCGGCGCGCAGCCGGAACCGGGTCGAGGCGCAAGCCTCGTGAGACCAGGTGTGCTCATGCATGACGGAACCTCGCTGTCGCCCGGCCCGGCGGCCGCGACCGCCGGGAGTCACCGCTTCGCGGCTCCCACCATCGCGGACTGCCGGTTCATTTTGAAGTTGCAAAACGGAGCTTCACTCGGAAGTGTGCTGGGAGGCGCCGATCCGAACTGGAAGGATGGCGCTGCTCGTTGCGAACGGATCACGAAGGGCGACAACGGTGGCGGCACAGCCCAGGTCGGCGACGTTGAGGCGGCGCCTCGGCATGGAGCTCCGCAGGCTGCGGGAGGCGGCCGGACTCACCATCGAGCAGGCGGGTGCGGCCATCTACGGTTCGGACTCCAAGATCAGCCGCCTGGAGAACGGCCGTGGCGCGCTCAAGCCTCTGGAAATCCAAGCGTTGCTGGTCACGTACGCCGCCCCGGCCGAGCAACGCGACCGTCTGCTCCGGATGATGGAGGAGGCGGACCAGCCCGAACCGTGGGCCGGCTACGACGTGCCCGCAGGACTGGAGACACTGCTTGGCCTTGAGGCGGACGCCGAGCGGCTTGACGTGTTCAGCTCCTCGATCGTGTACGGGTTGCTCCAGACCGAGGACTACGCGCGTGCCACCATCCGCGAGGGCCGGTTCGCGGACGAGGACCCATCGGCCGCGGACAACCTGGTGGCTCTCCGACTCCATCGCCAGCGGCTGCTCTTCGGCAATCCCGAGGCGCCCGAGTTGACATCGGTGATCGACGAGGCGGCACTACGGCGCCTGGTGGGTGGCACAGACACGATGCGCGCCCAGGTGAGCCACCTGCTCGACATGGCCGACCGTGCGAAAGTCACCGTCCAGGTACTGCCGTTCAGCGCCGGCGCGCACGCCGCCCAGACGGGCAGCTTCCTGCGGTTGTCCTTCCCCGGGGGCGAGGATCCGGACCTGGTCTACTGCGACGGAGCGGCGGGCAACCAGTACGTCAAGAAGGCCGCGAGCGTACAGAGGTTCGCGGTGACCTTCGACCGCCTCCGCCGCCAGTCGCTCTCACCGGCGGACACCAGGAAGTTCCTCGACCAGTTGCGCAAGGAGTATCGATGACGCGCCCCACCCTCAGCGACGCCCGCTGGTTCAAGTCCTCGGCCAGCGACTCCGCCAACGGTTGCCTGGAGGTGGCCTTCCTGGACGACGGACGCGTGGCGATACGGGACAACGAGGACCTGGCCAACCCGCCGTTCCTCGTCACCCGGCACGTGTGGGAGTGCTTCATAGCCGGCGCCGCGCAGGGCGAGTTCGACCCGCCGGTGAGCGCGTGAGTTTCCGGCTGGCGGCGTACGCCGTCTGTGTCGAGGACGGGCAACGCGTGCTGCTCGCCCACCACGTGCCGCCGGAGGGCGAGAGCGTCTGGACGCTTCCCGGTGGCGGGGTCGAACCCTTGGAGGATCCGTTCGACGCGGTGATCCGGGAGGTCGCCGAGGAGACCGGGTACGAGGCCGTCGTCGAGCGACTGTTGGGCGTGGACTCCCGGGTGATCCCCGCGGCCGAGGCGCGTCGGGGTGTCCCGCACCAGAACGTCGGTGTCTTCTACGAGGTCCGCATCACCGGCGGCCGGCCCAGGCCCGAGCCGAACGGCGAGACCGCCGAGTCGGTGTGGACGCCGATCCCCGACGTCGCCCGCCTACGGCGCTCGTCGCTGGTCGACGTCGGCCTCGCCCTGGCCCTGACCCGCCCGGCCACCGGCCACGTCCCACCCGTCCGAACCGGCCGGCTCATCCAGCACTGAGACGCCACGCCCGCCGCGCCGTCGCCGGGCGGCGAGGGCTCGCGAGGCGGACCGACGACCGTTCACCGAGAGTTCACCTCGCGGCGGTCTGGCAGAGTGGCCCCCGGATCCGAAGAGGAACGATCGCCGGAGGATCGCGTGGCTCTGATACGAAGGTCTCTCGCGCTGACGGCCGCCGTGCTGCTCGCCGCCGCCTGCGGCGCGCCGGCCGACGCGGAGCCGGGCCCCGACCGGAACGAGGACACCGCCCAGCCGGTCCCCGAGCCCGACCTCGACCTGACCGCCCCCTCCCCCAACGAGGGCCTGACCACCCCCGTGCCCGACGACCCGCCTCCCGCGACCGAGCCGGAACAGGACCCCGACGCGGACCCCGAGCCCGGCGAGACCCCGAGCCTGGCCGACGTCATGGACGACCCGTCCCTGTGGTGCGACCTCGCCTTCGAGGAACAGAACGAGGCGGTGCTCGACCTCTGCCACGCGTTGTTGGACGAGTGAGCCGGTTCGCGGCGGCGACGGCGCCGTACGTTTCGTGCCCGATGTCCGGGTTACCCGAGGGTCGATCGAAGGGAGGAGCCTGCCATGTTCCGAGCCATCGCGGATGTGCTCCGCGCGATCGGCGGGGCGGTTGCCACTGTTGTCTCCCTGCCGTTCCGGGCCGTCGCCCGGCTTTTCGGCGGAGTGTCCGACACGGTACGCGGGCGGCACTGACCCCGAGGGAGTGGCGGCCGGCGCAGAGCGCGCCGGCCGCCGCTCCGTGTCCGGTCAGGCGGTCATGCCCAACTCTCGGGCGATCAGCATGCGTTGGACCTCGCTCGTGCCCTCGCCGATCTCCAGGATCTTGGCGTCGCGCCACATCCGCGCCACCGGGTACTCGTTCATGAAGCCGTAGCCGCCGTGGATCTGGGTGGCCTCGCGGGCGTTGGTGACGGCGGCGTCCGAGGAGTGCAGCTTGGCGACGGCGGCGGCCTTCTTGAACGGTTCGCCGGCCTGGAGCCGGGAGGCGGCGTCCCGCCAGGTGGTGCGGGAGGTGTGGGCGCGGGCCTCCATGTCGGCCAGCTTGAACTGGATGGCCTGGTTGGCGCCGATCGGGCGGCCGAACGCCTCGCGGGTGCGGGCGTAGGCGGTGGACTGGTCGACGCAGCCCTGGGCGAGGCCGGTGGCCAGCGCCGAGAAGGCGATCCGGCCCTCGTCGAGCACGGTCAGGAACTGCGCGTACCCCCGGCCCTCCTCGCCCAGCAGGTTCTCGACGGGGACCCGGCAGTCGGTGAAGGACAGCTCGTGGGTGTCCGAGGCGTTCCACCCGACCTTGGAGTAGCCGGGGGCGACGGTGAGGCCAGGGGTGCCGGCGGGGACGATGATGGTGGAGATGGCGCCGTCGGGGCCGGTGCGGGCGGTGATGGTGATCGGCCCGGTGATGTCGGTGCCGGAGTTGGTGATGAAGCTCTTGCTGCCGTTGATGACCCACTGGTCGCCGTCCCGCACGGCGGTGGTGCGGGTGCCGCCGGCGTCGGAGCCGCAGCCGGGCTCGGTGAGGCCGAACGCGGCCAGTTGCTCGCCGGCGCAGAGCCGCGGCAGCCACTCCCGCTTCTGGGCCTCGGTGCCGAAGCGGTAGATGGGGGTGACGCCGAGCGAGACGCCGGCCTCCAGGGTGACGGCGACGGAGGAGTCAACGCGGGCCAGCTCCTCGATGGCCAGGCAGAGGGCGAGGAAGTCGCCGCCCATGCCGCCGTACTCCTCGGGGAACGGCAGGCCGAACAGGCCCATCTTGCCCATCTCGCGGATGATCTCGTACGGGAAGGTGTGCGCCTCGTAGTGCTCGGCGATGCGCGGCGCGACGACGTCGTTGGCGAACTGCTCGACGGTGCGGCGCAGTTCCTCGTGTTCCGGGGTCAGCCTGTGGTCCAGGGGCATGGTCGTCACTCCTCGTGGGAGTCGGGGGCGCCGGGGTGGAGCGCCCGCACGGTGCGGGACGGGCTGGGGCGGCCGAGGTAGTCGGCGAGCCAGACGCTGGTGGCGGCGAGCCGGTCGAGGTCGACGCCGGTCTCGATGCCGAGTCCTTCGAGCATCCACAGCAGGTCCTCGGTGGCGAGGTTGCCGGTGGCGCTCTTCGCGTAGGGGCAGCCGCCGAGGCCGCCGGCCGAGGCGTCGACGGTGGTGACGCCGTGGCGCAGCGCGGTCAGGGTGTTGGAGAGGGCCTGGCCGTAGGTGTCGTGGAAGTGGACGGCGATCCGCTCGACGGGGATGCCGGCCTCGCCGAGCGCGGTGAGCAGGGCGGTGACCTGGCCCGGGGTGGCGACGCCGATGGTGTCGCCGAGGCTGAGCTCGGAGACGCCGAGCTCGATCAGGCGGCGGGCCACGGCGACGACCCGGGCCACCGGCACCTCCCCCTCCCAGGGGTCGCCGAAGCACATGGAGACGTAGCCGCGCACGGGGACGTCCTCGACGACGGCGTGCGCGACGACGGGCGCGAACATCCGCAGCGACTCCTCGACGGTGCGGTTGAGGTTGGCCTTGGCGAAGGACTCGGTGGCGCTGGCGAAGACGGCGACCTCGCGGGCGCCGAGGGCCAACGCCCGGTCGAGGCCGCGCTCGTTGGGGACGAGGACGGGCAGCCGGCGGTCGCGCAGGTCGTCGAGGAGGGGGAAGAGCCGCTCGGCGTCGGCGAGTTGGGGGACCCAGGCGGGGTGGACGAAGCTGGTGGCCTCGATGGTGGTGAGCCCGGCGTCGGCGAGCCGGTGGATGAACTCGGCCTTGACCTCGACGGGGACGACGGCCTTCTCGTTCTGCAGGCCGTCGCGCGGGCCCACCTCGTGGATCCGGACGCGGGTGGGGAGGCCGGGCTCCGGGGTGCGGGTGGGGCGGGTCATGGCGCGGGCTCCTCGGCGGGGGCGACGACGGCGAGGAGCTGGTCCATGGTGACCGTGGCGCCGGCGGCGACGGGGAGTTCGGTGACGGTGCCGTCGTGCGGGGCCGCGATGACGTGCTCCATCTTCATGGCCTCGACGACCAGCAGGCTCTGACCGGCCGTCACCCGCTCGCCGACGGTGGCCTTGACGACGGTGACGGTGCCGGGCATGGGGGCGGTGAGCGCGTCGGCGCTGGCGGCCGCGCCAGGGCCCGCGGTGGCGATCGGGTCGTGCTCGGTGACGTGCCAGACGTCGCCGTCCCGCCCCAGCCAGTGCCCGTCGGCCACTGCGGCGTGGGTGAACGCGTGGATGGTGCCGGCGAGTTCGACGTGGACGGTGCCGGTGGTGCGGGAGACCAGCCGGGCGGGCACCGGCTCGGCCTCGCCGACACGGGCCTCGCCGGGGCGGACCAGCACCGTGACGGGGTCGTGTCCGGCGACGCGCAACGCGCTGCTGGTCCAGGCCGGTTGGCCGCCGAGGCGCCAACCGGACGGCACGGAGAACGGATCGGTCCAGCCGGCCGGGTCGGGGGCCGGGGCGAGCTCGGCGTGCCGCAGCAGCGCGGCGGCGACGTACACCTCGTCCGGGACGGTGGCCGGGATCAGCGAGGGCGCCGCGCGGTCGACCAGGCCGGTGTCCAACTCGCCGGCGACGACGTCCGGATGGGCCAGCAGGCGGCGCAGGAAGCCGGTGTTGGTGTCCACGCCGAGGACGGTGGTGCCGGCGAGCGCGGCGCGCAGCAGGCGCAGCGCGGTGGGACGGTCCGGGCCGTGGGCGACGACCTTGGCGAGCATCGGGTCGTAGGCGGTGGACACCTCGGTGCCCGCGTCGAGCCCCGAGTCGACCCGGATCCCCTCGCCGACCGGCTCGCGCAGCAGCCGGACGGTGCCGGCCGAGGGCAGGAAGCCGGTGGCCGGGTTCTCCGCGCAGATCCTGGCCTCGACGGCGTGGCCGGTGAGGCGCACCTCGTCCTGGGTGAACGGCAACGGCTCGCCGGCGGCGATCCGCAGCTGCCACTCCACGAGGTCGAGCCCGGTGATCAGCTCGGTGACGGGGTGCTCGACCTGGAGCCGGGTGTTCATCTCCATGAAGTAGAAGGTGCTCGGGTCGGTGCCGGGGACGATGAACTCGACGGTGCCCGCGCCCCGGTAGTCGCAGGCGCGGGCGGCGGCGACGGCGGCCTCGCCCATCCGGGCGCGGGTGGCGTCGTCGAGCAGCGGGCTCGGCGCCTCCTCCACGATCTTCTGGTGGCGGCGCTGCAGCGAGCACTCGCGCTCGGCGAGCCGCAACACGGCGCCGTGGTCGTCGGCGATCACCTGCACCTCGATGTGGCGGGGCCGCTCGACGAAGCGCTCGGCGAGCAGGGTGTCGTCGCCGAAGGAGGCGAGCGCCTCGCGGCGCGCCCCGGCGATCTGCTCCTCCAACTCCCCGGTGTCGGTGACCAGTCGCATGCCCTTGCCGCCGCCCCCGGCGGCCGGCTTGAGCAGCAGCGGCGGGCCCAGCTTCCGCGCGGCGGCGGCGAGCTCCGGGCCCGAGACGCCGGGGACGACAGGCACGCCCGCCGCCTCGACGGCGGCCTTGGCGCGGATCTTGTCGCCCATGGTCTCGATGGCGGCGGCCGGCGGGCCGACGAAGGCGAGCCCGGCGGTGGTGACGGCGCGGGCGAACGCCGCGTTCTCCGCGAGGAATCCGTAGCCGGGGTGGACGGCCTGGGCGCCGGTCTCGGCGGCGGCCGCCAGCAGCCTGGGGATGGCGAGGTAGCTCTCGGCGGCCGGGGTCGGGCCGATCCTGACGGCCACGTCGGCCTCGCGGACGTGCCGGGCGTCGGCGTCGGCGTCGCTGTAGACGGCGACCGAGCGAATGCCGAGGCGGCGCAGGGTGCGGATCACCCGGACGGCGATCTCGCCGCGGTTGGCCACGAGCACGGTCTCGAACATGCCGGTGAACATGGCGGTGTTGCCCTCCCTCACATTCGGAAGACGCCGTGACTCGGCTCTGACAGGGGCGCGTTGGCGCAGGCGGTGAGGGCGAGGCCGAGGACGGTGCGCGTCTCCAGCGGGTCGATCACGCCGTCGTCCCACAGCCGCGCCGTGGCGTAGTAGGCGCTGCCCTGCGTCTCGTACTGCCGGCGGATCGGGGCCTTGAACGCCTCCTCCTCCTCGGCCGACCAGGCGTCCCCGAGCTGGTCGCGCTTGACGGTGGCGAGCACGGCCGCGGCCTGCTCGCCGCCCATCACGGAGATCTTGGCGTTGGGCCACATCCACAGGAAGCGCGGCGAGTACGCCCGGCCGCACATCGAGTAGTTGCCCGCGCCGTAGGAGCCGCCGATCACCACGGTGAGCCTGGGCACGCGGGCGCAGGCGACGGCGGTGACCATCTTGGCGCCGTGCTTGGCGATGCCGCCGGCCTCGTAGTCGCGGCCGACCATGAAGCCCGCGATGTTCTGCAGGAAGAGCAGCGGGATGCCGCGTTGGTCGCACAGCTCGACGAAGTGGGCGCCCTTCTGGGCCGATTCGGAGAACAGGATGCCGTTGTTCGCGACGATGCCGACCGGGTGGCCGTGGATCCGGGCGAAGCCGGTGACCAGGGTCGGCCCGAACTCGGCCTTGAACTCCTGGAGTCGGGAGCCGTCGACGAGGCGGGCGATCACCTCGCGGACGTCGTAGGTGGTGCGCGGGTCGACCGGGACCACGCCGTAGAGGCCGGCCGGGTCGACGGCGGGCTCCTCGACCGGGGCGACCGACCACGGCAGCGGGCCACGCTCCGGCAGGGTGGCGACGATGGTGCGGACGATGCGCAGCGCGTGCGCGTCGTCCTCGGCGAGGTGGTCGGTGACGCCCGAGGTGCGGGCGTGCACCTCGCCGCCGCCGAGCTCCTCGGCCGTGACGACCTCACCGGTGGCGGCCTTCACCAGCGGCGGCCCGCCGAGGAAGATCGTGCCCTGCCCGCGCACGATGACGGCCTCGTCGCTCATGGCCGGCACATAGGCGCCGCCGGCGGTGCAGGAGCCGAGCACGGCGGCGATCTGCGGGATGCGGGCGGCCGACATGCGCGCCTGGTTGTAGAAGATGCGGCCGAAGTGCTCGCGGTCGGGGAACACCTCGTCCTGCATGGGCAGGAACGCGCCGCCCGAGTCCACCAGGTAGAGGCAGGGCAGGCGGTTCTCCAGGGCGACCTCCTGGGCCCGCAGGTGCTTCTTGACGGTGAGCGGGTAGTAGGTGCCGCCCTTGACGGTGGCGTCGTTGGCGACGACGACGACCTCACGGCCGCTGACCCGGCCGACGCCGGCGATGACCCCGGCGGCGGGCGCCTGCCCGTCGTAGAGGCCGTCGGCGGCGAGGGGCGCGAGCTCCAGGAAGGGCGACCCGGGGTCGAGCAGCGCGTCCACCCGGTCCCGGGGCAGCAGCTTGCCGCGCGCCACGTGCCGGGCGCGGGCCCGCTCACCGCCGCCGAGGCGGGCGGTGGCCAGCTTCTCGCGCAGTTCGGCGGCGAGCTCGCGGTGAGCCGCCTCGTTGGCCCGGTACGACGCGGACGCCGGGTCCACGGTGCTGCTGAGCGTCGGTGCCTGCCGCATACCGAAGAGGTTAACGCTCGTTAACGGGCCTGTCTACAATACGTTCTCATGACGTCGCACGCCTCCGCCCACGCCCTCTCCCGCCGCGAGCAGATCCTGCGCGAGGCGTCCAGGCTCTTCGCCGAGCGCGGCTTCCACGGCGTGGGCGTCGACGACATAGGAGCCGCGGTCGGCGTGAGCGGCCCCGCCCTCTACCGGCACTTCGCCGGCAAGGACGCGATGCTGACCGAGCTGCTGGTCGGCATCAGCAGCCGGCTGCGGGACGGCGGCCTCCGGCGGGTCGAGGAGGCCGAGGCGGCCGGCCGCCCGGCGGAGGAGGCGCTGGACGCGCTGATCGCGGGGCACATCGACTTCGCGCTCGACGACCGGGCGCTGATCACGCTCCACGACCGCGAGCTGGACTGGCTCCCGGAGGCCGACCGCAAGCGGGTGCGGCGGCTCCAGCGGGAGTACCTGGAGCTGTGGGTCCAGGTGGCCCGCCGCGCCCACCCCGGGCTGCCGGAGCCGCGGGCGCGGGCGGCGGTGCACGCGGTGTTCGGCCTCCTCAACTCCACGCGGCGGCTGTCCAGCCCGACGAACCTGCCGGACCGGGCGGAGACCGCGGCCCTCCTGCACCGCCAGGCCCGCGCGGCCCTGGCCGCGGCGGCGCGCTGACGCGCGCGGAAGGCCGCCGCGCTCCGCGCGGGGGTGGCTGCGGGCCGAGCGGGGTGGCGCTTCGCGCCGGGTTTCCCC
>NZ_JAVREM010000006.1:0-190957 GCF_031845425.1 Streptomyces millisiae
TCAGCGGACGCGGAGGCGGAGGACGCGGTCGTCCCGCCCGGAGGGCGCCGGCGTTCCGCGCGTGTCCGTCTCGTTGGTGACGAGCAGCAGCTCGTCGTCCCCGACCGCCCGCACCGCCCGCAGGCGCCCGAACTCGCCGGTCAGGAACGACTCCGGCTCGGCGTCGGAGAGCGGCACCCGCCACAGGCGTTCGCCCCGCAGGCCGGCCAGCCAGAGGGAGCCGCCCTGGAAGGCGAGCCCGCTGGGCGAGGCCTCGGCCGGCGGCCACCACCGCACCGGGTCGGTGAAGCCGTCGGCCTCGCCGCCCGGGCCCTCGTGGAGCGGCCAGCCGTAGTTCCCGCCCGGCTCGACGCGGTTGAGCTCGTCCCAGGTGTCCTGCCCGAACTCCGAGGCCCACAGCCGGCCTTCGGCGTCCCAGGCGAGGCCCTGCACGTTGCGGTGGCCGGACGAGTAGACCGGCGAGTCGGGGTCCGGGTTGTCGGCTGGCGGTTCGCCCGTCGCCGGGTCGATGCGCAGGATCTTTCCGGAGAGGGAGTCCTGGTCCTGGGCGCGGCCCCGGTCGTCCGCGTCGCCGGTCGAGGCGTACAGCATGCCGTCGGGCCCGAAGGCCAGGCCGCCGCCGTTGTGGATGAACTCGCCGCGGGGGATGCCGGTGAGCACGTCGCGGTCGGGCGCGAGGCCCTGCCCGGGTGCCGCCGAGGCGTCGTAGCGGAAGGCGGTGATCCGGTTGTCGTCGGCGGTGGTGTGGTAGGCGAAGAGCAGGCCGTTCGACGCGAAGTCCGGGTCCAGGGCGAGGCCGAGGAGGCCGCCCTCGCCGTCCGGCGTGACCCCCGGCACCTCGCCCACCTCCGAGACCTCGCCCGAGTCGACCGCGATCCGGTGGACGGTGCCGCCGTCCCGGGAGCCGACCAGCAGGTCGCCGTCGGGCAGCGGCACCAGGCCCCAGGGCGAGTCGAGCCCCTCGGCCACCGTCTCGACCACCTCCACCGCGCCCTCGTCGGGAGCCACGGTCGGTTCCTCGGGGGCGGCCGTCGCCTCCGGGTCGGGCGACTCCCGCGCGCTCCCGGGCGCGGTCGCACCGCCGTCCCGCCCGCCGCCGTCGTCGTCCGTGCCCGAGCCGGAACAGCCCGCCACCGCGAGGGACACGGCCGTCACCGCCGCGAGCAGGCTGGGCCCGCCTCGCCGCCTCATCATCCGCCTCCGTCCTCCCCGCCCCCGGGACCGCGATCGGAACGCCCAGCACATCAGACGTGATCCGTTCCGTCACCCCCCGGTCCCCCCGCCGGCGGCCGATCTAGCCTGACCGCATGAGCACTTCGGATGTCTGGCTGCCCTTTTCCCCCGACGACCTGTCCGACCTGCCGGGATCGTTCACCTACCGGCACTGGGACGGCGAGGACGACTACCCGGCCGATCCGGCCGACTGCGCCTTCTACGTCGTCCCGTACATGAAGCGCCAGGACGTGGTGCTGCGCCCGCTGCCGCTGATGACCGGCGTGCGCGTCGTCCAGACCCTGACCGCGGGCGTCGACCACATGCTCCCCGGCCTGCCCGACCTGGCGCCCGGCGCGCGGCTGTGCAACGCCGGCCCGCTGCACAACACCAGCACCGCCGAGCTGGCGCTCACCCTGACGCTGGCCGCGCTGCGCGGCGTCCCCGACGCGGTGCTCGCCCAGCGCGAGGGGCGCTGGGCGCAGGGCGTGCACCCGGCGCTCGCCGACCGCCGGGTGCTGATCCTCGGCTACGGCAACATCGGCGGCGCCATCGAGGACCGGCTGCTGCCGTTCGAGGTCGCCGAGGTCATCCGCGTCGCCAGCCGGGCGCGGACGGCGCCGCGCGGCCCGGTGCACGCCACCGACGAACTGCCCGAACTGCTGCCCCGCGCCGACGTGGTGATCGTCGCGACCCCGCTCACCGCCGCCACCCGCGGCCTGGTCGGCGCGGAGTTCCTGGCCCGGATGCCGGACGGCGCGCTACTGGTCAACGTCGGCCGCGGCCCGGTCGTGGACACCAAGGCGCTGCTCGCCGAGCTGGAGTCGGGCCGACTGCTCGCGGCGCTCGACGTCACCGACCCGGAGCCGCTGCCGCCGGGGCATCCGCTGTGGGACGCGCCCGGCGTGCTGATCACCCCGCACGTCGGCGGCCCGACGTCGGCCTTCAGGCCCCGCGCCGAGCGGCTGCTGCGGGACCAGCTGGGCAGGTTCGCGGCGGGCGAACCGGTGGCGCACGTCGTCGCCGTGGGCGGGCGGGAGGACTGATCCGCGGCGTTGACCGAGCGCGAGGCACCCCCCAAATCGTCACGGTCGGTGAGATTGCTATGGCGTTGAGTGACGGTTCTGGTGTACCGTCCGTCCCGGGGCGAGTCCGGAACGAGAGGGGGGCACAGGCCAATGCACCGCCCGAGAACGGCCTGGCGGCCGCGCGCCGACGCGGGGAGCCCGCCGCTGACCGGCCCGGGGCCGCAGCTGGCGCTGGCCGGGGTGTGCGCGGGGTACGCCGTGGGAGCCCTGTTCGGCTGGGGCTCCCCGCAGGTGGCCCGCGTGATGGGGGACTTCGGGCTCTCCGCGGCCGCCTTCCTGGCCGCCGGTTCCTGCCTGTGGTACGCGCACCGGCGGGCCGGTGAGCTGCGGCCCGCGTGGACGCTGTTCGGCCTCTCCTCGATGATGATCGGCCTGGGCAACGCCATATGGGGCTGGTACGAGGTGGTGCTGCGGGAGTCCGTCCCGCGCACCTCGCTCGCGGACGTCTGCTACCTGCTCTTCGCGCCGCTGGCCATCATCGGCCTGCTGATGTTCGCCAGGCGTCCGGCCACCAGGGCGGGCTGGATCTGCCTCGGGCTCGACGCCTGGCTCATCGGCGGCTCGTTGATGACGCTCTCGTGGAGCGTCGCCCTCGCCCACACCGCCCAGTGGCGGGGCGAGACGGTGGCCCGCGCCGCCCTGGCGCTGGCCTATCCGCTGCTGGACATCGCGCTGGTCAGCATGGTGCTGGTGCTGCACTTCCGGCACGGCACCCGGCGCCGGACCGGGGTCAACACGGCCATCGGCGCCCTGGCCCTGACCGTCCTGTGCGACGCGCTGTTCACCTCGCCCATGCTGCGCGCCCACTACAGCTCGGGCCAGCTGCTGGACGCCGGCTGGTTCGCCGCCTCGCTGCTCCTGGCCTACGCGCCGTGGGCGGGCGCCAGGGGCGAGCGGGCGGCCGGCCGCCCGCCGGGCGACGGGCCGGCCGAGGAGCCGCCGCCCGACGGGTGCCAGGAGGGCGATCGCCACGCCGGGCCGTTCGCCGAGTCGCTGGGCATCGGCGCCCTCGCGCCCTACACGGCGGCGGCCGTGTGCGTGCTCAGCATCCTGATGACCATAGTCGCTGGCCGCAGCGTCGACCGGGTCGTCGTGTACGCGGCGTCCGCCGTCGTCCTGGCGCTGCTGGTGCGCCAGGGCATCACCCTCGCGGACAACGCGGCGCTGACCCGCGAGCTCGCCCAGAAGGAGAACTACTTCCGTTCGCTGGTGCAAGGATCGAGCGACGTGATCATGATCGCCGCGCCGGACGGCAAGCTGCGCTACGTGAGCCCGGCGGCCACCGGCGTCTACGGCAGGGACGCCGACCGGCTGATCGGCTGCGAGCTCTCGACCCTGATCCACCCGGACGACCTCGGCCGTGTCCTGCACGAGCTGCGCCGCTTCCTCGCGGTGCCGCCCGCGCTCGAGCCGGCCACCAGGATCGAGTGCCGGGTGCGGCACGACGAGGGGCGCTGGCTCAACGTCGAGTCCAGCGTCAACCGCTACCAGGACGGCCTGATCTTCAACAGCCGCGACGTGACCGAACGTGTGCGACTGCAAGCACAGCTTCAGCACAGCGCCTCCCACGACGCCCTCACCGACCTGCCCAACCGGGCCCTGTTCACCGAGCGGGTCCGGCTGGCCCTCAGTGACGGCCACGGCCCCGGCCAGACCGGCGAGTCGGACGCCGCGGTCTTCTTCATCGACCTCGACGGCTTCAAGGCGGTCAACGACACCATCGGCCACCAGGCGGGCGACGAGCTGCTGGTGCAGGCCGCCCAGCGGCTGCGGGAGTCCGTCAGGACCGGCGACACCACGGCCCGGCTGGGCGGGGACGAGTTCGCCGCGCTGATCGTGGGCGACCCGGCCGGCGAGCCGGGCCCGCGCGAGTACCGGATCCTGGAGATCGCCGAGCGGGTGCGGACCGCCCTCTCCCGCCCCTATGTGGTGGACGGCCGCGAGGTGCGGGTGGCCGCCAGCATCGGCATCGCCTTCGCCGAGCCCGGCGCCACCCCGGCCGCGCTGATGCGCAACGCCGACCTCGCGATGTACCGCGCCAAGCAGGCCGGCAAGGCCCGCGTCGAGCTGTACGTGCCGCAGCTCCAGGCCGAGGCGGTGCGCCGCACCGAGCTGGCCGACCGGCTGCGCCGCGCCCTGCACGCCGGCGAGTTCACCCTGCTGCACCAGCCCGTCGTCGACCTCGCCGACGGGCGGATCACCGCGGTCTCCGCGCAGGCCCGCTGGCGCTCCGCGCACGGCCTGCTCAGCACCCCGCTCGAACTGCTGCGCGGCCCCCGCCCCGACGCCGGGGAGCGGGCCACCGAGATGACCGGCTGGCTGGTCAGGCAGGCCGTCGCCGAGGCCGGCAGGCGCCACCGCGCCGGCCACACCGTCCCCGTGAGCGTCCGGGTGCCGGGGCCCAGGCTCGCCGACCGGGCGCTGGGCGCCGGCGGCGTCGAGGCGCTGCTCGCCGAGCACGGGCTGCCGCCCGGCGCCCTGATGATCGAGCTGCCCGAGGCCGAGTCGGTGCTGGCCGCCGACGAACTGCGCCGTCGCCTCCTCGACCTCAGCGGCCTCGGCGTCGGCGTCGCGCTCGGCGGCTTCGGCAGCGGCGGCACCGCGGCCGCCGCCCTGCACCGGCTCCCCGTGGACCTCGTCCGCCTCGACGGCGAGCTCGTCGACGGCCTGCTCGACTCCCCCCAGCTGCGCAAGATCGCCGCCGGCCTGCTGCGGCTGGCCGCCGACCTGGGCGTCGACTCCCTCGCCGACGGCGTCGACCACCCGGAGCAGGCCGCCGCGCTCCGCGCGCTCGGCTGCCGGCGCGGCCAGGGGCTCGCCTTCAGCGAGCCGCTCGACGCCGCCGGGCTGCGCCGCGTCCTCGACGGCGGCCGCCTCCCCCTGCCCCCGCACCCCCTGCCACCGGCCCGCCGCACCCCCCGCGAGCCCCAGGCCGACCCCGCCCCCTCGCACTCCGCACCCACCTAGCCACCCGCGCGTCGCCGACCCGGATCCGCCCCACCCGGTCCACGCCCGGTCCGCCGCGGCTCACATAGTGAGACGCCGCTCGTGCTCGCTTGACACCTGGCGGGCAGGGGAGCAAGGTCAGAGTCATGCACACCCGAATTCTCGTACTTGGATGGCGCGTCGGCTGACCTCGGACACTCCGTGGCCCCCAGCGACGCGCTCCCCCTCGCATGCCTTACGGCACGAGGGGTTTTTTGTTGCACCGACGCCGTCAGGGACGCGTCGGAACCCGCACCCGCACCCCAGCTTCACCACCCTCACCACTCCGAGAAGAGAACGTCGATGACCGAGCAGGCCACCGGGGCACCCAAGCCGCAGCCGCGGGCCCCCCGAAGCGGAGCACCGCAGCCCACCGCCACCGTCGAGCACGTGACGGGCGCCCAGTCCCTCATCCGCTCCCTGGAGGCGGTCGGCGCCGACACCGTCTTCGGCATCCCCGGCGGCGCCATCCTCCCCGCGTACGACCCGATGATGGACTCCACCAAGGTCCGCCACATCCTCGTGCGCCACGAGCAGGGCGCGGGACACGCCGCCACCGGCTACGCCCAGGCCACCGGCCGGGTCGGCGTGTGCATGGCCACCTCGGGACCCGGCGCCACCAACCTGGTCACCCCCATCGCCGACGCCCACATGGACTCGGTGCCGCTGGTCGCCATCACGGGACAGGTGGCCAGCCCCTCCATCGGCACCGACGCCTTCCAGGAAGCCGACATCTGCGGCATCACCCTGCCCGTCACCAAGCACAACTTCCTGGTCACCGACCCCGCGGAGATCCCGCGCACCATCGCCGAGGCCTTCCACATCGCCGCCACCGGGCGTCCGGGCCCCGTCCTCGTCGACATCTCCAAGGACGCCCTGCAGGCCAGGACCGTGTTCTCCTGGCCGCCCACCACGGACCTGCCCGGCTACCGCCCGGTCAGCCGTCCGCACGCCAAGCAGATCCGCGAGGCCGCCCGGCTGATCGCCCAGGCCAAGCGCCCCGTCCTCTACGTCGGCGGCGGGGTCGTCAAGGCCGGCGCCTCCGCCGAGCTGCGCGAGCTGGCCGAGCTGACCGGCGTCCCGGTGACCACCACCCTGATGGCCCTGGGCGCCTTCCCCGACAGCCACCGCCAGCACCTCGGCATGCCCGGCATGCACGGCTCGGTCGCCGCCGTCACCGCGCTCCAGCGGGCCGACCTGATCGTCGCCCTCGGCGCCCGCTTCGACGACCGCGTCACCGGGAAGATCGACTCCTTCGCGCCGCACGCCAAGATCGTGCACGCCGACATCGACCCCGCCGAGATCGGCAAGAACCGCGTCGCCGACGTCCCCATCGTGGGCGACGTCAAGGACGTGATGGCCGACCTGACCGCCGCGCTGCGCGCCGACGACCCGGCCACCGCGGCGGGCCCGGAGGCCGCCGAGCGCTACGCCGCCTGGTGGGAGCAGCTCGACCGCTGGCGCGAGACCTACCCGCTCGGCTACGACCTGCCCGAGGACGGCACCCTCTCCCCGCAGCAGGTCATCGAGCGCATCGGCCAACTGGCCCCGGAGAACACCGTCTTCACCGCCGGCGTCGGCCAGCACCAGATGTGGGCCGCCCACTACCTGCCGTTCGAGCGCCCCGGCACCTGGCTCAACTCCGGCGGCCTGGGCACCATGGGCTACGCCGTCCCCGCCGCGCTCGGTGCCAAGGCCGGCCGCCCCGAGGCTCCCGTCTGGGCCATCGACGGCGACGGCTGCTTCCAGATGACCAACCAGGAGCTGGTCACCGCCGCGCTCAACAACATCCCGATCAAGGTCGCCATCATCAACAACGGCGCCCTGGGCATGGTCCGCCAGTGGCAGACCCTCTTCTACAACCAGCGCTACTCCAACACGGTGCTGCGCGAGGGCCCCGAGGCGACCGGCACCCGCATCCCCGACTTCGTCAAGCTGGCGGAGGCCATGGGCTGCGTCGGCCTGCGCTGCGAGGACCCCGACCAGCTCGACGCCGTCATCGAGAAGGCCAACGCCATCAACGACCGGCCCGTCGTGGTCGACTTCATCGTCCACGAGGACGCCATGGTGTGGCCGATGGTCGCCGCCGGCACCTCCAACGACGAGGTGATGGCCGCCCGCGGCGTGCGCCCCGACTTCAGCGACGCCGACGACTGACCGACCGCAGAGGTAACACGAACCCGCCATGTCCAAGCACACGCTCTCCGTCCTGGTCGAGAACAAGCCCGGTGTCCTCTCCCGGATCACCTCGCTCTTCTCCCGGCGCGGCTTCAACATCGACTCGCTCGCCGTCGGCACGACCGAGCACCCCGAGGTGTCCCGCATCACCATCGTCGTCAGCGTCGAGGCGCTGCCGCTCGAGCAGGTCACCAAGCAGCTCAACAAGCTGGTCAACGTCCTCAAGATCGTCGAACTCGACCCGTCGGCGGCCGTCCACCGGGAACTCGTTCTGGTGAAAGTCCGCGCCGACAACGAGACCAGGTCGCAGATCGTCGAGATCGTGCAGCTCTTCCGCGCCAAGACCGTGGACGTCGCGCCCGAGGCCGTCACCATCGAGGCCACCGGCAGCAGCGACAAGCTGGAGGCCATGCTGCGGATGCTGGAGCCGTTCGGCATCAAGGAGTTGGTGCAGTCCGGCGCCATCGCCATCGGCCGTGGCTCCCGTTCCATCACCGACCGCTCGCTCCGCGCGCTCGACCGCAGCGCGTAGCACGTCGTTCCCGCGTGTGGACCGGATACCGAGACCGGTCCACCACCCCCGTTCCACACGTCCTACGGTGGAACCCCGCCGCCGTCCCCTCGGCGGTGGCGTGAACCAACAAGGAGAAGAACCGAAGTGGCCGAGCTGTTCTACGACGACGACGCCGACCTGTCCATCATCCAGGGCCGCAAGGTGGCGGTCCTCGGTTACGGCAGCCAGGGCCACGCCCACGCGCTGTCCCTGCGCGACTCGGGCGTCGACGTCCGGGTCGGTCTGCACGAGGGCTCCACGTCCCGCGCCAAGGCCGAGGAGCAGGGGCTGCGGGTGACCACCCCGGCCGAGGCCGCCGCCGAGGCCGACGTCATCATGATCCTGGTGCCGGACCCGATCCAGGCCCGCGTCTACGAGGAGTCCGTCAAGGACAACCTCAAGGAGGGCGACGCGATCTTCTTCGGCCACGGCTTCAACATCCGCTTCGGCTTCATCAAGCCGCCGGCGGGCGTCGACGTCTGCATGGTCGCCCCCAAGGGCCCCGGCCACCTGGTCCGCCGCCAGTACGAGGAGGGCCGCGGCGTCCCGTGTATCGCGGCCGTCGAGCAGGACGCCTCGGGCAACGCCTTCCCGCTGTCCCTCTCCTACGCCAAGGCCATCGGCGGCACCCGGGCCGGCGTCATCAAGACCACCTTCACCGAGGAGACCGAGACCGACCTCTTCGGCGAGCAGGCGGTCCTCTGCGGCGGCACCGCGGCCCTCGTCAAGGCCGGCTTCGAGACCCTGACGGAGGCCGGCTACCAGCCGGAGATCGCCTACTTCGAGTGCCTGCACGAGCTGAAGCTCATCGTGGACCTCATGTACGAGGGCGGCCTGGAGAAGATGCGCTGGTCGATCTCCGAGACCGCCGAGTGGGGCGACTACGTGTCGGGACCGCGCGTCATCACCGAGCAGACCAAGGCCGAGATGAAGCGCATCCTGGGCGACATCCAGGACGGCACCTTCGCGGAGGCGTGGATGGCCGAGTACAACGCCGGCCTGCCGCGCTACAACGAGTACAAGAAGGCCGACGCCGGCCACCTGCTCGAGACCACGGGCAAGGAGCTCCGCAAGCTGATGAGCTGGGTCGACGAGGAGGCCTGAGCTCTCCGCGATCCGATCGATCCGCCCCGTCTCCACGGGGAGTTCGCTCGATCGGGCGGCGGGTCCGGTACGCGACCGCCGGGCTCGCCGCCCGCCGCTACACTGCACTGCACCAAGCGTGTCACGGGCTCACAGCGTCGTGCGGCTCCACGTGGCTGCCTACCTCTCCACTCCCGGCCGTCGGGACGCGGCCTTCCACAAAGGACCAGTGAGACCCAGTGAGCAAGCCCGTCGTACTCATCGCAGAAGAGCTCTCCCCCGCGACCGTCGATGCCCTCGGTCCCGACTTCGAGATCCGGCACTGTGACGGCGCTGCCCGTGACGAACTGCTGACCGCCATCGCCGACGTGGACGCGGTGCTGATCCGCAGCGCCACCAAGATCGACGCCGAGGCCATCGCGGCCGCCCGCCGCCTCAAGGTCGTCGCCCGTGCCGGCGTCGGCCTGGACAACGTCGACGTCGCCGCCGCCACCAAGGCCGGCGTCATGGTGGTCAACGCGCCCACCTCCAACATCGTGACCGCGGCCGAGCTCGCCTGCGGCCTGATCGTCTCCACCGCCCGCAACATCCCGCAGGCCAACGCCGCGCTGAAAAAGGGCGAGTGGAAGCGCAGCAAGTACACGGGCGTCGAGCTCGCCGAGAAGACCCTCGGCGTCGTCGGCCTCGGCCGCATCGGCGTGCTGGTCGCCCAGCGGATGGCCGCCTTCGGCATGGACATCGTCGCCTACGACCCCTACGTGCAGCCGGCCCGCGCCGCCCAGATGGGCGTCAAGCTGCTCAGCCTCGACGAGCTCCTCGCCGTCTCCGACTTCATCACGGTGCACCTCCCCAAGACCCCCGAGACCCTGGGGCTCATCGGCGACGAGGCGCTGCACAAGGTCAAGCCCAGCGTCCGGATCATCAACGCGGCCCGCGGCGGCATCGTCGACGAGGCCGCCCTGCTCAGCGCCCTCAAGGAGGGCCGGGTCGCCGGCGCGGGGCTCGACGTCTACGCCACCGAGCCCTGTACCGACTCGCCGCTCTTCGAGTTCGACACCGTGATCGGCACCCCGCACCTCGGCGCCTCCACCGGCGAGGCCCAGGAGAAGGCCGGCCTCGCCGTCGCCAAGTCCGTCCGCCTCGCGCTCGCCGGCGAGCTCGTCCCCGACGCGGTCAACGTGCAGGGCGGCGTCATCGCCGAGGACGTCCGTCCCGGGCTGCCGCTCGCCGAGAAGCTCGGCCGCATCTTCACCGCGCTCGCCGGCGAGGTGGCCCAGCGACTCGACGTCGAGGTGTGCGGCGAGATCACCCAGCACGACGTCAAGATCCTGGAACTCTCCGCGCTCAAGGGCGTCTTCGAGGACGTTGTCGCCGAGACCGTCTCCTACGTCAACGCGCCGCTCTTCGCCCAGGAGCGCGGTGTCGAGGTGCGGCTCACCACCAGCTCCGAGTCGCCCGACCACCGCAACCTGATCACCGTGCGCGGCACGCTCACCAGCGGCGAGGTGGTCTCGGTCGCCGGCACCCTGGCCGGTCCCAAGCACCTGCAGAAGATCGTCGGCATCGGCCCGCACACCGTGGACCTGGCGCTCGCCGACCACACGGCGTTCCTGCGCTACACCGACCGCCCCGGCGTCGTCGGCACCCTCGGCCGGATCCTCGGCGAGGCCGGCATCAACATCGCCGGCATGCAGGTGGCCCGCGCCGAGGAGGGCGGCGACGCGCTGATCGCCCTCACCATCGACAGCACCATCCCGCCCGCGGTGCTCAACGAGATCGCCGAGGAGATCGGCGCCACCTCGGCCCGCGGCGTCGACCTCACCGACTGACCCCGCCGGCGGCGGCGCCCCCGGCGGGCGCCGCCGCACCTCAACCGTTGGGCAGGACCACCGCCCGGCCGTTGACCTTCCCGGCGTGCAGCCGCTCGTACGCCAGCGGCGCCTCGTCGATGCCGTAGGTCTCCACCCTGACCTCCACGGCCCCGGACCGCGCCAACGCCAGCACCTCGCCGAGCTCGCCCCTGCTACCCCAGTACGGCGCGGCCACGGCGACGTCGAACGCGGTGGTGTTGATGCCGACCGGCAGCGCGCCGCCCGCGATGCCCACGATCGACACGTCCGCCTCCACGGCCGCCACCGCGCCCGCCGTGGTCACGGTCCCCTGCGCCCCCACGAAGTCGAACACCGCCTCCGCGCCGAGCCCACCGGTCAGCTCCCTGACCCGGTCGGCCGCCCGCTCGTCGGACAACACCGTCTCGTGCGCGCCGACCGCCCTCGCCAGCGTCAGCTTGTCCTCCGACACGTCGAGCGCGATCACCCGGCTCGGCGTCAACGCGCGCAGCAGCTGGATCGCCACGTGCCCGAGCCCGCCCGTGCCGATCACCACGGCCGTGCTGCCCGGCCGCAGCTTGGGCAGCGAACGCTTGATCGCGTGGTACGGCGTGAGCCCGGCGTCCGTCAACGGCACCGCGCTCACCGGGTCGAGCCCGCCCAACGGCACCAGGAACCTGGCGTCGTCCACCAGCAGGAACTCCGCCATCGCGCCCGGCGAACCGAGCCCCGGCGGGAAGATCCCGAGATCGGCGGCGCGCAGGCAGTAGTTCTCCTTGCCCTCGGCGCACTTGGCGCAGCGGCCACAGCCCTGCGGCCCGTACACCGCGACCAGCTCACCCTCGGCGATCCCGGTGACACCCTCGCCCAGCGCCGCCACCGTGCCGGCGCCCTCGTGCCCGAGGGTCAGCGGCAGCGAGTAGGGGAACGACTCGGCCGGCCAGCTCATCACGGCGATGTCCGAGTGACACACCCCGGCGGCCGCCACCCGCAACACCACCTGCCCGGGCCCCGGCTCCGGCTCCGGCACGTCCACGACCTCGGGCGCGGCACCGATCTCCCGATACTGGACGGCCTTCATCCGACCTCCCTGACGGCGGCGCGGTGGCGGAACGCCACCTCCCCGCCATGCTGCGGCGCGCGGCCGAAGGCCGCAAACGCACCACGCCCGGCACTGGCCGCCGGCCCTGCCGCGCCCACCCACCCGCCCTCCGGGCGGGCCGTCGCGCGGCAAGGGGCCGCATGGCCCGGCGGCGTAGCCGCCGCGGGCCCTCGGCCCTGCCGGGCCGTGCACCGCGCGCAGCGCGGTTCGGCCCCCCGCAGCGCGACAGCCCTGTCGGCTGTGCGGCGCCGCGCCCACCCTCCGGGCGGGCCGTCGCGCGGCAGGGGCCGCGTGGCCCGGCGGCGCAGCCGCCGCGGGCCCTCGGCCCTGCCGGGCCGGGCACCGCGCGCAGCGCGGTTCGGCCCGCCACCTCGGCGCGTCTGGGGGCGTGCCAAGTGTCCTTCGGGCGTTACCGCCAGGCGTCCTCGCCGCCACCAGCGCTCGTGCGCGTCCCCGCGTGGGCGCTCGGTCTCCTCGATCAGGCCGTGCGCCGCGAGCCTCCTGAGGTGGTAGCTGACCAACGACACCGCCTCGTCCACTTCCTCTGCACGCACAACGCCCGGTACAGGCGCAGCCGGAGCGGGTGTCCGAAGGCGGATCCCGCTTCGCGGGGGCGCCGCTCGCCGGGGGAGGAGGAGCCCTCCGCTAGGCGGCGCCGCCCGGGAGGTGGTCGAGGAACCAGTCGCGGGCGAGTTCGGACACCTCGGAGAGCGCGCCGGGTTCCTCGAAGAGGTGGGTGGCGCCGGGCACCACCGCCAGTCGGCTCTCGCCGCGCAGCGACTCGCGTGCCGAGCGGTTCAGTTCGAGCACCTGCGGGTCGGAGCCGCCGACGATCAGGAGGGTGGGGGCGGTGACGGCGGAGAGGCGGGCGTCGGCCAGGTCGGGGCGGCCGCCCCGGGAGACGACGGCCGTGGCGCGGGAGTCGGGTTCGGCGGCCGCCCAGAGCGCGGCGGCCGCGCCGGTGCTGGCGCCGAAGTAGCCGACCGCCAGGTCGTCCGGCACGGCCTCGGTGGCGCGGCGCAGCCTGGCCGCCAGCAGGCCGATGTCGAAGACGTTGGCCCGGTCGGGCTCCTCACGCGGCGTCAGCAGGTCGAACAGCAGGGTGCCGAGGCCGGCGCCGCTGAGCGCCTCGGCGACGAAGCGGTTGCGCGGGCTGAGCCGGCCGCTGCCGCTGCCGTGCGCGAAGACGACCACGCTTCGCGCCCCCTCGGGGAGCGTCAGTTCGCCGGGCAGCCGGACGCCCTCGCCCGCGTCGATGGTCACCTCGCGGCGGTCGCCGCCACGCAGGCAGGCGATCACCTCGGCGTCGCTGGTCTGCTCGAACGCCTCGTAGAACTGGCCGACGGCGACGAACTCGGCCGGCGTCTCCGGGCAGACGAACTCGTCCGCGTCGTCGCCGATCCGCCGGCGCCAGTCGCGTGGCGCGACCGGGACCGCGAGCACCACCCGCGCCGCGCCGCGGGCCCGCGCCGAGCGGCAGGCGGCGCGGGCGGTGGCGCCCGTGGCGATGCCGTCGTCCACGATGACGGCGGTGCGGCCGGTCAGCGAGACGCGCCCGCCGCCGCCCCGGTACTCCCGGGCCCGCCGGTCGAGTTCGACCCGCTCGGCGGCCTCCACCTCGGACAGCTCGGTCTCCGAGACGCGCACGGTGCGCACCACGTCCTCGTTGAGCACCCGGGCGCCGTCCTCGCCGATGGCGCCCATGGCCAGCTCGGGCTGGAACGGCACGCCCAGCTTGCGCACCACGGCGACGTCGAGTGGCGCGCCGAGCGCCTGGGCGGCCTCGGCGGCCACCGGCACCCCGCCCCTGGGGAGCCCGATGACCACCACGTCCTGCTTCCGCAGCCCCGCAAGATCGCGCGCCAGCCGGCGTCCCGCCGCGATCCGGTCGTCGTACAGCATCCGGTGCCTCCTCCCGGTCGGCGCCCTCCTCCATGGAACCGCGTTCGGACGCGTCCGGCATCCGGCCGGCCGGAGGCGTAAGGGTAACGACTGTTACCCTTACGCTTATGGCCACCGCGCATCCCGTCACCGTCCGTGGCACCGACCTCTCGTATGTGGACTTCGGCGGCCCGGGCGCCCCGCTGCTCGCGCTGCACGGGCACTTCGGCCGCGCCCGCGGCCTCGCCGCGCTCGCCGCCCGCCTCGCGCCGGCACACCGCGTGATCGCCCTCGAACAGCGCGCCCACGGCAGCGCCGCGCCCGTCGCCGACGTGCGTCCCGACGCGTACCTCGCCGACGCCGCCGCATTCCTCACCGACCACCTCGGCGCCGGGCCGCTGCCCGTGCTCGGCCACTCCATGGGCGGCTCCGTCGCCTACCGGCTCGCCGCCCACCACCCCGACCTCGTCAGCCGACTCGTCGTCATCGAGGGACCGGCCCGCAACGAGCCGCCCGTCCTGGACGCCCGCGACTGGCCACGGCGCGCCGCCGGCCTCGCCGAGCTGCGCGCGCTGCTGACCGAGCGGGTCGGCCAGGTCGCCGACTACTTCCTGGAGAGCGCGGCCGAACACCCCGACGGCTGGGGCCTGTCGTTCGACCCCGAGACGCTGCTGCGCTCCCAGCGCGCGCTGCTCGGCGACTGGTGGCCCGACTGGCTCGGCTCCGCCTGCCCGGCGCTGCTGCTGCACGGCGAGGACTCCACCGTGCTGCCCACCGCGCAGGCGAGGGAGATGACGGCGCGCCGGCCCGACACCCGGCTCGTGACCTTCCCGGGACGCGGCCACTGGGTCCACGACGAGGACCCGGCCGGCGTGGCCGAGGCCGTCCTGGCCTTCCTGAGGGGCTGGTGAGCGCGTGCCCAGGACCGCCGACCCCGCGCGGCGAGCGCGCCTCGTCGACGACATCATCGACCGGCTCGCCGAGACCGGCGTCGCCACCTTCTCGCTGCGCACCCTCGCCGCCGCCCTCGGCCGCTCCACCCGGGTGCTCACCCACCACTTCGGGGACAAGGACGCCCTGCTGCGCGCCGTCCTCGACCGGCTCGACGAGCGGCAGCACGAGGCGCTGGCCGCCACCCCGGGCTGGGCCGACCCGGCCGTCGGCATCGGCGCGATCGTCCGCGACGCCTGGGACCGGCACCTGAGCGAGGAGGAACTGCCGAGGACCCGGCTCGTCCACGAGATCGAGGGGCTCGCGGCCGCCGGCCGGCTCACCGGCCACCCTCCCGCCTTCGTCGCCGGCCGCGCCCGCTTCGTCGCCCGGGCGCTCGAACTGCGCGGCCTCGACCCGGGTGACGCCCTGGTCAGGGCCACCCTGCTCAACAACGCCTACGCCGGCCTCCAGGCCGACCTCCTCACCACCGGCGAGACCGGGCGGGTCACCGCCGCGCTCGACGCCCTCTGCCGGCTCGCCGACGACTGGACCAGGCCGCGGTAGATCCGCCGTTCGGGTGGATCCCCGCGTGTGGTCGCCGGGCGCCGCGCGGCCCGCGCAACATGCTGGTCCCCATGCCCGACCTGGCCTACATCGCCCTGACCGTCGTCTCCTTCGCCCTGCTGGCGGCGGCCGTCAAGGGGGTGGCGCGCGGGTGACCGCCGAGAACATCGTCGGCCTCGTGGTCGCCGTCGCGCTCGCCGGCTACCTGCTGCTGGCCCTGCTCTTCCCCGAGTGGTTCTCGTGAGCGACGCGCTCGCCGGGCTGCTCGCCATCGGCGTGCTGGTGCTGGCGCTCGCCGCCGTGCACGTCCCGCTCGGCGACCACCTCGCCCGGGTCTACCGCTCCGAGCGCCACCTCGCCGTGGAACGCCTCGTCTACCGGCTGGTCCGCGTCGACCCCGTCGCCCAGCAGCGCTGGACGGTCTACGCCCTCTCGCTGCTCGGCTTCGCCGCCGTCTCCGTGCTGTTCCTCTACGCGCTGCTGCGGCTGCAGCGCGTGCTGCCGCTCTCCCTGGGCCACGGCGGGCTGCCGCCCTCCGGCGCGTTCAACACCGCCGTCTCCTTCGTCACCAACACCGACTGGCAGTGGTACGCGGGCGAGGCCACCATGGGCCAGCTCGCTGGGCTCGCCGGCCTGGCCGTGCAGAACTTCCTCTCCGCCGCCACCGGACTCGCCGTCGCCGTCGCCCTGATCCGTGGCTTCACCCGCGAACGCACCGAGGAGCTCGGCAACTTCTGGGTGGACCTGGTCCGCTCCGTCGTCCGCGTCCTGCTGCCGCTGTCCCTCGTCGCCGCGCTGCTGCTCGCGGCCGGCGGCGTCGTCCAGGACTTCGCCGGCGCCCACACCTTCACCACCCTGGACGGCGGCAGCCAGACCATCGTGCGCGGGCCCGTCGCCTCCCAGGAGGCCATCAAGCTGCTCGGCACCAACGGCGGCGGCTACTTCAACGCCAACTCGGCCCACCCGTACGAGAACCCCACCGCGCTCACCAACCTGCTCCAGATCTTCCTGATGCTGCTGATCCCCAGCGCCCTGCCCCGCACCTTCGGCAGGATGGTCGGCTCCACCCGGCACGGCTGGGCGCTGCTCGCCGTGGCGACCACCCTGTGGGTCGCCGGACTCACCCTGACCACCGTCTTCGAGACCACGCTCCCCCAGCTAACGCTGGGAGGTGCCCCCAACGGCGCGGTGCCCCGCGAGCTCGGCATCGCCCTGGAGGGCAAGGAACAGCGGTTCGGCGTCTGGAACTCGGCGCTCTTCGCGCACTCCGCCACCGCCACCTCGGGCGGCGCCAACGACGCGTCCCACGACAGCTTCACCCCGCTCGGCGGCGGCGTGCTGCTCGTCAACATGCTGCTCGGCGAGATCTCCCCGGGGGGCGTCGGCTCCGGGCTCTACGGGCTCCTGGTGCTCGCCCTGCTCGCCGTGTTCATCGCCGGCCTGATGGTCGGCCGCACCCCCGAGTACCTGGGTCGCAAGATCCGCCAGCGCGAGATCACCCTGGTCGCCCTCTCCGTGCTGGCCATGCCGTTCGCCGTGCTCCTCGGCCTCGGCCTGGCCCTCGCCCTCCCGGGGCCGCGCGACGCCCTGCTGAACCCCGGGCCGCACGGCCTGTCCGAGGCGCTGTACGCCTTCGCCTCCGCCGCCAACAACAACGGCAGCGCCTTCGCCGGGCTGGCCAGCGGCACCACCTTCTACACCACCGTGCTCGGACTCGCCATGCTCTTCGGCCGCTTCCTGCCCATGGTCCTGGTGCTGGCCCTCGCCGGCTCGCTCGCATCCCAGCAGCGGGTGCCCGTCTCCAGCGGCACCCTGCCCACCCACCGGCCCGTCTTCGCCGGGCTGCTCACCGGCGTCGCCGTCATCGTCACCGGCCTCACCTTCTTCCCCGCGCTCGCCCTCGGACCGCTCGCGGAGGGGCTCAGGTGACCCACCACCCGCCCGGGCGAGGCGAGTTCACCCCACGCCAGCTCGCCGCCGCCCTGCCCGACGCGGCCCGCAAGCTCGACCCGCGGCACACCATCCGGGCGCCCGTCGTCTTCGTCGTCTGGATCGGCTCCCTCGTCACCACCGTCGCCGCGATCGTCGACCCCAGCTTCTTCGGCTTCGCCATCGCCGCCTGGCTGTGGGTCACGGTGCTCTTCGCCAACCTCGCCGAGGCCGTCGCCGAGGGCCGGGGCCGCGCCCAGGCCGAGGCGCTGCGCCGCACCAAGCAGGAGACCGTCGCCCGCCGGCTGCGCCCGGACGGCGGCGAGGAACGGGTACCGGGACCCCGACTGGCCGTCGGCGACCTCGTGGTGGTCGAGGCCGGGGAGCTGATCCCCGGCGACGGCGAGGTGGTGGACGGCGTCGCGTCCGTCGACGAGTCCACCATGACCGGCGAGTCGGCGCCCGTCATCCGCGAGTCGGGCGGCGACCGCAGCTCCGTCACCGGCGGCACCCGGGTGCTCTCCGACCGGATCACCGTCCGCGTCACGACCAGGCCCGGCGAGGGCTTCCTGGACCGGATGATCACGCTGGTCGAGGGCGCGAGCCGGCAGCAGACGCCCAACGAGATCGCCCTCAACATCCTGCTGGCCAGCCTCACCCTCGTCTTCCTGCTCGCCGTCGCCACCCTCCAGCCGCTGGCCGCGTACGCGGGCCGCCAGCAGACCCTCACCGTGCTCACCGCGCTGCTGGTCTGCCTCATCCCCACCACCATCGGCGCGCTGCTCTCCGCCATCGGCATCGCCGGCATGGACCGGCTGGTGCGGCGCAACGTCATCGCCGTCTCCGGGCGCGCGGTCGAGGCGGCCGGCGACGTCAACACGCTGCTGCTCGACAAGACCGGCACCATCACCCTCGGGAACCGGCAGGCCACCGAGTTCATCCCGGTCACCGGCGTCGACGAGCACGAGCTGGCCGAGGCCGCCCAGCTGTCCTCGCTGGCCGACGAGACCCCCGAGGGCCGCTCCGTCGTGGTGCTGGCCAAGAACCGCTACGGGCTGCGCGGCCGCGAGGAGGGGCGGGTCACCGACGTCACCTTCGTGCCGTTCTCCGCCCACACCCGCATGTCGGGCGTCGACCTGGGCGACGGCCGCCGGATCCGCAAGGGCGCCTCGACGGCCGTCATGAAGTGGGTGCGCGCCGAGGGCGGCCGGCCGGCGGACACCGTCGGGCCGCTGGTCGAGGCCATCGCGGGCGAGGGCGGCACCCCACTGCTGGTCGCCGAGCGTACCCCCGGCGAGCCCGCCCGGGTGCTCGGCGTGATCCGGCTGCGGGACATCGTCAAGGCCGGCATCAGGGAACGCTTCGCCGAACTCCACCGGATGGGCATCTCCACCGTGATGATCACCGGCGACAACCCGGCCACCGCCGCCGCCATCGCCCGCGAGGCCGGCGTCGACCGCCACCTCGCCGAGGCCACGCCCGAGGACAAGATGGAGCTGATCCGCCGCGAGCAGGCCGCGGGCCGGCTTGTCGCCATGACCGGCGACGGCACCAACGACGCCCCCGCCCTCGCCCAGGCCGACGTCGGCGTCGCCATGAACGCCGGCACCATGGCCGCCAAGGAGGCCGGCAACATGGTCGACCTCGACTCCAACCCCACCAAGCTCATCGAGATCGTCGCCATCGGCAAGCAACTGCTCATCACCCGGGGCGCGTTGACCACCTTCTCGATCGCCAACGACGTCGCCAAGTACTTCGCGATCATCCCCGCCATGTTCACTGGCGTGCACCCGCAGCTCGACCGCCTCAACGTGATGGGCCTGGCCAGCGCCCAGTCCGCGATCCTCTCCGCCGTCGTGTTCAACGCGCTGGTCATCGTCGCCCTGGTGCCCGTCGCCCTGCGCGGCGTCCGCTACCGGCCCACCAGCGCCGCCGCCATGCTCCGCCGCAACCTCGCCGTCTACGGCCTCGGGGGACTCGTCACCCCCTTCGTCGGCATCAAGCTGATCGACCTCGTCGTGCACCTGCTGCCCGGGATCCGGTGACCGCCGCCATGACCCGACAGCTGCTCAGACAGGCCGCCGCCGGACTGCGGCTGCTGCTGCTCCTCACCGTGCTGCTCGGCGCGCTCTACCCGCTCGCCGTCTGGGGCGTCGCCCAACTCGCCTTCCACCACCGGGCGGACGGCTCCCTCGCCCACCACCAGGGGCGCGCCGTCGGCTCCACCCTCATCGGCCAGCGCTTCACCGGACGCGACTGGTTCCACCCCCGCCCGTCCGCCGCCGGACCCGAGGGCTACGACCCGCTCGCCTCCGGCGCCAGCAACCTCGGCCCCGACAACCCGACGCTCGCGGCGGAGGTCGGCCGCCGCCGGGCCGCCGTCGCCAAGGCCGAGAACGTGCCCGAGGACCGGGTCCCGGCCGACGCGCTCACCGCCTCCGGCAGCGGCCTCGACCCGCACATCTCGCCCGACTACGCGCGCCTCCAGGCCGACCGGGTCGCCGACGCCAGGGGTCTCGACCCCGGCACCGTGCGCGAGCTCGTCGCCGACCACACCGGCGGCCGGGTCCTCGGCTTCCTCGGCGCCGAACGCGTCAACGTCCTCGAACTCAACCTGGCCCTCGCCGGGCTCGACGGACGGGAGTGAACCGACCGATGGCCCACGGCACCCTGCGCGTCTACCTCGGCGCCGCCCCCGGCGTCGGCAAGACCTACGCCATGCTCGCCGAGGGCCGCCGCCAGCGCCGCCGTGGCGTGGACGTCGTCATCGGCTTCATGGAGGACTACGGCCGCCGCATGACCCGGCTGATGGCCGAGGGCCTGGAGACCGTGCCCCGCCACACCCTCGTCCACCGGGGCGCGCGGTTCACCGAGATGGACCTGGACGCCGTGCTCCGCCGCCGGCCCGAGCTGGCCCTGGTGGACGAGATCGCCCACACCAACGTGCCGGGCTCGCGCAACGTCAAACGCTGGCAGGACATCGAGGAGCTGCGCGCCGCCGGCATCGACGTCCTCACCACCGTCAACATCCAGCACCTGGAGTCGCTCAACGAGGTGGTGGAGCGGATCACCGAGGTCAGGCAGCGCGAGACCGTGCCCGACGCGGTGGTGCGCGCCGCCGACCAGATCGAGGTCGTCGACATGTCGGCCGACGCGCTGCGCCGCCGGATGAGCGACGGCTTCGTGTACGCCCCGGAGAAGGTCGACGACGCCCTCAACCACTACTTCCGCGTCGGCAACCTCACCGCGCTCCGCGAACTCGCCCTGCTGTGGGCCGCCGACCGGGTCGACGAGGCGCTCCAGCGCTACCGCACCGAGGCGCACATCCACCGCCCCTGGGCCGCCAGGGAACGGGTGGTGGTCGCGCTCTCCGGCGGCCCGGAGGGCGACACCCTGATCCGCCGCGCCGAACGGATCGTCGCCCGCGGCGCCGGCGGCGAACTGCTCGCCGTGCACGTCGTCCGCGCCGACGGCCTCGCCGGCGCCGCGCCCGAACTGCTCGACCGCCAGCGCGCCCTGGTGGAGCGCGCCGGCGGCAGCTACCACGAGGTGACCGCGGAGGACCCGGCCGCCGCCGTGCTGGACTTCGCCCGCGAGCACAACGCGTCGCAGATCGTCATCGGCGCCACCCGCCGCGGCCGGCTCGGCGCGCTGTTCCACCGCAGCATCGCCACGGCCATCGTCCAGGGCTCGGGCGAGGACTTCGACTGCTACGTCGTCACCCACGAGGAGGCCGCCCACGGCCGGCTGCTCCGGGGCGGGCGGCGAACCTCGACCTAGGACTCGTCCCGGCGGTCCACGCGGACGGCGAGGTCGTTGTCGACCGTGTAGTACGGCTGGACGGTGGCCTCGCCCACCCGCGTCGCGGGGTAGACGAACACGGCCTTCTTGTCGGCGACGTCGTCCAGCAGCCGCGCCACCCGCACCCGGGCCGCCTTGCTCGCGGGCCGCACCGACACGTCCCAGAACGCGGTCGCCTCCGTCGACTCCTCCGCCACCAACTCCGCGTACGGCACGGTGAACGAGAACACCCCGGCGCCCTCGTCGACCAGCTCGGCCTCCCGCGCCGGGCCCCGCTTGCCGCCGCCGCGCAGCTTCACCACCGCCGCCGCGCCGCGCCCCGGCTTCGCGCCGAGCAGCCGCGCCCGCACCGTCATCGAGCCCTCGGGCGACACCGTGATCGGGCCCGCCTCGGCCAGCGCCGGCCGCAGCCAGGCACGGACCGCGAACCAGCCGTCCTTGGTGCGGTACGGCACCCGCACCGCCAACGGGCCCTCAACGGGGGCCGGTTCACGCGCCAGCAGCGCGCGCAGGTCCCGCACCCCGGGCGCCACCCGCCGCCAGTCGCCGTCCTCCGCCACCCGCAGGTAGAGGTCCCACCGGCCCTCGGCCAGCACCGGCTCCGCGCCGAGCACCGCCCGCCACCGGCCGTCCGCGCCCGCCGACTCCACCGGCAGCGCGTGCCGTGGCTGCTCGCCCTCCTTGGCCCGCAGCCGCAGCTCCAGGCTCGGCGGCGCCGTCAGCGAGGGCAGCGCCAGGTCCAGCGTCAGCCCCCCGTCGGCCGTCGCCCGGCAGTCCGCGTGCGGGGTCTCCTCCAGCACCCCGGTCACCGTCTCGCTCATCGCCGCACCTTCCGCAGCCCTCGCACCGTGGTGATGGCCGCCGCCATCGCCAGATCCCGCACCGTGTGCGCCACATGCGCCGGGGCCGGCACCCGGAACCGCAGCCGGCCGCGCATCGAACGCTTCCTTTCGAGCAGCTCCTCGAACAGCGCCTCGGCCTGCGCCACCACCGGCACCGGGTCGTAGCGCCGGGAGTTCTCCAGCGCGGCCGCGCGCATCCGGTGCCGCAACGCGTCGTCGCGGATCAGGTCGAGCAACGCCCCGGCCAGCGCCTCCTCGTCGCCCACCGGCACCAGACGGCCGTCCTCGCCGTCCCTGATGATCTCGGCGGGCCCGTACTCGCAGTCGGTGCTGACCACCGGCAGGCCGCTGCGCATCGCCTCCACGATCGTCATCCCGAACGGCTCGAAGCTGGAGGTGACCGTCGCGATCGAGGCCTTCACCCACTCGCCGTCCATCGGCGTCGCCTTGCCCATCAGGAAGGCGTTGTTGTAGAGCCCGAGCTCGTTGATGAGCTCGCGCAGCGGCTCCTCCTGGTCGCCGTTGCCGTAGATCCGCAGCTGCCAGTCGGGGCGCTCGGCGACCACCCGCGCGAAGGCGCGCACCAGCAGTTCGTGCCGCTTGGACCGCACCAGCCGGCCCGCCGCCACGACGATCCTCGCGTCGCCGTCGGCCGGCGGGATCGACGGCTCCGGGATGCTGTTGGGCAGCGCCATCAGCCGCACCCCGGGCAGCCGCATCCGGGTCCGGTAGGCCTCGGCGTCCGCCTCGGTGACGGTGGTGATCCCGTCGAGCCGCGGGTAGGCCCGGCGCAACTCGTTGCGCAGCGCCGGCGGATGGGTCTTCAGCGTCAGGTGCTCCTGCCCGATCCGCACCGCGGACCTGGGGCCCTGCAACGCCAGGTGCACGTTCAGCCCCGGGCGGGTGCCGATGACGACGTCCGAGGTGAGCGACGCCAGGCACTCCTCGATCCGCTCGTCCGTCAACTCGCTGTACTGCGGGTACCGGTACTCCGAGGCGGGGAACACCCGGGCCGGCCGCACGTGCCGGGGGTGCTCCTTCTCCGTGCGCAGGTCGACCAGGTGCCGCATCCGCACCCGCTCGTCGAGCGGGAAGTTCGGCACCTTCCGGTGCCGGAACACCGAGATGATCTCGACGTCGTGCCGCTCGGCGAGCGCCTCGGCCAGGTTGAACGTGGTCTTGATGGTTCCTCCGATTCCATAGCCGTTATGGAGGAGGAAGGAGATCTTCATGCCGACATAGACCTTCAGGGGGTGACGCGTGGTTGCGCGCCATCGGATGGAACGTGAGTCGTGTCAGCCCTCCGCGCGGACGGATCGTGGGGCCGCTCGTCGAGCGATGGCATGTCAAGCGACCGTTCGAGTTCGCGGATCCGCCGCTGGAGTTGCTGGGCGCGGCGCTCGCGCTCGTGGTCGGTCTCTCGCGGACGCGCGGTGATCACGAAGGTGGCGCAGCGGTAGACACAGTACCCCGGCACGGTCAGTGGCCACGCGATTCCGAAGAGGAAAGCACCCGTGGCGGCGCTCGACCTGTCGTGGCTCTCGAAGCTCTCCACCGGGTCCTGGTCGTGGTGCCACAGGGGCTCCTGCGCGATCAGGCGGGAGCGCTGCACGGCGAAGGCGGCGCGCGCGGCGACCAGGGAACAGAGGGTGTAGGCGATCAGGCCTGCCAGCAGGCCCCAGGTGTCCATGTGCGCGATCCTTTCCGGGACTTCGTCGTCGCTTCTGAACTCCTGCTCGTACCCGGCGGAAGGGGGTCAAAACGGTGCACGCCGCTGATAACGGTTCAGGAGTCGAGATAGCGCAGCACCGCCAGCACCCGGCGGCTGTAGCCGGTGCCGCCGGGCAGCTCCAGCTTGTCGAAGATCGCGTTGATGTGCTTCTCGACGGCGCTGCGGGAGACGAAGAGCCGCGCCGCGATGGCCGAGTTGGTGTGGCCCTCGGCCATCTCCCGCAGCACGTCGCGCTCCCGTGGCGTCAGCCGGGCCAGCGGGTCCACGTGCGAGCTGCGGGCCAGCAGCCGGCGCACCACCTCGGGGTCGAAGGCGGTCCGCCCGGCGCCCACCCTGGCGAGCGCGTCGAGGAACTCGTCCACCTCGACCACCCGGTCCTTCAGCAGGTAGCCGACCCCGCCCTCCGGGCCGCCGCCCAACAGCTCGGCGGCGAACCGCCGTTCCACGTACTGCGACAGCACGAGCACCCCGACCTCCGGACGGCGCCGGCGGATCTCGAGCGCCGCCCGCAGCCCCTCGTCGGTGTGGGTCGGCGGCATCCGCACGTCGACCACGGCCACCTCGGGCGGGTCCAGGTCCACGGCGGCGAGCAGCGCCTCGGCGTCCCCGACGGAGGCCGTCACCTCGTGGCCCTCCTCGGTCAGCAGCCGCACCAGGCCCTCGCGCAGCAGCGTCGAGTCGTCCGCCAGCATCACCCGCACGGCAGCTCCGCCCTGACCGTCGTCGGGCCGCCCGGCGGGCTGGCCACCCCCAGCACCCCGTCCAGCGCCGCGACCCGGCGGGCGAGCCCGGTGAGCCCGCCGCCGCCCGGGTCGGCGCCGCCCTTCCCGTCGTCCGTGACGGTCACCGTCAGCCGGTCACCGTCCCGCTCCAGAGTGACCGTCACGCGCCCGGCGCCCGAGTGCTTCACGGCGTTGGTCACCGCCTCCGACACCACGAAGTACGCCACCGTCTCCACGGCGCGCGGCGCCGGCTCGGGCACCGCGTACTCCAGGACGACCGGCAGCGGGGCGCGCTCCGCGACCGACTCCAGCGCGGCCGGCAGCCCCGCCTCGTCGAGCACCGCCGGATAGACCCGCCAGGCCACCTCGCGCAGCTCCGCCAGCGCCTGCCGAGTCTCGGCCACGGCCTGCGCCAGCAGCTCGTCCGCCTGGTCGCCATGCCGGCGGGCCCGGCCGAGCAGCATGCCGAGCGCCACCAGACGCTGCTGGACCCCGTCGTGCAGGTCCCGCTCGATCCGCCGCCGCTCGTCGTGCACGGCCTCCACCACGCCGGCCCTGCTGGCCGCCAGCTCGTCGATCCGCCGCTGCATCGCCCGCTGCGTGCCCGGCCCGAAGAACCGCCGCGCCAACTGGACCTCGAGCGTCGAGACGGCCAGCACCCCGTGGACCGCGAGGAACAGCAGCAGCACCCCGCCGACCCCGGAGGAGAGGACCGTGACGGGATCGTCCGGCGCCACGAACCACAGCCACAGCAGCATCGACGCGTAGACGACGCCGGCCAGCAGCGCGGCCAGCACCAGCACCCCGAGCACGGCGGGCCCGAGCCGCGCCGCGACGTAGCCGAACGCGCCGGGCCCCGGCGCGCCGGTCGGCGCCGGCTCGCCGAGGAACCGCGCGAGCCGCGCCCGCTCGACGTCGGCGAGACGCCCGGCGGCCGCCAACACCCGGCGGCGCCACGCCGGCAGCGGCGGCAGCAGGCTCACCGCGACGAGCGGTGTCAGGGGGAGCGTGGCCAGCCCGGTCGCGCCGCCCGCCGCCAGGCCGGCCACCGCGCGCAGCCAGCGGCGCAGGGCCTCGTTCATGCCGTCACGCTAACCGGCGCCACGACCCCCGCGTACTGCGGTTTTCCGCACCCCCGCTTTGGGGCGGCCCGCATCGCGGCCCGCCCGGCAGATTTTGTACGGTCTTTACCGTGATCGAATCCACCGCACCCGTGTTACTGGCCGCCTCGGCCGAGTCGTCCGAAGAGCTCGGCGGCATAGCCGGCTGGGCCACGGACATGATGGAGGCGCTCGGCGCCCCCGGCGCCGGCGCCGCCATCGCCCTGGAGAACCTGTTCCCCCCGCTGCCGAGCGAGGTGATCCTGCCGCTGGCCGGCTTCACCGCGAGCCAGGGGAACATGAGCCTGTGGGCCGCACTGGTGTGGACCACCATCGGCTCGGTCGTCGGCGCGATGGCCCTCTACTGGGTCGGCGCGCTGCTCGGCCGCGAGCGGCTGATCGCCATCGCCGCCAAGCTGCCGCTGGTCAAGGTCTCGGACATCGAGAAGACGGAGGCGTGGTTCGCCAAGCACGGCGCCAAGGCCGTCTTCTTCGGCCGGATGATCCCCATCTTCCGCAGCCTGATCTCCGTACCGGCCGGCGTCGAGAAGATGCGGGTCTCCACGTTCCTGCTGCTCACCACGTTGGGCAGCGCCATCTGGAACTCCCTCTTCGTCCTGGCCGGCTACCGCCTCGGCGAGGACTGGGAACGCGTCACCGACCTGGTCTCCGTCTACTCCAAGGTGGTACTGGTCGGCGTCGCCATCGCCCTGCTGGCCTTCATCGCCTTCCGCGTCACCCGCCCGGGAGCGGGCAAGCGCCGCGCGTAACGGGCGTGACCGCGGAACGGGCGTGGCCGCCCTACCCGGCCCGGCCACGGGCCGGGTACGGCCGGCCCGGGGAGAAGTGAGGTCGGGAGGACATACGAGAGGGCCGGGCCGTCGGGGCGCCCCCGCCCCGGGCGGCTCCGCCGGGAGGCCCGGGCCGCCGGCGGAGACACGGGGGTGTCCGGTGCGGTCGGGGCCGTGGCCCGCGGCGCGGGCACGGGCCGGGTACGCCGGCTTGCCAGCCTTGCCGGGCAGGGGCGAGGCGCCCCGCCGCCGGCGAACCATGGGCGGCTTTGCCGCCGGGTGGGCGTCCGCCGGTGGCGCGCGGCGCCGCTTCGTGGCTCCGCCGGGAGGCCCGGGCCGCTCGCGGTGACATGGGAGTGTCTGGTGCGGTCGGGGCCGTGGCCCTCGGCCCGGGTGCGGGCCGGGGGACCATGGGCGGCTCCACCGCCGGGTGGGCGGCTGCCGGTGGCGCGTGGCGCCGCTTCGCGGCTCCGCCGGGAGGCCTGGGCCGGCCGGCGGAGGGTGCGGTCGGGCCGTGGCGCTCGGCCCGGGTGCGGGCCGGGTACGCCGGCTTGCCAGCCTTGCTGGGCAGGGGCGAGGCGCCCCGGCGCCGGCGGACCATGGGCGGCTCCGCCGCCGGGGAGTCTCGGGTGCGGTCGGGGCCGTGGCCCGGGGCACGCAGGCGGCCCGCCCGGGCCGGGCAGGGGCGGGCGGGCCTGCCCGGCGGCCCGCCGCCGCCGGCCGGGCCGCCCGGTGCGCGCGGCCGCGCCCGGCATCCCCGCGGCCTCGCCGCTAGGCGCCTCCGCTTCGCGACGGTCCGGCCTAACGCCTGGCGCGCAGCCTCCGCAGCATGCGGGCGTCGTCGAAGCCGACCGTGCGGGCGGCCGTCTCCACCATGGCGCCCTGGCCGATCAGGTGCTCGGCGCGCTCCAGACGGAGGCGCTGCTGGTAGCGCAGCGGGGTCAGTCCGCCCGTGGCGCGGGTGAAGACGCGGGTCAGGGTGCGCTCGCTGACGCCGGCCGCCGTCGCCAGGGTGGCCAACGGCAGCGGCTCGGCGAACCGCGCGTCGATGAGGTCCTGGACCCGGTGCACCGTGTCGTCCAGGTGCGAGCGGTGCCGCAGCATCGCGCTGGCCTGCGGCTCGTGCCCGTTGCGGCGGGCGTAGACCACCATGGCGCGCGCCACCCGCGCGGCCAGCGCCGGGCCGTGCCGGGCGGCGAGCAGGTGAAGTGCCAGGTCGATGCCGCTGGCGATGCCGGCGGAGGTCACCACCCGGTCGTCCGTCACGAACAGCACGTCCCGCACCAGCGTGGCGCGCGGGTGTCGGGCGGCCAGCTCGTCCTGGAGCTCGTGGTGCGTGGTGAACCGACGCCCGTCGAGCAGCCCGGCCCGGCCGAGCGCCTGGGCGCCCGAGCAGACGCTGGCGACCGTGCCGCCGGCCGCGTGGTGCGCGCGCAGCCGGGCCTCCCACGCCTCGCCCAGCCGGGGCCCGCCCCGGGCCGTGGGGGACCGCCAGCCGGGCACCAGCACCAGGTCGGCCGGGTCGAGCGCCGGCCACGCCGTCTCGGCGGTCAGCGGCAGGCCCTGCGCGCTCGGCACGGTCGCGCGCTCACCGACGTAGCGGAGCCGGTAGGGGTGCCCGTGGTCCGCCGCCGTGCCGAACACCTGGGCCGGGCCGGCCAGGTCGAGCAGGTGCACGCCGGGCAGCAGGACGAAGACGACGGATCTCACGCACTCGATGCTGCCAGCCCGGCCGCCGCCTCCAGCTGGGCGACCGTGGTGACCTCGGCGAACCGGCCCCGCAGCGCCACCACCGTGCGCTCCACGATCTCCTCGGCGCTCAGCCCGCCGCGCGGCTCGGTCGTGGTGGCGTCGGTCACGAACACCACCCGGTAGCCGAGGTCGCTGCCGACCCGCGCCGTGGTCTCCACGCACTGCTCGGTGCGGATCCCGCACACCACGAGCTCGCCGACGCCGGCCACGGTGAGCAGCTGCTGGAGGTGGGTGGTGGTGAACGCGTTGTGCGAGGTCTTGTACAGCACCGGCTCGCCCGCCTCGGGCTCCGCCAGCTCGGCCATCGGCCGCACATGCCCCTCGGCCGGGTCGAACACATTGCCGGTGCCGGGCTCGGTGTGCAGCACCCACACCACCAGGTCGCCGGCGGCCCGGGCGAGGGCGACCAGCCGGTTGACGGACTCCGCGATCCGGGGATCGGCGATCCGGTCCCACTCCGGCCTGGCGCGGAAGGACTCCTGGACATCGATGACGATCAACGCTCGCTTCATGCCACCCAGTCTGGCCAGCGCGGACGCCGCCCCGGCAGGCACGAACCGGGCCGGCGCCGGACCGATCCGGTCACCGGGGCGACGGTCGGCGCACGGCCCCGCGCCCCGCCCGAGGTGCGGCGGAACGCGGAGCCGTGGGTGATGGACCTAGCGGGTCAGCACGGTCGGACGAACCAGACCGGCGTCCACGAGGCGGTGCCGGTGTCCTTGGCGGTGTTCGTCCAGCGGAGGCTGCCGTTCTCGTTGTAGAACCGGGCCACGGTCCCGGAGGACTGGTTGTTGTTGAACTCTCCGTTCCCGATCCCCCAGAACTCGTAGAGACCGCAGTAGTAGTAGTCGTAGCGGTCGCCGTATCCGTCGCGGATGCACAGCCAGCCCGACGAACAGCTGATCGCCGTGACGCCGACGTCGGTGCCCGGCACGTCCAGGGTGACGGCGCCACCCGGGATCGCGAGCCGGTCCGCCGCGATCTGCCGCGCGGTGGGGTGGCTCGCCAGGAAGTCGTCGACCCGATCCTGCAGGGCGTCCGCCTGGGTGGCGGTCAGCCCGGCCGCGCGAGCCTGCGCGGTGTAGTCGGAGGCGGGAGCCGCCGACGCGCTGCCGACCAGCAACTGGCCGGCGAGCAGCGCGGCAACGGCAGCCACCATTGCCATGAACGTACGGAACTTCACGGTTGTCCCCCCTTGTGTTCGGCCGCCGCTCGTGGGGAACGGCGGTCACCAGGACGGGGCTTATCGTGCCGTCGGAGCGGAACGGGGTGAAGCCGCGAATCCGGACATTCGCCGTCGAGGACCGGGTGTCGAGCGGGTACGTCGGTTTCCTCGCGACTCGATCGACACGTTGGATCGAAAGGTGACCGTCGACGTCAGAGCGCATGCGTTTGTCGCCATATGTGCGCATCGGCGGTCACCCTCGATCAGCGAGGATCGCTGACCATGGCCGGTTCGTCCGGGTGAGCCACCGTCCTTGCTCAGGACGGAGCGAGGACGACCCGCATGATCGGCAGTACCCGGCCCGGCGCCACCTCGCGGCCGCCGATCCGTTCGGCGCCGAGGTGGCGGTAGAACGGCTCGGCGTTGGGGTCCGACTCCCAGGTCAGGGAGCGGAAGCCGCGCTCGCGGGCGGTGGCCACCGCGTGCTCCCACAGCGTGCGGCCGAGCCCGGTGCCGATGACCGGCGGGTCGAGGAACAGGTCGGCCAACTCGCCGTCCGGCGCCGCGCCGTGCAGCCGGTAGTAGCCGAGCAGGACGCCGGCCCGCTCGGCGACCACCACATGGTCGGCACGGATGGTCCCGGCGGTGATCGTCAGCAGGTCCCGCCACCGGTCGAGCACCTCCCGCGGGTAGCCCCAGTGGGCCTTCGAGCGGTGGGTCAGCGCCGTGAGCGCGTCCGCCTCGTGGGGCTCGGCGCGGCGCAGCACGGGCGCGGTCGTGCCGTCCGCCAGGACCTGCCCGAGCGCGTGGGAGGTCTGGCGGATCATGCCGGGGTTGGTGTGCCAGTAGTACGGCATGGCGATGACCACCTGGGCCAACGCCCAGCCCCGGCCGCGCAGCCAGGTGGCGTCGTCGGCGGCCAGTTCGGCGCGGAAGCGGTCACGGCTGGCGCCCTCGAACACGTTCCACGCCGGCTGGAGGTCGCACGCCGGGTCGCCGACGTTCAGGCCGCCGAAGTCGATGACGGCCGACAGCCGGCCGTCGACCACCAGCAGGTTGCCCGGCAGCAGGTCGCCGTGCACCCACACCCCGTCGCCCGACCAGGCCGGGGCGGTCAGGGACTCCGCCCAGGAGCGCAGCGTGGCCGGGCCGTCGATCCGGTCGCCCAGCTCGGCGACGGCGCGGCGGACCGACGCGTCGAGCTCGGCCAGCGGCGCGCCCCGGGCGCCCCGGGGGCGCGGGTGGGCGCCGGAGGTGGCCACGCGGCGCAGCGCGCGGACGAAGCCGGCCAGGTCGGCGGCGGCCGACTCCAGGTCGTCGAGGGTGCCGTTGGCGTTCTCGCCGGGCAGCCACTCGTGCACCGACCAGACGAACGGATAGCCCTCGGCCGGCTGCCCGAGACCCAGCGGCACGGGCACGGTCAGCGGCAGGTGCGGCGCCAGCCTCGGCAGCCACTCGGCCTCCTTGGCCGCCTGGGACTCCGCCCAGCCGATGCGCGGCAGCCGCACCGAGAGCCGGTCGCCGACCCGGTAGATGTCGTGGTCGGTGCCGTAGGACTCGACCTGCCGGACCGGCAGCCCGGCCCAGTCGGGGAACTGCCCGGCGAGCAGCCGGCGCACCAGCGGCGGGTCGGTCGCGATCTCGTCGGCGTGCATCCTGGTCCTGGCCACCGCGCGATCATCACGCCGGCACCGGCCGCCGGCAACCCGATTTCGCCCGGGGTCAGTCCCGCGGCTCGGCGAGCCGCGCCAACTCGGCGGTGACCTCGTCCCGTTCGGCGGCCGTGAGGTCGACGGCCGCCGCCCGGTCGAGGAAGGCTGCCGCCGCGTCGTCGTCCCCGAGCCGGTCGGCGACCTCGGCGCGCAGCACCAGCAGCCGGAGCAGCTGGGTGGGGGTGGGCCGCTCCTCCGTCAGCCCCAGCGCCCGGTCGAGGATCCGCGCGGCGCCGGCCGGGTCGTCCTTGGAGTCCGCGAAGAGGGTGGCGTGGTGCAGCGCCCGCGCGAAGGTCTCCTTCGGCGCCGGCCGGTGGCTCGGGTCCTCGCTGGTCGGCTGCCCGATCCGCAGGCAGTTGCCGCCGGGGTCGGTCAGCAGGAACTGGCGGACGCCGTACGACATGTCCTTCACCCGCCCGATCCGTGGCAGGCCCCGGGTGGGCACCCGCCCGTAGGCCGCCTTCAGTCCGGCGCGGAACGCGTCGTGCAGCGCGTCCACGTCGTCCGTCAGGACGTAGAGGGTGCTGACCGAGGCCGCCGGGTCGTACTGCTTGAGACCGAAGAACTGCAGCTCGATGCCGCCGCGTTCGACGACGGCGTACGGGTTGGGGCTGCGCTGTCGGTAGGTGACCTCGAACCCGAGGGCGGTGTAGAAGTCAAGCACCGGCTGGAGCGCCTGGCAGGGCAGGATCGGAATCGTCTTCTCGGCCATGCGGGCAGTGTAGTCAAGTTTGACTACACTGCGCCGCGCGCCAGTTCGAGGAGCTCGTCGACCGACCACTGGTCGTAGGCGTGCTCCCCGTATCTGACGGCGAGGACGCGGCCGTCGCCCGCGATCAGCAGGTCGGCGGGCAGGCCGAGGCGGCCGTTCGGCTGTCGTCGGGCCGGCAGCCGCTCCCGGCCGCGCAGGACCGCCCAGACGCCGGTGGCCAGGGAGCGGGCGATCGGCCACCAGGCCCGCGGGTCCAGCAGCGCGCGACGCGCGGACTCCACGCCGAACTCGACGTACAGCCGCCTGGTGGGGTCGGCGACGACCGCGAACGGCAGGTCGACGGCGTGCGGCAGCAGCTCATCGGCGGGGGAGTGGAACACCACCACCTCCCGGACGCCCGCCGCCTCGATCTCGGCGTGTCGCCGCGTCACGGACCGCAGGTGCAGGTTGCAGACGGGGCAGCCGGCGAAGCGCCGGAACTGGAGGTGGACCAGCCGGTCCCCGGCGGGCACGGTCACGGCCTCGCCCTGGACGGTTAGGAGGTCGCGCCGGGCGACGTGGTCGCCGGGCGCCTTCTTCTTCGTTAGCGTACGATGCACGCCTACAGCTTGTAGGCGTGTGCCGTACGCTGTCAACCGCCATGCCCCGCCCACGTACCCTCACCCAGGACCGACTGGTCGCCGCCGCCCACGCCGTCGTCGACCGTGAGGGGCTGGCCGGCCTCTCCATGCGCGCGGTCGCCAAGGAGCTCGGCATGAGCACCATGGGCCTGTACCGCTATGTCGCCGACCGCGAGACGCTGGAGCGGCTCCTCGTCGAGTCCCTGCTCGACGCCGTCGACACCGCGCCGCCGCCGGACGACACGCCGTGGCGCGAGCGCGTCGAGGAGATGGTGCGGCGGCTGCGGGTCGCGGTGAGCGCCCGCCCCGCCGTCCTCCCGCTCACGGTGACCCACCGACACCACTCGCCCGGCGTGCTGCGCTGGTCGGAGACGGTGCTCACCATCCTGGACGAGGCCGGCTTCGACGGCACCCGCCGCGTGATCGCGCTCCGCGCGCTGCTCGGCTACGTCATCGGGGCGCTCCAACTCGAACACCTCGGCCCCCTGGCAGGACCCGGCACCACCACGATCGCCGCGCTGCCGCCCGCCGACTTCCCGCACCTGGCCGACACCGCGCGGCACGCCCGCGACGTCACCCCGGACGCCGAGTTCTTCGGCGGCCTCGCCATACTCCTGCGCGGCCTCGCCTCCTGAGCGCGGTCGCGCCGTGGCGCGGGGGAGGCCACGGACAGGCAGCGGCTCCCGCGCTTCCGCGGTGCCAGGCCGCCTCCGGCGGCGGAGCCGCGCCGTCGCCCGCCGGGCCGGGCGCCGTTTGCGTCGGCGGGACGTCCACGCCGCCGCGTGCCGCGTGCCGTGCGGTGGCGCGGTGGTGACCGTGGGGCCAGGCCGCTTCCGGCGGCGGAGCCGCGCCGCCGCGCGCCGCGAGCGCTCGTTCAGGCCGCCGCGATGTCGAGGACCAGCTTTCCGGTGGTTCGCCCGGACTCGATGCGGCGGTGGGCCTCCGCGGCCAGCTCCAACGGCAGGGTCTCGACCGCCACCCGCAGGGTCCCGTCCGCCGCGGACCGCACCGCGCGGCGCAGGGCACGCCCGGCCTCCGCCGGGAAGGCGGCCGAGAACGCGGCGAGATTGAAGCCCGAGACGGTCCGGTTGGTGAACCACAGGTGGTTGGCGGGGAGGCCGACGTCCTCGGCGCCCGAGGCGTTCCCCATCACCACCAGCCGCCCCATGGGGGCCAGCCGCTCCAGGCTCGCGGCCCGGGCCGGGCCGCCGACCATGTCGACCACGACGTCGAACTCGCCCGCCTCGGCGAGCCGGTCGCGCAGGATCACCTCGTCGTAGCCGAAGCCCCTCGCGGTCTCGATCTTCGCCTCGCCGCCGACCGTGCCGACCACCCGGCCGGCGCCCAGCAGCCGGGCCACCTGCCCGAGCTGGCTGCCCACGCCGCCCGCCGCGGCGTGCACCAGGACCCGCTCTCCCGGCGCGAGGCGCGCCACCCGCTCCAGGACGAGGAAGGCCGTGGTGCTGTTGGACGGCAGCGCCGCGGCGACGTCGAGGCCGAGGTCGAGTCCGTCCAGCGGGGCGACCAGCGCGGCCGAGGTGACCACCACCTCGGCGTAGCCGCCGCTGTCGACGATGGTCAGCGCGGCCACCGGCTGGCCGACGGCCAGGCCGGTGACGCCCGCGCCGACGGCCCGCACGTGTCCCGAGACCTCGATGCCCGGCACGAAGGGCAGCGGCACGTCCACCACGCCCCGCCGGTAGAGCACCTCGGCGAAGTTGGCGCCCGCGTGCGCCACGTCGATCGCGACCTGCCCAGGACCCGGCTCGGGGACCGGCATCCGCTCGACCCGGAGCACCTCGGCCTCGCCGAACTCCGGAATGACCACTGCCCTCATCCGCGTGTTGTCGCTGTTCATGGCAGTGATCCTGCGCGGCCGTCACGCGGACCGGCAGTGTCGGCTCATCCTGGGTGTGTCACCACCAGGCTGCGAGTGCCCATGAGCCGATCGAGGCGCGCCCCGGTGTCCGTGCCGGGGTGCGGGTTGTGCAGGATCAGGTGGTGTCCCGGCAGGTCGGGCAGCGGCAGCAGGGTCGCGTCGAAGACCAGCGTCCCGACGTCCGGATGGTCGACCGCCTTCACCGCGCTGGCGTGCTCGGCGACGTCGTGGCGCTCCCACAGCTCGGCGAACTCCGGGCTGGTCACGGCCAGTTCGGTGGCGATGCGGTCGAACTCCGGGTCCTCGGGGTAGCGCGCGGCGTCCGCGCGGAAGCCGGCGACCACGTCCGGGGCGGTGTCGGCCCAGTGCCGGTGCAGGACCCGGTAGCGGACGTTGGTGAAGAAGGAGACCAGGCAGTTGTGGTCCTTTTCGCCGTAGCCGAACACGGCGCGGGCCGCGTCGTTGATGTCGGTGAAGTACCAGTGGCGGTCCCGGATGTAGCCGGGCCGCGGTGACCAGGCGTCCAGCAGCCGCCGCACCTGCGGCGGGGCCGGCACCGAAGGCCCGGCGACGACCTGCGGCGGGGTGAGGCCGACCAGCCGGTACAGGTGCGCGCGCTCGGCCGGGGCGAGCAGCAGCGCCCGCGCGATCGCGTCGACCACCTCCGCCGACACCCGGATGTCGCGCCCCTGCTCCAACCACGTGTACCAGGACACCCCGACCCCGGCGAGCACCGCGACCTCCTCGCGCCGCAGCCCCGGCGTACGCCGCCGCCCGCCACCCGCCGGCAGCCCGACGTCCCCGGGCGAGACCCGGGCCCGGCGGCTGCGCAGGAACTCCCGCAGCTCGGCACGACGACGGTCGCGGGACGGGGTGGAACGCTCACTGGCCATGGCACCCAGCCTAGGAAACCCGCCACGGGAGCTCAGGAGCACCCAGGACTGCGCGACGTGACAAAGCCGTCGTCGCCGGTCCCGTCGCGTCTTCGCCCCGTCACGAAGACCGCGCCGTCGCGACCGAATACGGTCGGCCAACGCTGCTCGGGAAGTCCGCAGCAGGGCGCCCAGAAAGGGAGAGACATGGCCGACCGCAGTGCACGGGCCAGGAGCGGCCCGCGTCGCCTGGCGCGGTGGAGGTCCCGGGTCGCGGTCGGGGCGGCGCTGGCCGCCCTGACGACGACGCTGACCGTGGGCACCTCGTCCCCGGCCCAGGCGGACGAGGGGTACTGTCCCGACGGATTGACCTGGAGTTACTTCTTCAACGGAAGCTTCACTCCCGAGTACGTGGCCGGTGAGTACGTCATCGACGCGGTGCGGCCCGACTTCCTGGTGAGTGAGGAGCGCGTGGTCGTCAACGGCACCAACCGGGAGATCACGGGAAGCTTCACCTCGTCGGTGTCGAGGACCTTCGGTCTGACCGTGACGGTCGGCACCAGTGCCTCGCTGTTCGGCTTCCTGAGCGCCAACGTCAGCGCGAGCATCACACAGAGCACGACGACCACGACCGGTGTCACGGCCACCACGCCCGTTCCCCCGTACGGCCGGGTGGTCGGCCAGTACGGCGTCGAGGCGTACGCCGTGGACTACCACCTCAACGAGTACCGCTCGATCGGCGCCCTTCCGGAAGCCGGCGGCCTCTGCTACCTGCACGGCTCGACCGCGGGCACGAGCGTCGCGCCGACGGTCTACACCGGCTGGCGGGTCATGCCAGGCTGACGCACCGGCCGCACGCGCCCTTCCTGGCCCGGGGGCCGGCGGGCCGCCCGGCGCGTGGCCGGCGCCGCGGCTACGCCAGGTCACCCCGGCGGAGGCGGACCGTCGCCCACCACAGCAGCGCCGCGGCGAGCGGCCCGCAGGCGGTCGGGGCGAGCCAGCCGGCGGCGATCGACAGGGCCAGTGGCAGGCCGGCGACGGCGGCCAGCGGGGCCGCCAGCCGCCAGGCGGCGGCGAGCATCGGGGGCAGCCACACCGGCGGTGGGGCCTGTCGGGCCGCCACCAGACCGGCGGCCACCACCACCGGCACCGCGCCGAGCAGCGCCGGCAGGGTGCCGAGGGCGAGCCCGACCGGCAGCGCGAGGGCGAGCAGCACCGCGCCCGGCGTCAGCGTGTGCCGGAGCGCGAGCCCCGCCGGTGAGCCCGGCCACCACAGCCGGGCGCGGCGCGGGTCCTCCGCGTCGAGCCTGGCCGGTTCCAGGAGCCGGGCGGCCGCCGCGTAGCCGAGGCCGGCCGCCAGCGCCGTCGCCACAGCGGTCCCGGGTCTCAGCAGCAGGCCGGCCGCCACCAGCAGCGCCGCCGCCGAGCCGAGCCGGCGCGGCTCGGCCAGCAGGCCGACCGCGTCGCGCCACGGCACCGCGAGACCGGGCGAGCGCGGCGGCCGCAGCCGCCGGCGCCAGCGCGCCAGCCGGGGGAAGCCCACGCCGCCGCCGGCCGCGCCGGCCAGCGCCAGCCGGACCGCGCGCGGCTCCAACGCCAGCGCCGCGGCCGTCACCTGCCACACCGCCCGCGACCTGGCGCGCAACGTCGCCGCCGGCATCGTCGTCACCAGCCGGCGCACCGGCAGCACCGCCGCCACCGCGCACCCGCCGAGCAGCGCCGCCGCCACCGGCCACCCGGGCGCCCCGACGCCGGCCGCCGCCAGCGCCGGCTGGCCGGCCCAGCCCCAGGGCCCCGACCACAGCACCAGGTCCTCGACGAGGCCCGGCGGCGGCCGGTCCCCGGCCACCACGGCCAGCCAGCCGCACCCGACCGCCGCGGCCAGCGCCGGCACGGCGAGCCGGCGCGCCACCCTGGCCGCGGCCGGCAGCCGTTGCACCGCCACCGCCGCCCCGCCGGCCAGCAGCGCCACCCCGCAGGACGGCGGGCAGCAGGCCAGGAGCAGCGGGCCGAGACCGCCGAGCCCGGCCGCCGCCAGCACCAGCGCCACCCCGACGCCCGCCACCAGGCCGGCCAGCAGCAGCACCCCGAGCGAGAGCAGCACCCAGGGCCGCAGCAGCGGCCAGCGCGGCACCGGCATGGGCAGCAGCCAGTCCGCGTCGTGCCGGGGCAGCACCACCGGGCCGCGCCACAGCGCGTCCACCGCGACCAGCGCCAGCGCCGCCAGTGCCAGGGCCGCGAGCCCGTACGGCAGCCCGGCCGCGATCAGGTCCGCCTGCTCGACGAAGACGCCGCCGCGCTCGATGGAGAGCAGCAGCCCGAAGCCGTACGTCCCGCCCCATGCGCCGAACAGCACGGTCACGAGATACGCGGTATAGCCGGCCCGCCGCAGCCGCCCGGCGCCGCGCCGGGCCCGCAGCCAGTCGAGCGCGGCCCGCCCGGCGGGGGACGACACCACCCCCGTCGTCGTCACGGTGACAGCACCCGCGCGGGCGCGCCCTCCGCCACCACGTGGCCGTTGTCCAGCAGCAGCACCCGGTCCGCGACCGCCCGCGCCAACTCCCGGTGGTGGGTGGCGAACAGCAGCGTCACCCCGGCGGCGCGCCGCTCGGTCAGGGCCCGCGCGAGACGCTCCCTGGCGGCCGGGTCGAGCCGCTGCTCCGGCTCGTCGAGCAGCAGCAGCTCCGCCGGGCGCAGCAGGGCGGCGGCCAGCAGCAGCTCCTGGAGCTGTCCCGAGGAGAGCTCGGTGGTCAACGCCCCGGCCCGCTCGGTGAGGCCGTGCGCGGCGAGCGCCGCGTCGACGGCCGCCTCGCGGTCGGGGACGCCGTGTCCGACGGCCACCAGCTCCAGGTGCTGCCGCACGGTCAGGTCCGGGTAGCAGGCCGGCGCGTCGCCGACGACGGCCACCCGGGCGCGCACCGCCGGGTCGTCCTCGTCCATCGGCGCGCCGGCGAAGAGCACCCGGCCGGTGCCTGGCCGGTCCCGGCCGGCGGCCAGCCGCAACAGCGTCGACTTGCCCGAGCCGTTGTGCCCGAGCAGCGCCACCGCCTCGCCCGGCGCCAGCGCCAGGTCCACCGGGCGCAGCACCTGCCGCTCCCCGTGGAGGCGGCTCACGCCTTCGAGCACCAGCAGCGGTCGATCCCCGTCGCTGTCGCCCTCCTGGACCGGCGGCCGTTCGAACACTCGCATGTCAGGGCAACGCGAGCCTTGACACCCCTGGTTCCGCGTGCGAGTTTCTTGTATCGATACAAGATCGGTATCGATACAACGCGCGAGGGGGTGAGCGCATGGGAGCGGACCACGGGACGGGCGGCGGCTCAGTTACCGGTGGACTCGCGGACGACCAGCCGGTGCGGCCCGACGAACTCCTCGAACGCGCCCTCGTCCCGCCGGCCGGCGATCCGCTCGGTGAGCAGCCGCAGCGCCGCGTCGGCCATCTCCGAGTGGCCGGGCGCGACGGTGGAGAGCGAGGGCACCGAGTACGCCGCCTGCTCGATGTCGTCGAAGCCGATCACCCGCACGTCGCCCGGCACCGAGCGGCCGTGGTCGGCGAGCGCCCGCAGCGCGCCGAGCGCCAGCGTGTCCGTCATGCAGACCAGGCCGTCGAAGGCCAGGCCCGCCCCGACCAGCGCCCGCACCCCCTCCGCGCCGCCCGCCAGGGTGTACGCCCGCTCCAGCACCAGCTCCGGGCGCCACGGCAGCCCGGCCTCCGCCAGCGCCCGCCGGTAGCCCTCGGTGCGCAGCGAGCCGGCGTTGACGCCTGCGTCGAGCGTGCCGCCGAGCACCGCGATCCGGCGGCAGCCGCGCTCGATCAGGTGCCGGGTGGCGGCCTCGGCGCCCGCCACGTTGGCCATCGCCACGTGGTCGAGGGCGCCGGCGCCGGTGATCCGCTCGCCGAGCGCCACCACGGGGAACTCGGAGCGCAGCTGCTCGGCTTCCTCGTTGCCCAGGCCCACGGTGCTGATGATGAGCCCGTCGTACATTCGCAGCCGCGAGTGGGTCAGGGCGCTGAGCTCGCTCTCCCGGGTGGCGCCGGTCTGCTCGACCACGATCTGGTAGCCGAGCCGCGTGGCGCGCCTGGTCAGCAGCGCGGCGAGCTGCCCGAAGTAGGGCGCGTCGATGTCGGGCACGGCGAGCCCGATGATCCCGGTGCTGCCCGAACGCAGGTTGCGCGCCGCCACGTTGACCCGGTAGCCGAGCCGGTCGATGGCCTCGAGCACCCGCTCCCGGGTGGCCTCGCTCACGTAGCGGTGGCCGTTGACGACGTTGGAGACGGTCATCACCGAGACGCCGGCGGCCTTCGCCACCTCGCTCATCGTCACTCTCGGCGCCATGGGCCGATTATCCACCGCCTCAGCCACCACCGAGCCGACCATACCGATCACGAAAGGCATGAGTGTTCCCCATGACGGAGCGCACCGCCACCGCCATCATCAACCTCGACATCGAGGGCCCGACCATCAGCCGCCACCTCTACGGGCACTTCGCCGAGCACCTGGGGCACTGTGTCTACGGGGGCTTCTACGTGGGCGAGGACTCCCCGATCCCCAACGAGGGCGGCATCAGGCTGGACGTCGTCGAGGCGCTGCGGGCCCTGGACATCCCCAACCTCCGTTGGCCGGGCGGCTGTTTCGCCGACGAGTACCACTGGAAGGACGGCATCGGCCCGAAGGAGGGCCGGCCGCGGATGGTGAACACGCACTGGGGGAACGTCGAGGAGAACAACCACTTCGGCACGCACGAGTTCCTGGCGCTGTGCGAACTGCTGGGCGCCGAGCCGTACATCAGCGGCAACGTGGGCAGCGGCACGGTGCAGGAGATGAGCGAGTGGGTGGAGTACCTCACCCGGGACGGCGACTCGCCGATGGTGCGGCTGCGCAGGGAGAACGGCCGGGAGGAGCCGTGGCGGGTGCGGTTCTGGGGGCTCGGCAACGAGACGTGGGGTTGCGGCGGCAACATGCGGGCCGAGTACTACGCGGACCTGGCCCGCCAGTACGCCACCTACTGCCGGGACCACGGCGACAACAAGCTGTACCGGATCGCGTCCGGCGCGGCCGACGACGACTACGCCTGGACCGAGACGCTGATGAAGCAGATCAGCTGCTTCGGTTGCGAGGCCACCCCGAAGAACTTCTTCCAGGGCCTGTCGTTCCACTACTACACGCTGGCCGGTCCCTGGGGTGCCAAGGGCAGCGCCACCGAGTTCGACGTCGACGACTACTACCGGACGATGGTGGCGGCCCGGCGCGTGGACCGGCTGATCGCCGGCCACTCCGCGGTGATGGACTGCTACGACCCGGGCAGGCGAGTGGGTCTGGTGCTGGACGAGTGGGGCACCTGGTGGGACGTGGAGCCGGGCACCAACCCGGGCTTCCTCTACCAGCAGAACACGCTGCGCGACGCGCTGGTGGCCAGCACCCACTTCGACGTCTTCCACCGGCACGCCGACCGGCTGGTGATGGCCAACATCGCGCAGACCGTGAACGTCCTGCAGGCGATGGTGCTGACCGACGGCGAGCGGCTGGTGAAGACCCCGACCTACCACGTCTTCGAGATGAACAAGCGGCACCAGGACGCCACCTCGCTCGCCGTGCACCTGCGCACGGCCGGCACCCGACGCCCGGTTGGGGACGGGGAGTTGGAGACGCTGTCGGCCTCGGCCAGCGTCCGGGACGGCGAGCTGCTGGTCTCGCTGACCAACCTGGACGCGGCGGAGGCCGCCGAGGTCACCCTGGACCTGCGGGGCGGCGGGGTCGAGGAGCCGACGGCGCGGCTGCTGACCGCCGACCGGCTCCAGGCGCACAACACGGGGGACGATCCGGAGGCGGTGGCGACCCGGGCGTTCGACGGCGTCGCGCGGACGGCGGACGGCGGGCTGCGGCTCACGCTCCCGCCGCACTCGTTCGTCACCGTCGCGGCGCGACTGCGCTGACCTCGGGGGCGCGCGCGGTCGGCGCCATGGCCGGCCGCGCGCCCTCGGCACGCTGCCGGTCGCCGTGGCGGCGGCGGTCTCGGCGCCGGTCGGCGCGGACAGACCAGAGGTGACGGGGGAGTCACGTTCCCGAGTGCCCAGGAGGCAGCACGAGATGAACCCGATGCTCTGGCAGTCGCTGGTGTTAGCGGTCGTCGTCTCGGTGGTGATGGTCTGCGTGACCGTCTGGTCCGTCAGCCGTGCCACCGTCCCCCCGAACCCCACCTCACGAGTCGCCCGTACCGCGCGGATCGCGCGGTACGGGCCGTCCGCCGGCTCGCGCCGCGCGAAGCCGCCGCTGCCGAACGCCGAGTCGCCGCCGACGGCGAGCGGCGAGTTCACCCAACGACTGCTGGAGCCCAGGCAGTTGCTCGAAGTGCACGCGGCCGAGGCGGCGGACGACGCCCGCCGCCTCGCCACCGAGGTCGCCGTGGCGGCCTCGGAGCTCGCCGCGCGGTCGCTGCGCGGCGGCCCGCCGGCGGAGGAGGTGCGGCGGCTGCTCGGCGCCGTCAGCGAGCTGCTGCGCCAGACCGAGCGCGGCGACACGCTGACCGCCCTGGTCGGCTCCGTCTACGGCGATCCGCTGCCCGGCATGTCCGTCGAGTCCCTGACCGCCACCACCACCCGCTGACCTGTCGGGAGCGCCGCGCGGTCCCGCCGCGGCGCTCCCCGTGAGGCGTCAGCAGACGCAGGCCGCCAGGGCGTCCCAGCCCACGTGCGCGAAGACGGACGCGGCGGAGACCATCGTCATGTGATGGTGCCAGCCGCGGAACGAGCGCCCCTCGAAGTCCCGCAGGCCGAAGTGCCGGTCGAGCTTCTGGATGCCGTCCCTGGCCCGGCCCTCGAGCCGGGCCAGCGCCATCACGTCGTCCACGCGGTGGCTCATCAGGTTGGTGACCCAGAAGCGGGCGGGTTCGCCGTCGGGGGACATCTCGGTCAGCAGCCGGGCGATGCGGGGTGGCGCGCCACCCGGCATGGGGATCTTCGCGAGCGAGGAGCGGACGAAGGTGTGCCGCGCGGCCGGGGTCGCCGGAGGCACGGTGTGGCGCCGGTGGCCGGCCAGGGCGGTCAGCCCCCGGCCGGCGGTGAGGACCGACTCGAGCGGCCGGAGCGGGAGGTTGGCCTGCTGCCGTGGCCTGGGGAGCCGGTCGGCGCCGGCGGCCTCGGCGAGCGCGTGGTCGACCTCCAGGACGAACGGGAGGCCGTCGTGGGTCGCCAGCTCGGCGATCAGCCCGTCCGCGCTGCCGAGATGCCGGGTGTCGGCCACGACCGGTGCCGGGGAGAGCGCCCACCGGTGCGCCATCTCCCGCACCATGTCCGCCGCTTCGAGCCACTGCGGCCGGGTCTCCACGTGGTCGGGGATGCCGGCGGACTCGCGGATCTCGCTGCCCTCCCAGGCCTTGGGCAGCAGGATGCGCCAGTTGACCGGGACGCTGGCGTCGTCCGTGACGAAGGAGGCCGCGAGGCCGATCTGACAGTTCACCAGCCGGCCGGCCTCGGGGAGGAACTGGCGCCCCACCCCCACGGAGCGGTCGCCGCGCTTCGGTATGACGACCCGGCTCAGGACCCACGCTCGGGCCGGGGACACGGACTGGACGTAGCGCGCGAGCACCGCCCTGACCGGGCTCCAGCGCCACGGGCTCTGGTTGATGAATTGTTGAAGAGATTGATGGGCAGGCGTCGCAAGAATGCTCTCGGCGATCTTTCGAACTGATTTCTTGCCCGGTACCGACAGCAGACCCCGTAGATAGACCTCTGCCCAACGTCTCTGATCGACGCGCGGGATAGCGTGAAACACTTCGCTGGCATATGAGGAGATGGGATCTCGGGCGATTCTCGGAACGACATCATTTGTAAGCATGGCGTCACACCCCGTACTCGCTCGGTCGTGGTCGGTTTCATGCTTCACCACGCTCAGCGGCTCGGCAAACTTGACCTAACGTAGTTGCCAAAGGTTGGTGAAGCGGGTGGTAATGGCGGCCCCTGCAATTGCTTGGCGGGTGGTTTTGGACGATCGGATTGCCGGCCTCCGCTTAATGGTTCAGGCGGAACCGCGGGGTCTCCGGGCGCCGACCTTGTGGAACGGGCGGAGCTTCGCCCACGGCGTGGCGGTCCTGGCGGCGGTGTCCTCGGTTTTCAGGGTGATCCTGGCGAGCTCGTCGAGCGCTTGGTGGGAGGGGCTGCCCGGGGGCGCCGTGTAGACGACGAGGTGCTGGTCGGGGCCGTCGGAGAGGCGCAGGGACTCGTAGTCGAGCTGCAGGCGACCCACCAGCGGATGGTCGAGCTCCTTGCGCCCGCTGCCCCGGTCCAGCACGTCGTGCCTGGCCCACCAGGTGCGGAACTCCTCGCTCTTGACCGAGAGTTCGCCGACCAGCGCGGTGATGCCCGGGTCGTCAGGGTAGCGCCCGGCCGAGGCCCTGAGGTGGGCGATGCCCTGCCGGGCCACGGTCTCCCAGTCGACGTACAGGGAGCGGGCCTCGGGCATGCAGAACACGTGCCAGAGCAGGTTGCGCTGCGGTAGGCGGAGGCTGTCGAAGTCCACGCCCATCACGGCGGATCCCATGCTGTTCCAGGCCAGGACGTCCATCCGCCGGCCCATCACATAGGCCGGCGTCGGGGTGAGGGCCTCGAGTAACTGGTGGACGCCGGGCCGCACCCGCTCCACGGTCACCGTGCGCCGGGGGCTCTCGGCACGGGCCAGCAGGTAGAGGTGTTCCCGTTCGTCCGGGTTCAGCCGCATCACCCGGGCCAGGGCGTCGAGCACGGTGGGCGAGGGGCGGCCGGCCTTGCCCTGCTCCAGGCGGATGTAGTAGTCGACGCTGATGCCCGCGAGCTGGGCGACCTCCGCCCGGCGCAGACACGGTGACCTGCGCCGCCCCGCGGGCAGGCCGTGGTCCTCCGGCCGGGTACGGTCGCGTCGGGAACGGAGAAAGTCCGCCAGTTGTCCTTGGATGGTCATGCCTGGAGTCTCCCTCAGGTGGGGGTAAATGATCTAAGCCCTGACTGTCATCTGCCGTGCCAGTACCAGGAGTACCAGTATCGGGCGGGCTCTTCCCGTCGAATGATGAAGCTTGCAGGATTACTCGTACGAGTCGCCGGCCGACGTACGGGACTCCAGGCTTTCCCCCGGGCCTGGAGCGCCCCGACGTCGGCCGGCGATCCTCGTTCCGGGCCGGTGCATATGCGAACGCCGGGCCCGGCGCGCCGGATCGATATCCGAACGATACTCCGTGAAGTTGCACAGAAATCACTGGAATTCACGGGATCACTGTCCTCGGTCAGTGGGAGCGGAGTTTACTCGTGGCGTCGGCCTGAACGGCGCCCGGTAGCGGGGGCGGCAGGCCCGCTCAACCCATGGAATTCGCTGTCCGAGCAGCTTATGGAGAACCCATGTCCGAGACGGAGCGCACCCGTGCCGTGGTGACCCGCCTATTCACCGAGGTGGCCGGCGGAAATGTGGCCGCGGTGATCGACTCGCTGTCCCCCGATGTCATCTACGAGTTCGCCGCGACCGAGGAGAACGCCGTCCTTCCCGACGTCGGCGTGTGGCGCGGCAGGGAGGCGGTCGCCGACGCCTTCCGGCGGCGGGCCGCGGTCGTCGACACCGGCGACAGCGGGGTCCAGGTGCTGGCCGAGGGCGACCGCGCGGTCGTGGTCACGCTCCGCCGGATCACCCACCGGACCACCGGGGCCAAGGCGGGCTTCGCCCACTCATCGTTGTTGACCGTGGGCGACGACGGGCTGGTCAGCGCCTGGCGGGTGCTCTCCGACAGCGCCGACGAGGTCGCCGTGTTCCGGTCCGACCTGGACGACCGGCTGCTGGCCGCCGTCGCCGAGGGGCACGTGGACGAGGTGGACCGGTTGTTGGCGTACGGCGCCGACCCGAACCACCGGCTGCCGGCGGCCGGCCTGACGATCCTCCAGGTCGCCGCGGGACGGGGGAACGCCGACGTGGTCCGCTCGCTCGTCGCGGCCGGCGGCGACGTCCACTCCACGGACGACCGGGCCGGCGGCACCGCCCTGCACAAGGCGGTCCAGCGCGGCGACCTGGACACCGTCCGGGTGCTCGTCGAGGCCGGCGCCTTCGTGGACGCGGTCGCCACCACCACCGGACACACGCCGGTCATCGACGCCATGTGGTACAAGTGGCCCGACATCGTGGCCTATCTGCTGGACCGCGAGGCCGGGCTCAACATGCCCACCCACTACGGGTTCTCGCTGCGGCAGCACGTCGACTACGCGCTCAACGTCAACGTGCACGGCAAGGACCGGCTCGAGGCCGGCGACCGGCTGCTCCAGGCCAGGACCGCGGCCGACGAACGGCGGATCGAGGGCCAGCGGCTGATGGCCGCCGTGACCGCCGGGGACGTCGAGGGCGTCAGGGCGCGACTGGCCGCCGGCGCCGAGGTCGACGAGCGCTTCCCCGTCGTCAACGGCTTCAACGACAAGCACACCCCGCTGCTCGTGGCCGCCCGCGACGGCCACACCGAGATCGTGCGGATGCTGCTGGCCGCCGGCGCCGACGTCAACGCCACCGAGCCGACCTTCGGCGCGGTCCCGCTGCACAAGGCCGTCTACAACGGGCACGCGGACATCACCGCCCTCCTCGTCGAGGCCCCCGGCGTCGACCTCGACTACCAGGGCGCGACCAACGGCTACACGCCGCTGCACGACGCGATGTGGCACGGCTTCGAGGAGTGCGCCCGGGTGCTGCTGGCCGCCGGCGCCCGCACCGACCTGCTCGGCTACGACGGCAGGACCGCGCTGGAGATCGCCGAGGGGACCTTCGGCGCCGACCACCCGATGGTCACCGAGCTCGCCGCCGCCACCGCGCGCTGACCCACCTCCGACCACCCCCGGGGAACCGCCCGGAACACCGTCACTCACCAGGAAGGCACGCCCATGCTGTTCTACGTCCAGATGAAGTGGAACCACGAGGGCCGGATCACCCTCGACGAGCTGTGGGAGATCGAGGAGGAGGAGGCCAGGCACGCCCAGGAGACCCTCGACTCCGGCTACTGCATCGGCCTGTGGAAGGTGGCCGCCCAGAAGCGCGTCATCGCCATCGTCGACGCCCCGAGCGCCGAGGAGCTCGACCGGAACGCGCTGGGGCGGCTCCCCATGCGCGAGTACCTGGACTTCGAGGAGGTCTGGCCGCTGCGGGACTACACCGGCTTCGCCGAGGACGTCATCGCCCGCTACAAGGTCTGAGCCCGAGCCGACCCCCGAGGAGGTCAACCGATGATCCACCAGCTCATCTTCGCCGCACCCAAGCCCGGCATGACCGAGGAGGAGTTCCAGCGGTACTGGCTCGAGGTGCACGCCGTCCGGTACGCCAGCCGCATCCCCCAGATCAGGCGGTACGCCATCGACGCCCGCCTCCCGCAGCCCGGCGACGGCGAGCCGCTGTGGAGCGGCATAGCCGAGATCTGGCTGGAGAACGAGGAGGAGCAGCTCGCCTCGCTCCAGACCCCGGAGTTCCTGGAGGGCGCCCGGCTCGACGAGCCCCGCTGGGCCGCGTTCTGGCGGTCCGTGGTCCTCGACACCGACACCGAGATCGTGGTGCCGGGGGTGCCGGAGAACCAGGTGCAGCCCGGCGTCAAGGTCGTGATCCTCGCCAAGCGGGCGGAGGGCGTCAGCGTCGACGAGTTCCGGCGGCACAGCCGGGAGACGCACGCCCCGCTGGTCACCCGGCTGCCCGGGGTCACGCGCTACTACCAGTCGTTCACGCGGGACTCCTGGTACGCGATCAGCGAGCCGCCGTTCGACGCGGCCTACCACGTCTGGTTCGACGACCTGGCGAGCCTGCGCGCGGCGCGCGCCACGGCCCAACAGGCCGCGATCGAGGACGACTACAAGAACTTCGTCAACGAGCGCTACCTGCACACGATGACGGTCCGGCAGGACTGGGTCATCGGCCCGCGGCCGCGCTAGGCGGCGGCGCGGACGTCGGAGAGCGGGACAGGGAAGAGAAGGAGAGGAAGGACCCAACAATGACCCCCACGACGCGAGAGGTCGCGACGACCTGGTTCAAGGCCCTGACGGAGGGCGACCTCGACATCGCGCTCGGCTGTCTGGCCGACGACGTCGAGTGGATCAACTACGACATCGTGCCGGGCTACAACGACGCCATGGCCTGGATCGGCACCTACCGCGGCCGGGACCAGGTCCTGGAGACCTTCAAGACCTTCGGCGGCGTCGTCGAGGTGAACCACGAGGAGCTCGTCGACCTCGTGGTGGACGGCGAGAGGGCCATGGGCGTGATCTACGAGCGCTCCACGGTGCGGGAGACCGGGCGCGTCTTCGAGATCGAGTTCATCCAGGCGCTCACCGTGCGGAACGGCCGGATCGTGCGCTGGAAGTCGTACACCGACCCCTCGCAGATCCTGCGCGCCCTGAAGCGGGACTGACGCCGGCGGCACCATCGGCGCCGACGCCGGCCGAATTCCGGCCTCCGTGCGCCACCACCGAGCGGTGGCGGCGCACGGAGGCCGTTCCGCTGTGGGGCGGCGGTACCCCGAAGGGGCGCGGGGCCGTCCGGACGGAGCCCGGAGGAGGCCCTGCGGCGTGGGTGCGACCGGCCACGACGGCGCCGCGGTGACCGACGGCGTGTCGCGGCTCTTCCAGCGAAGCGCTCAGGCCTCGGGGAAGTTGACGTCCCGGGCGACGGACTCCCAGGCGGTCAACTCCTCGCGGACCGCGTCAAGATGGGCGAGCAGCCCGTCGTAGGCGTCGTCGCCGAGCGGCAGCCGCAGCGGCGTCTTGTCGCTGTCGAGGGCGGCGAGGATGGCGGTGGCCGCCCTGGCGGGGTCGCCGGGCTGGGTGCCGTCGATGCCGGTGATGAACTGACGGGTCTGGCCGACGGTCTCGGCGTAGGCGGGCAGCTCCGCCGACTGGTGCAGGCCGCCGCCGGAGAACTTGGTGCGGAAGGCGCCGGGTTCGACGATCATCACCTTGATGCCGTGCGGCGCGACCTCGGCCGCCAGCGCCTCGGACAGGCCCTCCAGCGCGAACTTGGTGGCGCAGTAGGCGGAGAACCCGGGGTAGGCGACCTGGCCGCCGAAGCTGCTGATCTGCACGATGGCCCCCGACTTCTGCTTGCGCATGCCGGGCAGCACCGCGCGGGTCAGCGCGGCCGGGCCGTGGAAGTGCAGGTCCATCAGGTCACGCAGCTCGCGGTCCGTGGTCTCCTCGACCGCGCCGACCTGCCCGTGTCCCGCGTTGTTCACCAGCACGTCCACGCGCCCGTACCAGAGCAGCACCTCGGCCACCACGGCGGCGATCCGGGCGCCGTCGGTGACGTCCAACTGGACGGCCGTCGCCCGGTCCGGGTGGGCGGCCACCAGGTCGTCGAGGGTCTCGGGCCGGCGCGCCGTGGCGACCACCGTGTCGCCGGCGGCGAGCGCCGCCTCCGCGATCGCGCGGCCGAAGCCGCTGGACGTCCCGGTGATCAGCCAGACGCGGCCGACGGCGGTCCGGGGCGGGGCGGAGTCAGGGGAACTCACGTGGGTCACACCTCCGAGTGGGCTTCTGTGCTTCCCAGTTGTCGCATCCGACGGGCCCGACCGTCCAAACGAGACGATCACTCGATCGATAGAGCGCGTCTATGATCGCAGCATGGAGCTTCGGGAGCTGCGCTACCTCGTCGCGATCGCCGAGGAGGGGAACCTGGGGCGGGCCGCGAGGCGCCTCTACGTGAGCCAGCCGACGCTGTCGTACGCGCTGAAGTCCCTGGAGTCCAAGCTCGGCGTGCGGCTCTTCGACCGGCACCCGGGCGGGGTCAGCGCCACCAGCGCGGGCGCCGACATCGTGGTCGCGGCGCGGCGCGCGATACGCGAGGCCGAGCGGGTCACCGAGGTGGCCGACTCCTACCGGCGGGGCGGCGCCGGGCCGCTGCGGGTCGGCTTCGAGGCGAGCGGCGCCGGCGAGCTGATCGCCCGCGCCCGCGCCGAGTTCGCCCGCCGGCACCCCGGGATCCGGGTGGAGCCGCGGCGGTTCGACTGGGGCGAGGAGGTCGCCGGGCTGCGCGACGGCCGCGCCGACGTGGCCTTCGTCTGGCTGCCCGCCGACCTGACCGGGCTGGTGGCCGAGGTGGTGCACGTCGAGCCCAGGGTGGTCGGCTTCCCGGCCGCCCATCCGCTGGCGGGCCGGGCGTGGGTGACGCTGGACGACGTCGGGGACGAGCCGCTGACCTGGACCGAACACGCGCCGCGGGCCTGGGTGGAGTGGTGGGCCGTGGTCCCGAGGCCGGACGGGTCGACGCCGCGCTGGGGGCCGACCAACCGCAACGTCGAGGAGATGCTCGAACAGGTGGCCGCCGGCGAGGCCATCTGCTTCGCGCCGGCCGGCATGGCCCAGTACTACGCGCGCCCCGACCTGGCCTGGGTGCCGCTGGCCGGCGTCGAGTCCATGCGGGTGGCGCTCGCCTGGCCACGGGACGCGGAGACCGACACGATCCGCGAATTCGGCCGCGTCGTGCGCGAGCTGGCCGACGAGCCACCGCGTTAACTGCACGAAGTCGCTCGGGGAAGCCGTCGCTCTTTCCGGAAGGGCATGCGCCCGACGGCATACTGAAAACCGTTCCGACGGTGTCGGAATCGCCGTTCTCGGCGGCCCGTTCTCGCGCGGGAGGCACGTCCGTGCCTCCCGCGCGTCTTTACCGTGTGCCCGGAATTCCGTGGCCGCCACGGAATTCCGCGAGAAGGGGAAAAGAATCCGATGACTTCAACCAATGACACGGCGGCCCCCGTGGCGCGGCCGGCGGACGCCGCGCCGGCCCGCCGCAAGGGCCTGGTACTCCTGGTCACCTGCGCGGTGTTCTTCCTCGACGCGCTGGACAACTCCACCGTGGGCGTCGCCCTGCCCAGCATTCGCGACGACCTGTCGATGGGAACCGCCTCCTTACAGTGGCTGGTGTCCGGCTACACCCTCGCCTACGGCGGTTTCCTGCTGGTCGGCGGTCGCGCCGCCGACATCCTCGGCCGGCGCCGGGTGCTGCTCGTCGGCCTCGCGGTCTTCGTCGGCGCCAGCCTGCTGGGCGGCATGATGACCGAGCCGGGGCCGCTGATCGCCTCCCGGTTCGTCAAGGGCGTCGCCGCCGCCTTCACCGCGCCGGCCGCGTTCTCCATCATCACCACGCGGTTCGCCGAGGGCCGGGAGCGCAACCGCGCCCTGTCGATCTACGGCGCCACCGGCGGCCTCGGCTGGTGCACGGGCCTGGTGGCCTCCGGGCTGCTCACCGACGTCGACTGGCGCCTGGTCTTCTTCGTGCCCGGCGTGGTGGGCCTGCTGGTGCTGGCGCTGGTGCCGCTCGCCGTCGAACCGGACGAGCCCGCGCCGGCCGGCGCCGGGCGCCGCTCCTACGACCCCGGCGGGGCGCTGGTGGTGACGGCCGCCCTGCTGCTGTTCGTGACGGCCGTGGTGCGGGCCCCGGACGCGGGCTGGTCGGCGCCGAGCACCCTGCTCCCGCTCGCCCTCTCGCCGCTGCTGCTCTGGCTGTTCGTGGCCATCGAGCGCCGCCACCACGCCCCCATGCTCGCGCTCGACATCTTCTCCTCGCGCACCCGCAGCGCCTCCTACCTCGTCGCCCTCACGCACGCCGCGGCGGCGCTCGGCTGGCAGTTCGCCGTCGTGCTGTACCTCCAGGAGGTGCTCGACTACGGCCCGGCCCGTATCGCGATGGCGATCCTGCCGCTCGGCGTGACCGTCTTCCTGGTCGCCCGGTTCGTCACCAGCCGGCTGGTCGACGCCTACGGCATCCGCTTCGTGTGCGCGCTCGGCCTCGTCGTCCAGGCCGTCGCCGTCGGGCTGTTCGCCGTGCTGGGCGAGGACGACCGCTACCTCACGCTGGTGCTGCCCTGCCTGCTGGCGCACGGCTTCGCCTGCGGCACCGTGCTGTCGGCCGCCAACATCGGCGGGGTCAGCGCGGTCGCCGACGAGCGGCAGGGCGTCGCGGCGGGCCTCAGCTCCTCCGCGTACGCCGTCGGCGCCGGCCTCGGCACCGCGGTGCTCGCCGGCGTGATCGCCGCCACCACCGGCGACGCGGACGCCACGCCGTTGGCCGCCTTCCGGAACGCCTTCCTCGGCGCCTCCGCGCTGGCCGTCGTGGGCCTGGGGATCGCCCTCCTGGGACTGCCGCGGCGCGACCGGACCTCCTGACCACGGGTTCCGGCGCGCCGCCCGGCAGCGCGAGGCCCCGTTCTCCCCACCCGGCCGTGGGGAGAACGGGGCCTTCGTACGCGCCGGGATCAGGCGGCGCCCCGCTCGGCCGCGCCGCCGCCGAGCAGGCGTTCCAGCGCCCGCTCCGGCAGCCACGCCCAGCCGGGCCGGTGCCGGGTCTCGTACGCCACCTCGTAGACCGCCTTGTCCAGCAGGTAGGCGTGCAACAGCCGCCGGTCGCCGGCGTCCTGCGGCCCGGCCTCGGCCAGGTAGCCGTCGAGGAACGCCTGCTGGTGCAGGCTCGCCCAGCGCGCGGCCCGCACCCAGCGCCGGTCGTCCGCCGCCCGGCCCTCGTGCGCGCCGGTGAGCGGGTGGTGGGCGGCGTAGTCGAAGGAGCGCAGCATGCCGGCCAGGTCCCGCAACGGGGAGTCCGGGCGGTCCCGTTCGGCCGGCTCGGCCAGCGGCTCGCCCTCGAAGTCCACCAGCAGCCAGCCGGTGGCGGTGTGCAGGGTCTGCCCCAGGTGCAGGTCGCCGTGGACCCGCTGGGCCGTCCGCCGTGGCGAGCCGTCCAGGGTGGCGACCGAGCCCAACTCCGCCCGCAGCCGCGGCGCGTACGCCGTCAGCCGGGGCGCCAGCGCGAGCGCCAGGTCGAGGCGGCGCGCCAGCCGCTGGGCGACGCGCTGGTAGTCGACCCGGCGCAGCGCGACCCGCCCCCCGGTGGCCGCGAGGTCGCGGTGCACCACCGCGACCGCCCGGCCCAGGGTGCGGGCCGCCACCCGCAGGTCGGCCTGCGCCTGCCGACCGGGCGGCGCCGGCTCGCCGAGGAAGCTCCCGGCGGCGGCCAGCGCCAGCGTCCAACCGTCCACGGCCCGCGGCAGGTACGTCTGCACGGTCGCGTAGGTGGTGCCGGTCGCCGCGTCCTCGACGGCGCCGAGCAGCGGCGGCACGTGCGGGCAGCCGGCGGCCGCGAGCCCCCGGTGCACGGTGAGGTCCCGGTTGGGGCCAGGGACCAGCCGGCGGAAGACCTTCAGCAGGTACCGGTCGCCCACCACCACCGAGCTGTTGCTCTGCTCCACGCCCAGCGGTCGCACCGGCAGCCCGCCGGCCGCCGGGGCGGCCGGCCGCGGCACGGCGGCGTTCGGCGCCGGCTGCGGCACCAGGCGCAGCCCCGGGCTCTCGGCCCCGGCCAGCACGCCCGCGACCAGGCCGCCGACCAGCCGGGGGTCGGCCAGGGCGTCGTACACCACGGTGTCGCCCGCCCTGGCGACGACGGCCGCCGGCTCGGGCACCGCGCCCGCCGGGCCGACGCCGAGCAGCAGCTGGTACCGCTCGTCCCCGGCCCCGGCCCGCACCACGGCCAGCACGAGGGCGGCGGGTCCGTCCTGGCCGACGGCGACCTCCCGGGCGTCGAGCACGGCCAGCCCGTCGGCGCTCTCACCCGCGAACCACCGCTGCCCGGCCAGCCAGCCGGCCAGCGACGCGGTGACCGCCGGCGTGCCCAGGATCTCGACCGGCGCGGTCATGACGGCGCCTTCGGCGTCTCGACGGCGAACCAGCGCACGCCCAGGCCCGGCAGTTCGAGGTCGAACGCCCCGTCCGGCACCGTGCGGTCGGGGCCGCCGGTCAGGTCGCGCAGCCGGGCGCCGGCCGCGTCCGGGAAGGACAGCGCGCACGACCTGGCCTCGGCGGCCAGGTTGACGACGCACAGCACCCGGTCGCGCGGGCCCTCCGGCGGCGCGTGGTCCCGGACGAAGGCCAGCACGGCCTCGTCCGAGGCGGCCAGCGGCTGGTACGTGCCCTCGCCGAACGCCGGGTGGGCGCGGCGCAGGTGCAGCATCCGCCGGGTCCAGTGCAGCAGCGAGTCGGCGTCGGCCAGCTGCGCCGCCACGTTCACCCGCTCCGGGGCGTGCTCGGGCGTGCTGACGACCGGCAGGTACAGCCGGTCGGGATCGGCCGTGGAGAAGCCGGCGTTGCGCTCCGCCGACCACTGCATGGGGGTGCGCACCGCGTCCCGGTCGGCGAGCCAGATGTCGTCGCCCATGCCGATCTCGTCGCCGTAGTAGAGGATCGGCGAGCCGGGCAGCGAGAGCAACAGCGCGGTGGCCAGCCGGAGTCGGTCCTGGTCGTTGTCGAGCAGCGGGGCCAGCCGGCGGCGGATGCCCACGTTGGCACGCATCCGGGGGTGCGGCGCGTACTCGGCGTACATGTAGGCGCGTTCCTCGTCGGTGACCATCTCCAGGCTCAACTCGTCGTGGTTGCGCAGGAAGATGCCCCACTGGCAGTCGTCGGGGATGTGCGGCGTGCTGGCCAGGATCTCGGTGACCGGCGCCGCCTTCTCCTGCCGCAGCGCCATGAAGAGCCGCGGCATCAGCGGGAAGTGGAACGCCATGTGGCACTCGTCGCCGGTCAGCCCGGTCTCCCCGAAGTACGCCACGGCGTCCCGCGGCCACTGGTTGGCCTCGGCGAGCAGCACCCGGCCCGGGTACTCGTCGTCGACCACCTTGCGCACCGACTTCAGGAAGTCGTGCGTCTCGGGCAGGTTCTCGCAGTCGGTGCCCTCCCGCGCGAACAGGTAGGGGACGGCGTCCAGGCGGAACCCGTCGATGCCGAGGTCGAGCCAGAACCGCAGCGCGTCCGTCATGGCGTCGAGCACCCGGGGGTTCTCGTAGTTGAGGTCCGGCTGGTGGGAGAAGAACCGGTGCCAGTAGTACTGGCCGCGCACCGGGTCGTAGGCCCAGTTGGAGCTCTCGGTGTCGACGAAGATGATCCGCGCGTCGGGGTAGCCGGAGTCGTCGTCGGCCCACATGTAGAAGTCGCCGTACGGGCCGTCGGGATCGTGCCGGGACTCCTGGAACCACGGGTGCGCGTCCGAGGTGTGGTTCATGACCATGTCGACGATCACCCGGATGCCGCGCTGGTGTGCCGCGTCCAGCAGCTCGACGAAGTCGTCGATGGTGCCGAACTCCGGCAGCACCGCCCGGTAGTCGCTGATGTCGTAGCCGCCGTCGCGCAGCGGCGAGGCGTAGAACGGCGGCAGCCACAGGCAGTCCACGCCCAGCCAGCGCAGGTGGTCGAGGCGGGCGGTCAGGCCCTGCAGGTCGCCCACGCCGTCGCCGTCGCTGTCCGCGAAGGCGCGGACCAGCACCTCGTAGAAGACGGCCCGCTTGTACCAGCCGGGTTCGACGGGCGCCGGCCTGGCGGGCGCGAAGTCGGCGGCCACCGGTTCGGGAACGGCCCGGGCCGTGGTCGGCTCACGCATGGCGGGCCCGCACCAGGACGAGGGCCACCGACGCGCGGGGGTCCAGCTTGACGCGGGTGGCCCGGCTCCACAGCGCCGTTTCCCCGCCGATCTCGTCGCGCAGCGGCAGCGGCTCGTCGGGCGCCTCGCCGAAGGCCGCCGGCACGTCGCGCACCACGCCCTCCTCGACCCCGGAGGGGTTGAGGGTGACCACGCACAGCACGGACTCGCCGGTCGCCGGGTCGGTCTTCAGGTAGGCGAGCAGCGCGTCGTTGTCCACCTCGAGGAAGCGGATGTTCCGCAGCTGCCGCAGCGCCGGGTGGGCCCGGCGCAGCCGGTTCAGCTCGGTGAGCCACGGCGTCAGCGAGTTGCCCGAGGCGTCCGCGGCCTCGTAGTCGCGGGGCCGCAACTCGTACTTCTCCGAGGCCAGGTACTCCTCGCTGCCCTGGTGCAGCGCCCGGTGCTCGAACAGCTCGTAGCCCGAGTACACGCCCCAGGTCGGCGAGAGCGTGGCGGCCAGCGCGGCGCGCAGCGCGAACGCGGGTGGACCGCCGTGCTGGAGGCTGGCGTGCAGGATGTCCGGGGTGTTCACGAACAGGTTGGGGCGCAGGAAGTCGGCGTCCCCGGCCAGTTCGAGCGCGTAGTCCGTCAACTCGTCCTTGGCGGTGCGCCAGGTGAAGTACGTGTAGGACTGGGTGAACCCCGCCTTGGCCAGCCCCTTGAGCAGCGGCGGGCGGGTGAACGCCTCGGCCAGGAACAGCACGTCGGGGTCGGTGCGCTTGACCTCCCTGATGAGCCACTCCCACAGCCAGAGCGGCTTGGTGTGCGGGTTGTCGACGCGGAAGATCCGCACCCCCCGGTCCACCCAGAACCGGGTCACGCGCAGGATCTCGGCGCGCAGCCCCGCCGGGTCGTTGTCGAAGTTCAGCGGGTAGATGTCCTCGTACCGCTTGGGCGGGTTCTCGGCGTAGGCGATGCCGCCGTCCGGCTGCCGGGTGAACCACTCCGGGTGCTCGCGGGTCCACGGGTGGTCGGGCGAGCACTGGAGCGCCAGGTCGAGCGCCACCTCCATGCCGAGATCCCGGGCCGCGGCCACGAACGCCTCGAAGTCGGCCACGGTGCCGAGCGCCGGGTGGACCGCGTCGTGCCCGCCGGCGGGCGAGCCGATCGCCCAGGGTGAGCCCACGTCGTCGGGGCCCGCGGTGAGCGCGTTGTCGGGGCCCTTGCGGTTGGTGTGGCCGATGGGGTGGACGGGCGGCAGGTACACCACGTCGAAGCCCATCGCCGCGATGCGCGGCAGCTGGGCGGCGGCGGTGGCGAAGGTGCCGTGCACGGGCCGGCCGCGGTCGTCGACGCCGCCCGTGGAGCGCGGGAACATCTCGTACCAGGAGCCGAACAGGGCCCGTTCGCGGTCCACCCAGATCCGGTGCGCCGGGCCCTGGGTCAGCAGGTCCCGCCTCGGGTGCGCGGCGGCCAGCGCGTCGATGTCCTCGGCGGTGGCCGGGGCCAGGCGGTCGGCGAGCGGCAGCGTGGCGTCGCGCAACAGCCGCGCCGCGCGCGCCGGGCGCGGGTCGCCGCTGGCCTCGGCCAGCTCCGTCAGCAGCCGGGCGCCGGTCTCCAGGTCGTTGGCGAGCAGCGGCAGCGGCACCCGGGCGGCCACCTTGGCGTCGACGGCGCGCCGCCAGGTCGCCCAGGGGTCGCTCCAGGCGCGCACCCGGTAGGTCCACATGCCCTCGTGGCTGGGGACGATCCGCCCCGCCCAGCGGTCGAGCCCCGCGTCGACGAGCGTCAGCGGGACCGTGCCGGCCCCGGCGGTGCCGACGAGCGGCTCGAAGACCACCTCGGCGGCGAGTGCCTCGTGGCCCTCGCGCCAGATGGTGGCGCCTATCGGAATATGCTCCCCGACCACCCCCTTCGCGGGATACCGGCCCCCGTCGACAACCGGAGCCAGGTCGGTTATGACCAGGCGTGGAGTCATTATCTGCCCCTTTCTCAAGGCTTCTTGCTCATGGTGCGAAGAGGCGTGTGAATCGACGCGGGAAACTCCGGCGAAATGTTGTACTCCGTCAACTTGGACGAGTGGTGGGGGCGGTTCCGTCATTCCTTGAGGCCCGCGTATTCCACGGGATGTACTTCAACCGTGCTCAGTGCGGCGGGGTCCCGATTCCGGACCTCGCCAGGATCTCAGTCCAGTTGAGGAGCAAACGATGTCCAAGCGGATACTCGTCGTCCTGTCCGAATTCGGTTACTGGGGCGAGGAACTCGTCGGCCCGGTCGAGGCGTTCGACAGGCAGGGCTACCAGATCACGTTCATGACGCCGACCGGCAAGCGGGCGCACGCGCTGCCGCCGAGCGTCGACCCCGAGTACATCGACCCGCCGCTCGGCCGCTCGGTCACCACCCGCGACATGGCCCGCCGCGCCGCCGAGCTCGACGAGTCCGACCGGCTCGACAACCCGGTCAGCCTCCAGTCCCTGATCCCCGAGCGGCCCTACTACAGCGCGCTCAACCACCTGCGGGAGCTGGAGGAGTACCACAGCCGCCTCGACCGGGCCACCGGCGACCTGGTGTCCGGCTTCGACGCGCTGGTCATCGTCGGCGGCAGCGGCCCCATCGTGGACCTGGCCAACAACGAGCGGCTGCACGAGCTGGTGTTGGCGTTCGTCAGGGCCGACAAGCCGATCCTCGCCGAGTGCTACGGCGTCGCCGTGCTCGCCTTCGCCCGCGACTGGGAGGACCGCGCCAGCATCCTGTGGGGCAAGCACGTCACCGGCCACCCCAAGGAGTACGACTACAAGGACGGCACCGGCTTCATCGGCGTCGACTTCAACATGGGCCCGCCGCCGTACCCGCTGGAGTACATCCTGCGCGACGCCACAGGCCCCGAGGGCGCCTTCCACGGCAACGTCGGCAAGGAGACCTCCGTCATCGTCGACTACCCCTTCGTGACCGCCCGTTCCACCCCGGACTCCATCCCCTCCGGCGAACTGCTGGTCGAGGTGCTGGAGAACGGCCTGCGCCGGCACGGCTGGTAACCCGAGCTCGCCCGAGAGGAGATCCCGCATGCGTGCCAGGCCAGGAAAGGCCGCCATCTTCGAGCAGTTCGCGGCCGATGGCATCACCTACATGTTCGGCAACCCGGGAACGGTCGAGCAGGGCTTCCTCGACGAGTCGAGGAACTTCCGGCTGACCTACGTCCCGACGCTCCACGAGGGTGCCGCCGTGGGCATCGCCGACGGCTACGCCCGCGCCACCCGGCGGCCCGCCCTGGTCCAGCTGCACAGCGGCGTCGGCCTCGGCAACGGCATCGGCATGCTCTACCAGGCCAAGCGCGGCGGCTCGCCGCTGGTGGTGGTGGCCGGCGAGGCCGGGGTGCGCTACGACGCGATGGACGCCCAGATGGCCGCCGACCTGGTGGCGATGGCCGAACCCGTCGTCAAGTACGCCACCCGCGTCATCGACCCGGCCTCCACCCTGCGGGTGCTGCGCCGCGCCGTGAAGATGGCGATGACCCCGCCGCGCGGCCCGGTGCTCGTGGTGCTGCCGGCCGACGTGCTCGACGAGTTGACCACCGAGCCCGCCGTGCCGACCAGCATCCCCGACACCCGGGTCGCCCCGAGCGCCGAGGCGCTGCGCGAGGCCGGGCGGCTGCTGTCGACCGCCCGGCGGCCGCTGATCCTGATGGGCGACGGCGTCGCCGCCAGCGACGCCCAGCCCGAGCTGACGGCGGTCGCCGAGCGGCTCGGCGCGCCGGTGTGGGGGGTGAACTCCTCGGAGGTCAACTTCGACACCACCCACCCGCTGTACGGCGGCCAGCTCGGCCACATGTTCGGCAAGGACAGCGCCCGGGTGGTCGGCGACGCCGACGGGGTGCTGATCGTCGGCACCTATGTCTTCCCCGAGGTCTTCCCGCACCTGGACAGCCCCTTCAGCGCCGACGCCAGGATCGTCCACATCGACCTGGACGCCTACGAGATCGCGAAGAACTTCCCGGTCGACCTCGGCGTCGTCGCCGACCCCAAGGTCGCGCTCGCCGGCCTGGCCGAGACGCTCGGCCCGCGCACCCGCGCGGCCGGCCGCCCGGTCGCGGCCCAGGCCACGACGGTGCCCGCGGCCGAGGAGTCGCCGATGGAGCGGTTCGCCCGCGTGCTGGCCGAGCGTGGCCCCGCCGACCTCGTCGTCTTCGACGAGGCGCTGACCGCGGGCGGGCCGCTGGCCAGGCACCTGCCGCCGCGCCGGCCGGGCCACTTCTTCCAGACCCGGGGCGGCTCGCTCGGCGTCGGCATCCCGGGCGCCATCGGCGCCAAGCTGGCCCGCCCCGAGCTGCCGGTCATCGGCTTCACCGGGGACGGCGGCAGCATGTACACCTTCCAGGCGCTCTGGACGGCGGCCCGGGAGAACATCGGCGCCAAGTTCGTGATCTGCAACAACGGCCGCTACCGGCTGCTCGACCTCAACATCGAGCAGTACTGGCGGGAGCAGGGCATCGCCCCGCACGCCTACCCGGAGGCGTTCGACCTCACCAGGCCGGAGATCGACTTCACCGCCCTCGCCGCGGCGCTCGGCGTCCCCGGCCGGCGGGTGGCCAAGGCCGACGAGGTGGAGGCCGCCATCGAGGCCATGTGGGCCCACGAGGGCCCCTACCTGATCGACCTGGCCGTCGACTGACCCCGCCGCACACCTCACCGAGAACCCGTACCGAGAAAGGAACCGTCCGTGACCCTGCCCGCCCCCACCCGCATCGCCACCCCCATCACCGAGCCCGCGAGACGACGCCGGCTGACCGCCGCCCGCGCCGAGGCGCTGGTGCGGCGCTGGCACCGGGCACTCACCGACCGCCGCCCGCTGGGCGAGTTGACGGAGCACCTGGCCAACGGGCTGCGCCTCGACCTCCCCTCGGGCGTCTTCCGCGGCGTCGAGGGCTTCCGCCGCTGGTACGAGGCCGGCGACCTGCTGCCGCTCGCCGGCCGCGCCGTCGCGCTGACCGGGGTCGACGTGCGGCTCCTGTCGCCGCTGCACGCCGAGGTGACGGCGACCACCATCACGGGCCCCGGCGCCGTCCCGACCCGGCACGAGTGGTGGGTGGTGCGGCAGCCGGAGGGGCCGCGGATCCGCACCATCAGCGTCCGGCAGCCGGCCGCCGCGCCGGCGACCGCCGCGCGCACGGCGCTGCTGAGCGCCTGACCCACCCGGGGCCGGCCCGCCCCCGGGCCGGCCCCGGACCCTGCCGACCAACCTCACTTCCTGACCAGGGGATACCAACGATGACCACACAGCCGTCGCCCACCCGTGGCCGCCTCGCCGGCAAGCGCGTCGGAATCCTGATGGAGAACGACTTCGTGGAGGAGGAGATCTCGTACTACCGGCGGCGCTTCGCCGAGGAGGGCGCCGAGGTCACCCTGTTGACCCGCCTGTGGGGCCGGCCCTCCCTCACCTTCACCGGCGCCGAACAGCGCGCGCCGCTGACCGTGACCGAGGACCTGGAGGCCCTCGACTACACCCAACTCGCCCGCCTCTCCGCCCTGATCGTGCCCTCGGGCCAGGTCTCCGACCGGCTCCGCTACAGCGAGGACGTCGAACGGCTCGCGCCGGCCGTCGAGTTGATGTGCCGCGCCTTCCGGCTGCCGAACCTGGTGAAGGGCTTCTCCTGCCACGGCCTAGCCCTGGTCTCCGCCACCCCCGAGCTGGTCCGCGGGCGCGAGGTCACCTGCCACAACAACCTGGTGGGCGACATCCGCAACATGGGCGCGATGTACACCAACCAGGACGTGGTGGTCGACGGCGACCTGGTGACCAGCCGCACCGTCGACCAGTGCCACCTGCTGGCCCGCTCCGTCATCGACCTGCTCGACCCGGTGCCGGAACCGGCCGTCGCCGGGGCCGTCTCGTGACCGGCGCCGGCCCCGGCCAGGCCCTCCACTCCTCGCACTCCGACACCACGAGCGGCTACGTGGTGCGCCGGGAGGGCGGCCGGGTCATCCTGCGCACCCTCGACGACCGGCTGGTGACCGTCCACCTGACGGCCACCACCTCGGGGGAGCGGCTGCGCAACCTCGGCGAGCCCTACGCCGACGTCACGCCCCGGCTCTACGACGAACTGACCCCGGGCACCCTGGTCTTCGCCTACGGCCCGGTCTACCAGGAGGAGGAAGGGCCCTACCTCCAGGCCGGACACCTGGTGTTCGCCGGCGGCGCCGCCGGCCAGTGGCCCCACGAGCGGGCCGGCTGGTGGACCGACCAGCTGCGGGAGCTCGCCGCGTTCTACCGGCGCGCCCAGTTCGGCGAGCGGGACGTCGACTTCGGCGACTACCGCACCGACCTGCGCAACAGCGGCCAGAAGGCGACCCGGCAGGTGCAGGAGACGGACACCATCTCCCGCATGGTCTACGGCATGGCCAGCACCTTCCTGCTGACCGGCGACGAACGCGCGCTGACCGTGGCCGAGCGCGGCTCCCGCTACCTCCACGACCACATGCGTTTCGTCGACCAGGACGCCGACGTCGTGTACTGGTACCACGGCATCGACGTCACCGGCGACCGCGAACACAAGCTGTTCGCCTCCGAGTTCGGCGACGACTACCGGGCCATCCCGGCCTACGAGCAGATCTACGCGCTGGTCGGCCTGGTGCAGACGTACCGGGTGACCGGCGACCCCACGATCCTCGCCGACATCGAGGGCACCGTCCGCCTCTTCGAGCGGTTCTTCCACGACCCGAAGCTCGGCGGCTACTACTCCCACATCGACCCGGTCACCCTGAGCCCGCACGACGAGTCGCTCGGCCCCAACCGGTCCAGGAAGAACTGGAACTCGGTGGGCGACCACGCCCCCGCCTACCTCTTCAACCTGTACCTGGCCACGGGCGCCGAGCGGTACCGCAGGATGCTCGAGCACACCTTCGACATGATCGTGACGCACCTGCCCGACCGCTCCCCGGACGGCAGCCCGTTCGTCAGGGAACGGTTCCACGCCGACTGGACCCCGGACCACGCCTGGGGCTGGCAGCAGAACCGCGCGGTCGTCGGCCACAACCTGAAGATCGCCTGGAACCTGATGCGGATGCAGGGCACCCTGCCGAAGCGCGAGTACCGGGCGTTGGCCGAGTCGTTGGGGAAGACGATGCCGTCCGTCGGCCTCGACCGGCGCCGCGGCGGCTGGTACGACCTGGTCGAACGCATCCCGGAGCGCGGCCGGCACGCCTTCGTCTGGCACGACCGCAAGTCCTGGTGGCAGCAGGAGCAGGCCATCCTGGCCTACCTCATCCTGGCGGGCCACACCGGGGACGACGACTTCCTGCGCCACGCCAGGGAGTCGGCCGCCTTCTACAACGCGTTCTTCCTCGACCACGACGAGGGCGGCGTGTTCTTCACCGTGCTGGCCCAGGGCATCCCGTACCTGATGGGCAACGAGCGGCTCAAGGGCAGCCACGCCATGAGCATGTACCACAAGGCCGAACTCTGCTACCTCGCCGAGGTCTACACCCGGCTGCTGGTCCACCGTGAACCGCTCGACCTGCACTTCAGGCCGGGACCCGGCGCGCGCTACCCGGACCGGCTGCTGCGCGTCTCGCCCGACGTCTTCCCGCCCGGCGCGGTCGTCCTGGACGGCGTCACCGTCGACGGACGGCCCTACGCCGACTTCGACCCGACCGAACTCACCGTCCGACTGCCGGACTCCGCCTCGCCGCTGGCGGTGCGGGCCACCGTCCGGCCGGCGGACCGTCGCAACTGAGAGGAGAACCCGATGACGTTCACCGCCTCGCTCGGCTCGGCCGGCAGCTCCACCGTCCTGCACCTCGCGGGCCGGCTCACCGACGCCGACGTGCGCACCCTGCGGACGCTCGTCGACCAGGCCGTGGGCAGCGCGCCCCGGCGGCTGCTGGTCGACGCCAACGACCTGGAGGCGCTCGTCCCGGCGGGCGTGCGCTGCCTGGCGTTCGCCCAGCAACACCTCGCCCCCGGCACCGAGATGGTGATCGCCGGCGCGTCCGAGGACCTGCGCCAGGCCCTGGCCCGCGCCGGCCTCACCGAGTCCATGACCGTCGTCACGGCCACGGCCACGGCCACGGCGGCGGCCTAGCCGGCCGGCCCCCAGCCATGGGCCGGGCGCCTGGCCAGCCAGGCGCCCGGCCCCTGCGCCGTCGTGACGCGGCGGGCGCCGACGAAGCCGAGCCGGCCGAGCCGCTCCGCGTCCCGCTCCGACGCGGCGACCGCCAGCACGGCCGCGCCGTCCCGGTCGGCGGCCGCGAGACCAGGCGCCAGCAGACCGGTGGTCCGCCGCTCGTCCCAGTCGGGCCCCGACACTCCGGCCGTGGTGAGCGTCCAGTGCCGCTCCTCGGGCCGCGCCGCGGCCAGCGCCGCCCTGGCACGCTCGCCGGCGGCGATCAGGTCGATCGGGTCCCGCAGTTCCCTGGTCAGCACCTCCGTCAGGCGTCGGCTCACCGGCTCCGCGTCCGGCGGCAGCCAGATCGCCGCCGCCGCGACCCGGGTGTCGCCGAGCCCGCCCTCGGCCACCCACAACTGCCCTTCCTCCAGCAGATGGTGGGCCAGCACCAGCCGCAGCGCGCGCCGCGCCTGGTCGTCGTCGTCCCCGGGCGGGGGGCCCGGCACGAGCAGCCGCACCACCGCGGGTACGTCCACCAGCCGGCCGGGCCGCACGCCCACCGTCGCGGCGCTGACCGCCATCGGCATGGTCATCGCCGTCAGACCCGGCTCGTAAGCCGGTCGTCTGCGTCCGCGACGCCCCCGTCGTCCGCCGCCCCCCGGTCGAGCCGCGCGCCCTCGACGTCGACGTCGGGGATCACCCGCTCCAGCGGCTTCGGCAGCCACCAGGCGGCCTTCCCCAGCAGCGCGAGGACCGCCGGCACGACGGCCATCCGCACCACGAAGGCGTCGAACAGCACCGCCACGGCCAGGCCGAAGCCGATCATCTTCACCATCGACTCCGACGAGCCGATGAAGCCCGCGAAGACGCTGATCATGATCACCGCGGCGGCCGCCACCACCCGGGCCCCGTGCCGGAAGCCGGTCACCACGGCCTCGTTGGGCGTCTCGCCGTGCACGTACGCCTCGCGCATCCGGGTCACCAGGAAGACCTCGTAGTCCATCGCGAGTCCGAACACCACGCCCACCATGAAGATCGGCATCAGGCTCATGATCGGGCCGGTCTCCTCGACGCCGAACAGGCCGCCGAGCCAGCCCCACTGGAAGACCGCCACCACCGCGCCGAGCGCCGCGACCACCGACAGCAGGAAGCCGAGCGCCGCCTTCAACGGCACCAGCACCGACCGGAACACGGCCACCAGCAGCACCACCGCGAGGCCGACCACCAGCGCCAGGTACGGCAGCAGCGCGTCGTCCAGCTTCTGCGACACGTCGATGGCCATCGCGGTCTGGCCGGTGACCAGCACCTCGTCGCCGTTGGCGGCGCGGATCGCGTTGACCAGCTCCTCGGTCTCGGCGCTGTTCGGCTTGGACTCCGGGATCACGTTGATCATGGCGGTGTCGCCCGCCTCGTTGAACGTGGCCGGGGTGACGAGCGCGACGTCGTCGAGCCCGCCGACCGTGTCCACCACCCGCTGTGCCTCGGCCTGCGGGTCGGCGCTGCCCCGGGCGTCCACGGTGACGACCAGCGGGCCGTTGAAGCCGGGTCCGAAGCCCTCGGACATCAGGTCGTAGGCCCGGCGCTGGGTGGTGCTCGTCGGCTGCGAGCCGTCGTCCGGCAGGCCGAGCTCCAGGCTGGTGGCCGGCAGCGCGACCGCGCCGAGGCCCAGGACGCCGACCAGCAGCACGGTGACCGGCCGGCGCAGCACGAACCTGGCCCAGCGGGTCCCCAGGTTGTCCTTCCGCTCGGCCGGGTCCGGCTCGGCGCCGCGCGCCTTCCTGGCCAGCACCCGGTCGCCGGCGAAGCCGAGCAGCGCCGGGATCAGGGTGAGCGCGACGAGCACGGCCAGGGCGACGGCGCCGGCGGCGGCCAGGCCCATGGAGGTGAGGATCGGGATGTTGACGACGGCGAGGCCGGCCAGGGCGATGACCACCGTCAGACCGGCGAACACCACCGCGGAGCCCGCCGTGCCGACCGCGCGCCCCACGGCCGTCAATCGGTCCCGGCCCTCGGCGAGTTCGGCGCGGTAGCGGGAGACGATGAACAGCGCGTAGTCGATGCCGACCGCGAGCCCGATCATCATGGCCAGGATCGGGGTGGTGCTGTTCAGCTCCAGGGGACCGCTCAGCGCGGTGATGAGGGCGACGCTGATGCCGACGCCGACGAGCGCGGTCAGCAGCGGCAGTCCGGCGGCCACCAGCGAGCCGAAGGTGATCACCAGCACCACGGCGGCGACCGCGACGCCGATGACCTCGGTGGCGCCGGTGTGCGGTATCTGGGTCAGCGCGTCGCCGCCGATCTCGACCGTGAGCCCCGCGTCGCGGCCGAGCTCGGCCGCGCTTTCCAGGGCGTCGCGGTCCGCGTCGGCCAGCTCGGTCGACTTCACGTCGTAGCCGACCTGGGCGTACGCGATGGAGCCGTCCGCGCTGACGGCCTGCGCCTGGAAGGGGTCGACGACACTGGTCACGTGGTCGGAGCCGGCGGCCAGCTCGCCGACCACCCGCTCCACGGCCGCCCGGTCGGTGGCGTCGGTGATGTCGCCGTCCTGGGCCTGGAAGACCACCCGGGCCGTGGCGCCGTCGGCGCTGGCCCCCGGGAAGCGCTCGTCGAGCAGGTCGAACGCCCGCTGCGCCTCGGTGCCGGGGATGGTGATGGAGGTGGACGCCGACGACGAGGCGGTGGCCGCGCCGACGCCGGCGACGGCCAGCAGCGCGACCCAGATCAGGGCGACCAACCGCCGCCGCTGGAAGGAGAACTGGCCGAGTCGTTGGAGAAAGGTAGCCATGAGCTGCGTTTCCCTGAGGGTGTCGTTGTGCCGGAAAAGGCTGATAAATGGGCTGTGGAAGGGTGTGGCAGACCGCCCCGACGGCCCACGGCCGCCCGGTCTCGCCCTGTGCTGTCGGTGGTGGTTAGGCTCTGAGCCCGAGTGCGGGCAGGATCACGGTCCTTGCGTACTCCACGAGGAAGTCGGTGTCCGGCTGCTTGTCCTCGTACAGCGGGCGGCCGAGGAGCGCCCCGAGCACCATGTAGAGCAGGTGCTCGGCGTCCGGCCCGTTCGGCGGCAGTTCGCCGCGTTCCCGGGCCTCGTCCAAGAGCTTTCTGGTGGCGGTCAGTTCCGGCAGGAGCAGCATCTCGCGGAAGGCCGCGAGCAGCTCCGGGTTCTGGTGCATGGCCATGCCGAGCCCCCGCATCAGCGACGCCTCCTCGCTGAGGCGGCGGCCGGCGGCCCGCAGCTGCTCGACCAGCGTCTCGGCCAGGGTGTCGGCCCTGACCTCCGTCACGCTGGGCGGCTTGAGCTGCTTGAGCGTGCTCACCACCAGCTCGGCCTTGGTGTTCCACCGGCGGTAGAGGGTGGCCTTGCTGGCGCGGGCGGCGGTGGCGACCTCGTCCATGGTGAGCGCGTCGTAGCCGTGCTCACGCAGCAGCCCCTCCACCACCTGGTAGATCTCCCGCTCCCTGGCCTCCGACAGCCGACTCCGCCGGCCGGTGGGTGCCGCCTCGCTGGTCTCCGTGGGCATCGCTACTCCTGTACGAAACTGTTCCGTACTCATAGTAGGTCGCGGCTTAGCGAAACGACAACGTACCGCTTGTGGTCCCGGTCACATCCTCCGCTGGCGCATGATGGAGGCATGCCCGAGGGAGACACCGTCTGGCAGGCCGCGCACCGGCTCGACGCGGCCCTCGCCGGCCACCAGCTGACCCGCACCGACCTGCGCGTCCCCCGGCTGGCCACCGCCGACCTCACCGGCCGCGCCGTACTCGACGTCACCCCGCGCGGCAAGCACCTGCTGACCCGCGTCGAGGGCGGCCTGACCCTCCACTCCCACCTCCGGATGGACGGCGCCTGGCACGTCCACGCCCCCGGCGAGCGCTGGCGCGGCGGTCCCGCCCACCAGATCCGCGCCATCCTCGGCACCGCCGACCACACCGCCGTCGGCTACCGCCTGCCCGTCCTCGACCTGGTCCGCACCGCCGAGGAACCGCGCCTCGTCGGCCACCTCGGGCCCGACCTCCTCGGCCCCGACTGGGACCCGGCCGAGGCCCGCCGCCGGCTCCTCGCCGACCCCACCCGCCCCCTTGGCGCCGCCCTCCTCGACCAGCGCAACCTCGCCGGCATCGGCAACGTCTACCTGGCCGAGCTCTGCCACCTCGCCCGCGCCACCCCCTGGCTCCCCGTCGGCGACCTGCCCGACCTCGACGCCCTGCTCACCACGGCCCACCGCCTCCTCACCGCCAACCGCGCCACCCCGAACCGCACCACCACCCGCCGCGGCCGCCCCCGCCTCCACGTCTACGCCCGCGCCGGCCAACCGTGCCTCACCTGCGGCACCCCCGTCCGCGTCACCTCCGACACCTACGGCCACCCGGGCCGCGAGCGGCCCACGTACTGGTGCCCCACCTGCCAACGCGGCCCGGCTCCCTGACCGCTTCATGCCAGCGCGGGGGCTGAAAGCCCGGAGCCATCACCGAGAGCCCGTGGAAGGGCATCCCTTGGCTGGTGGCGTGGGAGGTTGGCCCTTTCGAGCCATCCTCACGGCGCTGGCTTGTCGCCCGGAGGGGGGCCTCCCTACAGTGAGTCATTGGGTATCGCTGAGGGGACGCCAACCCCTCCGACCACACCCTGCTGGGGGTAGTCATGGTTCGTCCATGGGAGGCCGACGCGTCCGCGTCGTTCGCGCGGCGTCTCGGCAAGTCAGCCGAGGAACTGGGCAATTCGGAAGACAAGGGTGAATGCCCGGACATCTGGCAGCTGGAGAACGGCGACATAGCCGTGATCGGGCGTGACCTCACCGCGGCCTACCGCTCCCGCCTTCCCGAGGGAGTGGCGCTGGCCCCGGACGAGCGTCTCGTCGTCATCCCCGGCAACATGCTCAGCGCGGCGAAAGCGGACATCCCGGATGCTTGACCTGTCCCTGCCTCCCCTCGACCCCGCCCAGGGCCAGCGCCTCGAACGGTCCGCCTACAAGACCACCTTCTGGCAGGACTACGAGCGGATCTACGAGCACGACTCCTGGAAGCTGGAGCGCCGCCAGCACTTCGAGGAGCAGGGGAGCGCGAGCAGGGCGGCGCTCCGGCGAGGTGACTGGGGAGAGGCTCTTCGGCTACTTGAGGACAAACGCGATGCCCTCCGCCGCGACGCCGAGCAGGATCGACGCCAGCGCACCGTCTTCCACCGCGTGCGCGTCGTCGAAAGGCCGTTCACGCCGTACATGCAATGGGAGCTGCACTCTCTGCGCCTCAACGCCGAGGATGGTGGCGAGGCCATCCGCGTCATCGATGCGGCCGACGTGGCGACGCTCGAATCGAAGGGCCGGCTTCCCGAGGTGGTGGTCCTCGGTGAGCAATCGCTCTACGAAGTCATCTACACGGAAGCCGGCGTGCCCGACGGCGGCATTCGCTTCAGCTCCCCCGACCTCGTCGAGGGCTGGGAAAACCTCATCAAAAGACTCTTCGACCGCGGGGAGGACATCGCAACCTACTTCGCCCGCGAGGTTGCCCCCTTGCCCCCGCCACGGATCACCACGCAGGAGTGACGATCAGCGACCCCGACACAGCGGGAGTGACGCCAACGCCTCGCCAACTGCCAGGTGATATCCGAGGGTTCGTCAACCGAACCGAGGAGCTTGAGCAGCTGAACGCGGTCCTGCCCAGCGCCGAGGGCGCTCCGCTCGTGGTGTCGCTGTGCGTCATCGCGGGCACGGCGGGCGCGGGCAAGACCTCCCTGGCGCTGCGGTGGGCTCACCAGGCCCAGCACCGTTTCCCGGACGGCCAGCTCTACATCAACCTGCGTGGCTACGATCCGGACGACCCGGTCACAGTGCATGAGGCCCTGCACCGCTTCCTCACCGCGCTCGGCATTCCCGCCGCGTCCGTTCCCGCAGAGCCGGATGCGGCAGCCGCGCTCTACCGCTCTCTGCTCGCCGACCGGCGCATGCTGATCGTGCTGGACAACGCGGCCACCGCCGCCCAGGTCCGCCCCCTGCTCCCCGGCAGCGCCGGCTGCCTGACCGTCGTCACCAGCCGCAGCCGCCTGTCGGGACTCGCCATACGGGACGGTGCGCACCGGCTGACGCTCGGCACGCTGCCGGAGCCGGAGGCCGTGGCTCTGTTGCGGGCCATCACCGCCGGCTATCGGCCGGCCGACGACCCCACCAAGCTCGCCGACCTCGCCAGGCTCTGCGCCCGTCTCCCGCTGGCGCTGCGCATCGCCGCCGAGCGAGCCGTCACCCACCCCCACCTGAGCCTGGACGACCTGATCGCCGAACTGCGCGACGAGTCAGCCCTCTGGGACGCCCTCAGCGTGGCCGACGAGGACGAGGCGGCCGCCGTACGCACCGTGTTCGCCTGGTCCTACCGCGCCCTGCGCCCGGAAGCCGCCCGCCTCTTCCGCCTGCTCGGCCTCCACCCGGGCCCCGAGTTCAGTCTCCATGCCGCGGCCGCGCTCGCCGGCGCCGGGACCAGCCGCGTCCGCCAGCTCCTCGACATCCTGGTCGGCGCTCATCTCCTCGGACAACCAGCGCCGGATCGCTACGAGTTCCACGACCTGCTCCGCGCCTACGCCGCCGATCAGGCCCGCCGCGAGGAGCCGGCGGACCAGCGCGCGGCCGCGCTGCGCCGGGTCCTCGACTGGTACCTGCACACCGCCGACGCCGCCCAGACCTGGCTCGAACCTGAGGAGGCCCACCAGCTGCTCCAACCTCCCGCCGAGCCGGTCACAGCCCTGTCCTTCCCGGACTACGACACCGCGGCCGACTGGGCCGAGCACGAACACACCAATCTCCTGGCCGCCATCAGGACGGCTGCCGCCGAGGGGCTCGACCACCACGCCTGGCAGCTTCCCGCCGTCCTCTGGAACGCTCGCGGGCCATCAGCCTCCGCCCTCGACTTCTTCGAGGCCGGGAACCTCGGCCTGGCCGCCGCACGGCGCTTGGGCGACCGGGCCGCCGAGGCGACCCTCCTGGAAGACCTGGGCATGACCTACACCCGGATCAACGAGTTCGACCAGAGCCAGCGGTGCCACGAAGACGCCCTCACCCTACGGCGCGCCCTCGGCGATCGAGAGGGCGAGGCCAACTCCCTGAATCTCCTGGGCCTCACTGCCCTGAACCGTAGGCAACTCGACGCGGCTCGCGATCACTTCGAACGGGCCATCGCCATCTTCGAGGAGCTCGGAGCCACCCATTTCGTAGCCCTGGCCCAGTCCAACCTCGCGGTGACCCACCATCGCGCCGGCCGGCTGGCCGAGGCCCACGACCTCGGCCACCGACTCCTCGCCACCCAGCGGGCCGCGGGCGCCCGCAGCAGCGAAGGCAACATCCTCCGGCTGCTGAGTGAGAACCACCTGGAACGCGGCGAGCCCGAGGAGGCGCTGCGCCTGGCCCGGCAGGCGGTGGGCATCTCCCTCGACCTGCGCAACCAGTACGTGGAGGCGTACTGGCTCATCAGCCTTGGCGCCGCCCAACTGGCCCTCGGCCAGCACGGCGAAGCCCTGGCCTCCTACCAGCGCTCAGCAGCGCTGAATCGCAGGCTCCGGAACCGCGGCCGCGAGGCCCTGGCCTGGCTTGGCGCCGGCCGCACCTACCAGGCCCTCGGTCGACACGACGAGGCCGCCGACTTCCACCGCCAAGCTGCTGCCACTTTCGGCGAGTTGGCCGACCCATGGCACCAGGCGGTGGCCCTCGAAGCCCTCGCCGACACTCTGAATGACGCCCACCCCGACCAGGCCGCCACCCACCGTGCCGAGGCCCTGCGCCTCATCGCCCCCTACGACGACCCCCGCGCCGCCCAAACCCGCGCGCGCATCGAGCACCACTTACCACCCGAACCATGACCGACCACCTGACGCGGCGCACCTCCTCGTGCCGGTCACACGCCTGCCTCGGCGTGCGATGAGGTGGACGGATCGGTTTCCGCGAGGTTCCTGTCCTGAGCGAGTTCGACGTAGCGGTCATACGCCGCACCTCGAGTCAGCGGCCCGGTGCTGTGGGGCACGACGAGGAGGAACCGTGCGGGTCGGAGACACCAGGCGATGATGAGGCCCCTACCTGTGACGGTGACCGTCACGGGCTCCCCGTTCGCGAGGTCGTGGACCGCCTTCCACTGGCCGCACTCCAGCCAGGTGTACGCTCGCTCCGCCTCGTCCGGCGGCAGCGCGGAAACGACCATCCGCAGCGCGACCCGCACCCAGACCACAGCCTGGGTAGGCGCCCGGAAGGAAGCGGAGTGGTAGCAGGCGATCTCACGCCGCTCCGACGCCGGCGAGCGTGGAAAAGTCAGACACTCGCCCCAATAGCCTTGCGTGATCACGGGTTTGCTCCTTGCTGGCCGCTCGGCGGCCGGTGGGACAACGAAAGCCCGATCTCCCGGGCCGCGTCCGTGAGCAGCGTCATCAACTGGGCGGCGGTCACGGACTCGCGCCGCTCGTCACCAGCCGAACCGAAGACGAGCACGAACGAGCCGGCGCCCTGAGCGTGTAACGGAATGCGCAATCCCGGTGTCGTGCCCGGCGTTGTGGTCATGCTCTTGTCCCCCCAGGCAGTGGGATTCGCGCTCGCGGATGTGTTGCGGTATCGCCGGAACCCTCAGCCGGAAGAACACGCACTTCCCACCACCGGGCACTCGCTCGTATCCCGAGGCATCGGCGAGATCCTTGACCATGGCGAGGCCACGGCCGTGCTCGTCGTCGTCACGGCAGTGCTGGGCGTGCGGAAGTCCGTGCCCGAAGTCGGTCACGCCCACGGTCAGATAGCCGTCGGAGACGAGTACGTCGACGGCGTACTCCCTGCCGTCCGTGGCGTGTATCACGGCATTGGTCGCCAGTTCCGAGGTGAGCAGTTCCGCGACGTCGGCGATGTCGTCGCCGAACTCCCAGGCAAGTACCGCGTTGCGTACGGCCTTACGAGCCCGGCTCGGAGAATCCCTGCTCGACCAGTAGCGGAATGTTCGTCTGATGCCAACCATACGCGCCCCCTTTCAGAGAGCGGAGTTCGCACATGGGTACGCCCAACGAACGGGCGGACACGCCAAGTTGATGACTCGCCACTTTGTGTGATCTGTCGTGCACACCGTAGAGTGGGTGATGTCGGATTGGCAAGTCCGCCATCTGCACACGTGCAGGTGAGTCGTGTTGGTGGCCGACGCCGCCTGGGCAGGGCAGACTGAAAACAGGAAGCAGGGAGGGAGCATGGCCAGCACGTTCCGCAGCCGTAGGCTCGGCGCTGATCTGCGGGAACTACGCGAGAAGTCGGGGATCGGGTCCGAAGCCGTGGCGGAGGAGATGGGCTTCTCTCGCCCCAAGCTCAGCCGTATCGAGGGCGGCGAGGTCCGCGTCTCGAAGAACGACCTCAAGGCGCTGCTGCACCTGTACGGGGTGGACGACAAGGCGCGCCAGGAAGCGTTCTTCCAGGCGGCCCGCGAGGCCCACAAGCACGGCTGGTGGCGCGCCTACCAGGACACGCTGCCGCGCACGTACTCCGAGTACATCTCCCTGGAGGCGGACGCGGTCGAGATCAAGAACTTCGAGCCCATCCTGATCCCCGGCCTGCTCCAGACCGAGGCATACACCCGGGCCGTCATCCACACCAACCCGGCCGTTCTGCCGCCCGCCGACATCGACGAGCGAGTCAAGGTGATCCGCGAGCGTCAGACCGTGCTGGAGCGTAAGTCCCCGGCCCGGCTGTGGGCCGTGATCGGCGAGTCCGCCATCCGCCAGACCGTCGGCGGCGTCAACGTCATGCGCGAACAGCTCACCCATCTGAGCGGAATGACGGCCTACCAGCACATCGTCATCCAGGTGCTCCCACACACCGCCGGCGCGCATGCCGGGCTCACGGGTGCCTTCGTGGTCTTCGGGCTGCCGCAGGACCCCAGCGTCGTGTGCGTGGAGAACATGACCGGCACGCTCTACATGGATAGCCCCGGCGAACGGCAGAGCTACGGCGACGCGTTCGACCACCTGAGGGCGGCGGCGCTGAACCCGGCGGACTCATTCGCTCTCATTCAGCGAGTGGCAGAGGAAATGCGAGAAGAGTAGGAAAGGGAACGTGATGATATCCCGAGACGGCATTGGGCCGTGGCGCAGGAGCAGCTACAGCGGCGGCAACGGTAACTGCGTCGAGGTTGCCCAGCTCACGCATGACGGCCAGGTCGTGCGGGACTCCAAGAACCCGTCCGGTCCGACGCTGAGGTTCGACGACACTGGGTGGGCGGCGTTCCTCGCGAGCACGGGGCGCGGCGAGTTCGACAACTGATCGTCTGGGCCGTGGCCCGCAGGACACCGACGCGGTGGTTGCGGGCCACGGCGCGGTCATCAAGGCTCGTTCCATGGGCACACCACCCAGTCCAGCCCGACCACTGCGGCATCGCATCTGGCGCGCCAGCTGACCCATCTCGTGCGTGTGAGAGGCGGCCGGGTATGGAGTGGTGGAACGGCCTGTGCCGGGGGTCGTCGGTGGCTCGTCCTACCCCCTAAGCTTGTGGCTTCTCAACACATGCGTGCGTAGAACGGAGCCGTCCGGTGGCCCAGAAGGAAGCGACTGAGCAGCTCGCGTTGGACTCAGGCACGTCCCGTGCGCTCACGCTCAGTGAGCTTGAGCGCCATCTCCTGGGGGCAGCGGACCTGTTGCGTGGCCTCGTCGACCAGGCGGACTTCAAGAGCTATATTTTTCCACTCTTTTTTTACAAACGTCTCTGTGACGTCTACGGCGAAGAGTACGAGGAGGCCCTCGAGCTCTCCGATGGAGATCGGGAGTTCGCGGCCAAAGCCGACCAGCACCGCTTTGTCATCCCTGAGGGGCATCGCTGGTCCGACGTCGTCGCCACTCCGGATCACGAGCTCGGCGGCGCTCTCATTACGGCGCTTCGGGAAGTTGAGAAAGCCAACCCCGAAAAGCTCGACGGAATCTTTGGCGACACGCCGTGGACCAACCGTGATCGCGTCCCGCCTCGTGTGCTGCGAGCGCTCCTCGATCACTTCTCCGCTCGCTTCCTCGGTGACGCACATGCCGACTCGGATCTCCTCGGTCAGGCCTACGAGTACCTGATCAAGAAGTTCGCCGACCTGTCCAACAAGAAGGCTGGTGAGTTCTACACGCCGCGCGCGGTGGTTGAGCTGTTGGTGAACATCCTCGCCCCGCGGGCCGGGGAGACGGTGTACGACCCGGCCTGTGGGACCGGAGGGATGCTGATCGAGGTCGCCAACCATTTCGCACGGCAGGGCATCCCCACGCAACGGCTGTACGGCAAGGTCTTCGGCCAGGAGAAGAACCTCACCACATCAGGCATCGCCCGCATGAACCTCATCCTTCACAAGATCGAGGACTTCCGGATCGAACGCGGCGACACTCTTCGGCATCCCGTGTTCACCGATCGCGAGGATCGGCTGAAGACCTTCGACTGCGTGATCGCGAACCCGCCGTTTTCGTTGGCGGCGTGGGGCGACGACAGTTGGGATGCGGACCCTTTCGGCCGCGGGGAGTTCGGCACGCCTCCGACCAGCACCGCCGACTGGGCCTGGGTACAGCACATGATCGCCTCCATGCGCCCGGACACCGGGCGAGCGGTAGTTGTTCTGCCCCAGGGCATCCTCTTCCGCGGGGGGCGCGAGGCCAAGATCCGGAAGAAGATCATCGAGGCTGACGCCATCGAGAGCGTCATCGGGCTCGGGGGCAAACTGTTCTACGGGGCGGAGTTGGCGGCCTGCGTGCTGGTGCTTCGTGCGAGGAAGCCGAAGGAACGGCGAGGGAAGATCCTCTTCGTCGACGCCTCGGATCAGTTCCGCAAGAGCCGAAACCAGAACGTACTGGAGGCCGAACACACCTCGAGGATTCACGGCTGGTACCGCGCCTTCGCGAACATTGAGGGTCGGAGCCACCTGGCGGACGAAGCCGATATCGCCAAGCATGACGGAAGCCTCAGCATCTCCCTCTATGTCAGCAAGAACCGTGCCGCCGAGCTACCGTCGCTCGCCGATGCCATCGTGAAACTGGAGGGCGCCTTGGCGGATGCGGCGGCGGCCGAGGACGAACTGCGGCATAGGCTTAAGGAATGGGGATTCCTCGGGTGAGCGAGAGCAAGAGCGAGAATTTGCTGGCTGAGGCGTTGCCAGGTACGGATAGTGGGCCTGATCAGCTGGATCAGCGTGAGCTGGAGAACTATCTCTGGGGGGCGGCCGTCCGGCTCCGCGGGCTGATCGACGCCGGCGACTACAAACAGTTCATTTTCCCTCTGCTTTTTTACAAGCGGATGTGTGACGTCCACGATGAGGAGCGCGAGCAGGCCCTCGCCGTGTATGGTGGCGATATCGAGCTGGCGGGTAAGGAAGAGAACTACCAGTTCCAGATCCCGGATGAGCACCATTGGGAGACGGTACGGGGGGAGCGTTCGGGGCTCGGGGCGAAGATCTCGAAGGCCATGAGAGCGATCGAGAAGGCCAACCCCCAACAGCTGACCGGGGTATTTGGCGACGCACAGTGGACGAATACGGAACGGCTCTCGGACGAGACGCTCCGGGATCTCTTGGAGCACTTCTCTACCCAGGTACTCTCGCTGGCCCGGGTGCCCGAGGATGAGCTCGGCCGCGGCTATGAGTATCTGATCAAGAAGTTCGCTGACGACTCGGGACACACGGCCCAGGAGTTCTACACCAACCGGACGCTCGTCCAGCTCATGACTCGCATGCTGGAGCCGGAGCCTGGAGAGTCCGTCTACGATCCGACATGCGGCACGGGCGGTATGCTGGTCACTGCGGCAGCCGAACTGAAGCGGCAGGGGAAGGATTATCGGCGACTCCGGTTGTTCGGGCAGGAGTTTAACGTGATGACCTCCTCGATCGCACGTATGAATCTCTACCTGCACGGGATCGAGAACTTTCGCATCGAGCGCGGTGACACGCTTTCTCAGCCACTCTTCTTCGAGGGGGACCAACTGAGCCGCTTCGATGTGGTGTTGGCTAACCCTCCGTATTCCATTAAGCAGTGGGATCGTGACCGGTTCGCCGAGGATCCGCGCAACATGTGGGGGGTCCCGCCTCAGGGGCGAGCCGACTACGCGTTCTTCCAGCACATCGCTGCCTCGCTGGACCCCAAGACTGGCCGATGCGCGATCCTCTTCCCACATGGCGTGCTCTTCCGGGACGACGAGCGAGCCATGCGGGAGAAGCTGATCGAGTCCGACCTCCTTGAATGCGTGCTGGGCCTCGGACCTGGGTTGTTCTACAACTCGCCTATGGAAGCGTGTGTGGTAGTGCTCCGGAGGCGTAAGAGGCCGGGACGGGAAGGTAAGGTGCTTTTTATCGACGCTGCTGATCTGATTGAACGCGTCCGCGGACAGTCCTTTTTGAATGAGCAGCACATCGCAAATATTCTTCGCGTGTACAAAAGTTTTGATGAGGTTGAGGGATTCAGTGCTGTAAAGGAAAATTCTGAATTGCTGAACCTGGGTTCAACTCTCGCTATCTCATATCAAGTCGCTCGCACATCAGTTGTCTTGCGAGAGGGTCCGCAGGTGCTGAAGTTGGACTTTCAGCAGTGGGATTCCGGCGTTGCTCGCCGACGGAATGTTTTGGAACGTGCGGTAAGTCGGATTAATGGGCTAGGCGTGTGATTGAGTTGGACTCTGAGTGGGAAGCCGTGCGTCTCGGGGACGTTGTGCAGAACGTCACTCGTCGGGCCGCCTCAGTGAGTGAAAGCACACCTGTCGTGGGGCTGGAACATCTTGATCGTGACTCCCTCCTCGTGTCCGAATGGGGCACGCCTGAGGGGCAGTCCAGTTTTACCCGTGCTTTCACCCCGGGATGTACGCTCTTCGGTAAACGACGTGCATATCAGAGAAAGTCTGGATACGTTGACTTCGCGGGGATCTGCTCGGGCGATGTGCTGGTATTTGAGGCGCGGCAAGGGCGTGTGCTTCCGCGCTATCTCCCCTTGCTCGTACGAAATGAAGAGTTCTATCAACGGGCGATGATGACTTCTGTTGGTTCGCTCTCGCCTCGTACGAGCTGGAAGGAGTTGGCGAAGTATGAGTTCCTGCTTCCGGGGCTGGCGGAACAGCACCGCATCGCTGATCTCCTGTGGTCTTTCGAGCGGGCGGCACGGGCGAAGGTAACCGCGCTGGAGGCAGCTCGTGAGGTGGAATTGGCCGCGTTGTCAGAACTCTATGACGAGCCGGAATGGCCCGTGCGGAGGGTGGCAGACGTCGGGGAGGTGCAGTTGGGCATGAAACGTGAACCTAATGTGCATGAGGGGAGCCATCTCCGCCCTTACCTCCGAGTTGCGAATGTTGGGGATGACGAGCTTTTCCTCGATAATGTTCTGGAGATGAACTTCACCCCTAAGGTCTTCAGCAAGTATGTATTGCGGCCGAAGGATATTCTCCTCAACGAGGGGCAAAGTCTGGAATTCCTGGGCCGGGCGGCGATGTATCGGGGTGAAATTGAGAACTGCTGCTTTCAGATGACGCTACTACGGTTTCGCGCGGGCGAGGAGGTTCTGCCCGAGTTCGCGCTCGGCTGGTTCCGACGCTGTCAGCGGCTTGGGGCCTTTGCCAGGGTGGCCAAGCGCACCACATCCATCGCTCACCTCCCCGCCGGGCTCCTCTCCGCTCAGCCCATCCCTGTCCCGCCGCTGTCCGTGCAGCGTCGCGTCGTCGAACGCCTTGAGGCCGCACGCGAGTTGCGTACCACGCTCGCCGCGGACCTTACTCAGACGCGTAGTCTGATGCAGCGAACCCTGAACCTGCTCTTGCAGGGGCCGGAGGCTGTTGCTGGTGGTGCGTCCACGGCCGTCGGTGTCAGCAACGGGTGACTCGGGGGCGCGAGGGGGCGAGGAGAGAGCGAGGGGCGGCGGATGTTCAGCGAGCGAAGCACAGTTCAGGCGTTTGTGACCGACCGCTTGGTTGCCCTGCCGACGCTCGCATGGGAGCAGCCGGGGAGCGACTTCGAGCGGGCGGAGCAGGACGTCCTGGTGGAGTCCGAGGTACGTGCCGCGTTGGTGCGGCTCAACCCGGCGATCGCCGCTGACCCCGATCGTGCCGAAGAGGTTCTCTACCGGCTCACCGCGCTGATCCGCTCGGCGCGCGGCGAAGGGCTGATCAAGGCTAATGAGAGCCTCCGTACATGGCTGCTTGGCGCGCATTCGATGCCCTTTGGCCCCGAGCACGAACACGTCGCCGTGCAGCTCATCGACTTCGATGATCCCTCGCGCAACCGATACCACATCACCACCGAGGTCACCTTCCGGCGCGGTGGGATTTCTCGCCGATTCGATCATGTGCTGTGGGTCAACGGTTTTCCCCTCGTCGTCGGTGAGTCGAAGTCCGCGACACGTCCCGGCATAAGCTGGGCCGATGGTGTGCTCCAGCTGGATGGCTACCAGCAGGACGTGCCGGAGTTCTTCGTGTCCAATGCGCTGTGTTTCGCGACAGATGGGCGAGATCTGAGGTTTGGTGGCCTTCGGTTGCCGCCCACGCTCTGGAGCCCATGGTGGTCTCCGGGGACGCGGGGAACGCTGCCGCCGGAAAGTCCCGAGTATCTTCGTCAGGCAGTCGACGGGTTGCTGCACCCCTCGACCGTGCTGAACATCGTCCGCGATTTCACGGTGTACAGCACCGACGATGGGCACCGGAAGGTCAAGAACGTCTGCCGCTATCAGCAGTACGAGGCGGGGCGGCGCATGGCCGACCGGGCCGCCGCCGCGGCCCGCGATCCTGAGGCGCCCAGGAAGGGGCTGGTGTGGCACTTCCAGGGGTCAGGCAAGTCGTTGCTGATGGTTTTCACCGCTCAGGCGCTGCGGAGCGACCCGCGGACCGGGGCCCCAACGGTGGTGATCGTCGTGGACCGGCTCGACCTTGACACCCAGATCACCTCCACCTTCCGTACCACGGACATCCCCAACGTCGTCACCGCCGGTAAAGGAGATGACCTGGGGGCGATGCTCGCGACCGGGCAGCGAAAGATCATCGTTACCACGGTGCACAAGTTTCGGAAATTTGACCGGATTCTGTCTGACCGTCGTGACATCGTCTGCTTGGTGGACGAGGCGCACCGCACCCAGGATCGGGACATGGGGCAACGGATGCGGCAGGCCCTTCCCAATGCCGTCTTCTTCGGCCTGACCGGCACGCCCATCAACCGAACCGACGTCAACACGTTCCGGACCTTCGGCTATGAGGTGGATGAGGGGCGTTATCTCTCCCGGTACACCCAGGCCGATTCCCTGCGTGACGGAACCACACTTCCCCTGCACTTCGAGCCGCGGGACGCCCGCTTCAAGATCGATGGCCAGGTGATCGACGCCAAGTTCGAGGAACTGGCCGAAGGCCTCTCCCCACGTGAGCGGGCGGCCATGGCGAACCGGGCCGCACGGATGGGAGCCCTGATCAAGGCACCCGAGCGTATTCGCATGGTCTGTGAGGACATCGCACGCCACTTCACGGAGAAGGTCGCCCCGGAGGGCTTCAAAGCACAGGTGGTGGTCTTCGACCAGGAAGCGTGTGTCCTGTACAAGGAGCGTCTTGACGCGCTTCTGGGCCCCCAGGCCAGCGAGGTCGTGATGTCCACCGAAGGGCAGCCGAAGGCGATCAAGGACCGTTTTGAGCGGGGGAAGAGTGAGGAGGCGGCGCTGCTGGATCGCTTCCGCGCCCCGAACGACCCGCTGAAGATCCTCATCGTGACGGCCAAGCTGCTCACGGGCTTCGACGCCCCGATCGCTCAGACCATGTATCTGGACAAGGTGTTGCGGGACCACACCCTGCTCCAGGCTGTCTGCAGGGTGAACCGTCCGTACAAGCACCCCGACAGCGAGCAGACCAAGTCACACGGCCTGATCGTTGACTACCTGGGTGTCTTCGCGCGCCTCGGGCAGGCCTTGCGCTTCGACGAACGTGCCGTCGAGCAGGCGGTGACCAGCATTGAGGAACTCTGGGCCGCGTTTCCCGGGGCCGTGCGCGCTTGCCTGGAGTTCTTCCCGGGCGTGGACCGAACAGCCGACGGCTACGAGGCGCTGTTCGCGGCGCAGGACAGACTGCCCGACGACGGGACGCGGGAGGCGTTCGCTGAGGCGTTCGCGCGGCTGGCTCGCCTCTGGGAGGCGCTGTCCCCCGATCCACGGCTGAGTGAGCACGAGGCCGACTACCGTTGGCTCGCCAAGGTGCACCAGTCCGTGCGCCCCAGCCACGCCACGACCCCGCTGCTGTGGCGGGTGCTCGGCCCCAAGACCCGCGAACTGGTCAACGCGCACATCCACGCCGACCTGCCACCTGAGCGTCTTGACACACTCATCCTCGACGCGCGGATGGTCGAGTACCTTCACCGCGATCCGCGGCGCAGCATCCGGCAACTCCAACCCAGGCTTGCCGACCGGCTCGGACGCCGGCGCGGGGAGCCTCGATTCGATTCGCTGGCACAGAAGTTGGAGCGGCTGCGCGAGCAGTATGAAGCGGGGCAGTTGGTGAGTCGGGAGTATCTCTTCCAACTCCTGGAGTTGGCGAAGCAGACCGCCGAGGCCGAGGCCGAAGCGGCGAAGCAGGACCCGAGAGAGCAGGGAAAGTACGCCCTGACCAGGCTCTTCGAGTCCTCGCGCTCGGCGGGCACCCCGGTGGCGGTGGCAAAGCTCGTCGAGGAGATCGACAACATCGTCGCGGCCGTGCGGTTTCCGGGGTGGCAGCACACGGCGGGGGGAGAGCGCGAGGTGAAGAGGGCGCTGCGGCGCACGCTGGTGCGCTACCACCTGCAACGTGACGAGGAGCTGTTCCAGAAGGCGTACGACTACATCCGGCAGTACTACTGAGGACTGCAGAGGTGACCCTCACCATGCCCCGCCGGATGTCAGTGACCAGCCGTACTGTGCAATGGGGCACGAACCCTCACCAGGTCGTTACGGTCGGTGATGGGTCGGCGCTTGAGAGGAGGGGGCCGTCATGACGCGGATCCACGAACTGCGGAATCCGACGACCCATCCCACCGTCCTGACGGTTCGCGAGGCGCTCGCCCGGCTTGACGACGGAAGATTGCGTCCTGCGTCCGACTCGACCGGAGTCACCGAGTGGTCAGACCACCGCAAGCACGTGTTGCTCGACTCCGTGCTGCGTGGCTGGCCCATCGGCACCTTCCTCGTCGCACGCGAGCCTGATGGGAGGCACGTGCTACTCGACGGGCAACGGCGGCTCGCGGCGCTGGGTGAGTTCGTCCGTGGCGAGCTCCTGGTGGACGGGCGACTCGCGCCGCAGGCGGTCGTCCTGCGGGAGTCGGACGGAAGGGCCTACCCTGACCTGCCGCGAGGTCTGCGTGAGGCGGTTGACGAATACCCGCTCGTCTTTCTGGAACTCGATGGGTTGCCGCCGGGCGAGTTGCGTACTGCCTTGCTGCGGCTGAACTCCGAAGACCAGCTACCGGAATCCGGCCGCCGGCTGGTCGCGTCGGGATCATTCGGAGAGCAGGTGCGGCGCCTCGTCGTCAGGGCGGCGGACTGGGGGCTTGCCGAGGAGCGCGTTGGCTTCGGAAACGTCGGTCTGGCATACGAGGACGTGATCAGTAGAGTGCTGGTCTCCGTGGAGGCGGGAAGCATCCGCGCCGCCGCGATGGGCAGCGAGCAGCTCAATGTCCGATTGCGATCCGGCAACGCGGTGACACAGGCCACACGGGACGAGGTGGCGGAGGCGCTGAAGGAGTTGCTGTCGCTGCCCGCCCTGGATGTGCCGGCGGTTCGGTTCACCAAGCCCACGCTGCTGAGCTGGTTGCTGGTCATGGTGCGCGCCAGGCGCGCCCTCGGGCCTGGCGCGGAACACCATCTCGGATACCTCATGGAGTGGCTGGAGCCGGAGCGGCGGAGGCGCGCCGCCCAGCTAAATCCCGGTGCCCCGCCACCGCTGCGGGCAGGCTTTCGCGACATTCCTCACTCAGCCTTGCTGGAACGCTTCAACGAGGTGGCTGCGGTTGGGGCGCACACGGCGGAGTCAACGGTGCTTCGGGATGCGATCACCTGGTTGTTCCTGGTCGCCACAGGCGGTGCCCCGTCACGGAAGACCCCCCCTGTTCCGGACGTGATCCGGATGTATGAGGTGCTGACCAGCGTAGGAGCCGGACCGTTCACCGAGGACCGGGTCGACCAGCTGCTGTGGGCTGACGGAGTGCTCGGGGCTTGGGGGGAGTGGGGGTGAGCCAAAACGCCAAGGACGACGTGGTCCTCAGCCGAGCCCAGATTCAGAAGCACTACCGCAAGTTGGCCAGTGGCGAAGTACGCTCACCGCTGCGCACCGTGGAGATCGACGGGCATGTGCATCTTGGTTCCCTGGCTGCTGAGATGGCTCCGGGCATCACTCTTCTGTGTGGCGTGAGCGGTGCGGGCAAGTCGCAGTTCCTCCGGACGCTCGCCCAGCATCTCGACACGAAAGCCGACGCGGACGGGAGGCCAAGGCCCGCTGCGGTGCGGATGATGGGGCGGCCCCGGCACCGAAAGCAGGACCGCACCGGCGCGGCCACGGTTGAGATGGAGTTGGCTGAGGCAAGGGTTCCCTGTCTTTATGTCGATACCGCGCGAGAGTGTTTCGACGTCCTGGCGCAGGTGAGCCGCGTGCCGGCCCATGAGTTGGAGAGCGAGCGCGCCACGGCCGACAAGGCACCTCGCAGCGCCTGGTTCGAGAACGCGCTGAGCACGATCATGGAGCGCCCGTACGCGTTGGCCACACACCAGGAGCTCGACCGCCGTACGCCGGCCGTCGACGAGTCGGCCAGTTGGTTCTACTACGAACTCAGCTACCGCGGTAACACGTACGGGCCCGAACAGATGAGTCTGGGGGAACTGGCTACCTGCGTGATTCTGAGGGGGCTCCGAGCGGCACCACGAGGCAGCGTGGTGCTGTTCGACGAACCGGAGAACTTTCTGTCCCCCCGCGCGCGTGGATTGCTGCTCGACGTCATCGTCGCCCGAGCGATTGACCTGGAACTGTCCGTGGTGATCGCATCGCACTCTCCGGAGTTCGCCTACCAGTTGCCGACTGCCTCGCTACGCACGCTGGAGAGGAGCGCTGGGGGCGATCCCAGAGCGACCATCTCTCCTGGCGTGATCCCGGCCCAGGTCGGCCGGAAGCTGGGGATGAGGGTAAGGCCCGAAGCCGTGCTCTTGGTTGAGGACCTCTTCGCCAGGAAACTGCTGGAGGAGCTGCTCCGCGTGCACCTCCCGGACTTGGCCCCCCATGTACGTGTGCAGGATGTGCGTGGCGCGGATGTCGTCGTCACGATCGCGAGTGCCCTGGGGCCGACGAGGCCGGCCGTGGCCTTTCTCGGTGTGCTCGACGGCGACACTCGTTCCATCGCCAGCCGTCAGGGAGAGTGGCTGGCGTATCTTCCCGGCTCGGCGGAGCCCGAGGCCACCGTGATGGAAACCCTCACGGAATGCGCCGAGGCGGCGGTGAGGGAGTTCGGGGTGCCGGAGTGGGAGTGGAAACGGGCTCTGGAGGAAGCGTGGGTCTGCAATGTTCATGATCAACCCGGCGCGGTCAGCGAGAAGACAGGGGTGGATGAGGCGCGGCTGATCTCCTTCGCGACGCGGAATGCGCGGAACCTTCCAAGCCTTCGAGAGGGGCTGGAGGACCTGATTGACCGGATTCGGGAGCTCTTTGCCGCTCGGTGACCGAAGCCGCCCTGGCGGTGTGGTCCGGCCCACACCGTCCGGCGCTCGGCCGTGGGCTCCGTTGCCAGCCACCGACGGTTCCACCTGCCTCGTCCCCGCCTCATCCGCGTGTCGAGCCACGCTGTCTCGCCCCCGCCTCGTGCCGTCACCTCGTGTCGGGATCACGAGGACGACGTTCGACGAAAACTCCCGACCGGTCCGAGACGGGCTCGCCCTTCCGGCACAATGGCCGGTGATGACCTCGCCCGCCGCATACGGACCGTTCGCGCATCTCACCGCGCCGAACGCGGAGTTCTACCGACAGGTGATGCGCGTCTTCCTCACCGCCAAGGAGCGGTTCGCCGTGCACCTGCGCCCGGAGGACGTCCAGCTCGCGCTGCCCGCCGAGCGGCGTCCGGCCACCACGGACGAGATCACCAGGGCCCTGGACTCCCTCGTCACCTGGGGCAACCTGCGCGCCGATCCCGACACCGGGCGGGTGACCGCCGTCGAGGACTTCTACCGCAGGCGGTTCGTCTACCAGCTCACCCAGGCGGGCGAGGCGGCCGAGGAGGCCCTGGCCGGCTATGACGAGGCCCTGGGCAGGCGCGGCGCACTCCAGGCGGTCGCCCTCCACGACATCATCACCCACCTGCGGGCGTTGCTCGCCCTGGCCGCCGAGCGGTCGCCCGACCCGGCCAAGACCCATCTCGCGCTCGACGCCCTGACCAGCCGCTTCTCCGCCCTGGCCGAGAACGCCCGCGCCTTCATGGGCTCGCTCCAGCGCACCATCGACCTGCACGAGGTCTCCGAGGACGTCTTCCTCGCCTACAAGGACCAGCTCATCCAGTACCTGGAGCGGTTCATCCAGGACCTGATCACGCTCGGCGGGCGTATCGCCCTGCTGATCGAGGAGTTGGAGGGGCCGGCCATCGACGCGCTGCTGGCGACGGCCGCCGCCCGGGAGGCGGCCGACGCCGCGCCCGAGGAGGCGGACCACGCCGAGCGCGCCGCGCTCGGGCGCTGGGCGGCACGCTGGTCGGGGCTCACCGCCTGGTTCGTCAGCCGGGACGCGCGCCCGGCACAGGCCCGGCTGTTGCGTGCCAGGGCGCTCGGCGCCATCCCGCAACTCCTCGCGGTGGTGCGGGTGCTCAACGAGCGGCGGTCCGGAAGGTCGGACCGTTCAGCCGACTTCAGGACACTCGCCCGCTGGTTCGCCGAGGCACCGGACGACGCGGCCCGGCACCGACTGTGGCGCGGCGCCTTCGGGCTCTACTCGTCCCGCCACCTCACCGTCGACGCCGACACCCTCGCCGTCCGCGCCGCCCACCCGGTCCCGGCCGGCACTCCCTGGTCCGCGGCCGACCCGCTCCGCATCAGTCCCCAGTTGAGACGCACCGGCAGCTACGAGCGGCGCGGCCGGGCCCGCCGCGTCGAGGACCGGTCGGCCGCCCGCCGCCGGCTCGCCGAGCTGGCCGTCAAGCAGAACGCCGAGACCATCGCCGCCCGGTCCCGCCTGGCCACGTCGGGTCCCGTCAGGCTCTCCGCCCTTGGCGAGCTCGACCCGCTCGCCTTCGGTCTCTTCCTCGGACTGCTCGGCGACGCGCTGGCCACCTGGCGGCCCGGCATGACCCACACCAGTGCGACGAGCAACGACGGCTCCATGGAGATACGCCTTACCACCCTGCCCGACGCCGGTCGCGCCGAGATCCGCACTCCCACGGGCGTCTTCCGCGGCCCCGACCACCTGGTGGAGATCGTGGACCTCACGGGACCCGGCACCCGACGTCGCCTCGAAGGCGATACGGACGGGGGTGACGACCGGTGAGCACGCCCCTGGCCGAGGTGCTCGACGGGCAACACCAGGCCGATCTGCGGAAGGCCGCCCGCGCCCTGCTCAAGGAGCCCCTGCTGCTGGCGCGCGGCCCCCACGCCGACGCGTTCCGCCTCGTCCGCCGCCACGCCACCGAACTGCGCGAGTGGTTCGACCGCAACACCGGCTGGGCCCTGCACGTCGACGCGGAGGCCGCCCGGCTGCGCAGAACCCCCGGCACCCTCGCCGACGCCACCCATCCCGCCCGCGAGGGCCGCTCCGCCACCCCGTTCACCCGCCGTCGCTACGTTCTGCTCTGCCTCGCCCTCGCCGTCCTGGAGCGTGGGGAGGCCCAGACCGCGCTCGGCCGCCTCGCCGACCAGGTCGTCCTGGAGGCCGCCGCGCCCGAACTCGCGGCCGCCGGGGTCCGGTTCACCCTCGACGCGCGCGATGAACGCCTCGACCTGGCCGCCGTCGTCCGACTGCTGATCCGGCTCGGCGTGCTGCGCCGGATCGCCGGTGACGAGGACGCGTACGTCTCCGGCGTCGGCGACGCGCTCTACGACGTCGAACGCCGGGTGCTCGCCGGCCTGCTAGCCACCTCCCGCGGCCCGTCCCTGGTGCGGGCCACCGAGTTCGAGCACCGGCTCGCCGAACTCAGCGCCGAGACCGCGCTGGACAGCGACGAGCTGCGGTTCCTGGCCATTCGACGAACCCTCACCCGCCGGTTGCTCGACGATCCGGTGCTCTACTACGACGAGTTGACCGAGGCCGAGCTGGCCTATCTGACCCGACAGCGTGGCTTCCTCACCAGCCGCGTCAGTGAGTTCACCGGGCTCGTCGCCGAAGTGCGCGCCGAGGGCATCGCCATGGTCGACCCGGACGACGACCTCACCGACGTCCGCATGCCGGAGCAGGGCACCCGGGGCCACGCGACCCTGCTGCTCGCCGAACACCTCGCCGCCGCGGACGGCCCCGTCACCGTCGCCGCGCTGCGCCAGCGAGTACGCGAACTCGCCGTCCAACACGCCGGGTTCTGGGCCAAGACCGCCAAGGAGCCAGGCGCCGAGGAGTGGTTGGTCGCCCAGGCCGTCGACAAGCTCGCCGCCCTCGACCTCGTCACGCTCCAGGCCGGCGCGGTGGCGGCTCGCCCCGCCCTCGCCCGGTACGCCGTCGGCGACCCCGTCGTCCGTGACCCCGCAGGGGACGCGTCTCGGCAAGGAAGGAAGCCCCAGCGATGACCGCGACGACCGCCCTCCCCGCGCCGGCCCGCACCCGCTGGCAGCCCCTGCGCATCGGGCTCGTCGACCTGTTCCACTACGACGTCGAGGAGTTCCACTTCCACGACGGCCGCCTGCTGCTGCGCGGCAACAACGGCACCGGCAAGTCCAAGGTGCTGGCGCTCACCCTTCCCTTCCTCCTCGACGGCGACCTCTCCCCACGCCGCGTCGAACCCGACGGCGACCCCGGCAAGCGCATGGAGTGGAACCTGCTGCTCGGGGGCGAGCACCCGCACCCCGAGCGACTCGGCTACACCTGGGTGGAGTTCGGGCGGCGCGACCAGGACACCGGCCAGGAACACTTCCGCACCCTGCTCTGCGGGCTCAAGGCCGTCGCCGGGCGCGGCATCGCCCGCCACTGGTTCGCCGTCACCGACCAGCGCGTCGACCACCGCGAGGAGCCGGACGCCGGCACGCTGCGGCTGATCGACGCCACCGGCACCGCGCTCGGCCGCGACCGGCTCGCCGAGGCCATCGCGGGACACGGCCTGGTCCACGAGCAGGCCAGGGCCTACCGCAGGGCCGTCGACGAGGCGCTGTTCGGGCTCGGCGAGCAGCGCTACGGCGCCCTCGTCGACCTGCTCATCCAGCTGCGCCAACCCCAGCTGTCCAAGCGCCCCAACGAGGCCGCGCTCTCCCGCGCCCTCACCGAGGCGCTGCCCCCGATGGACCAGGCTGTCATCGCCGACGCGGCCGAGGCGTTCCGCTCCCTCGACGAGGAACGCGACGAACTGCGGGCCACCCTGGAAGCGGAGCGCGCCGCCACCACCTTCCTCGACCACTACCGGCGCTACGCCCGGATCGCCAGCCGCCGCCGCGCCCGCCTGCCCCGCGTCCAGCACGCCCGTTACGAGGGACAGCAGCGCGAGCTCGCCGCCGCCGAGGCCGACCGTGAGCGGGCGATCACGGCCAGGGCCGAGGCCCAGGAGCGCATGTCCGACCTGGAGGAGACCGAGGCCCGGCTGCGCGAGCGGGAGGCGGCGCTGCGCGCAGGCCCCGAGATGCGCAGCGCCCGCGAGCTGGAGCAGGCCGCCGAGGACGCCGCTCGCGCCGACCGCGACCGCCGGCGGGCGGCCGAGGACCAGGCCGCCGCCGTGCGTCTCCTCACGCGCGCCGAGGCCCGCGGTGCCGCCGCCGAGACGCGGCTCGACGCCGCCCGCCGCCAGGCAGAGGCCGCGCTGGCCCGGGCCCGCGACCTCGCCACCGCTGCCCACGTGCCGCCCCCCACCGACCTCGGTGACCAGGCGGCGGCCGAGCAGTCGCTCGACCGCGGGCGCCGCAACCTCGATCACCTCGACGCGCTCGCCGCCACCGCCGACCGGGCCGCCGCCGAGCGCCATGCCGCCGCCCGGCGCCTGGACGATGCCGAGGCCGAGCTGGCCCACACCCAGCAGGCCGCCGAGGACGCGGCCCGGGCCACCGCCGACGCCGGCCGCGCCCTGCTGGACGCCGTGCGCCACCACCTCGAGCAGTGCGCCGAACTGCCCTACGGCGACCCCACCGGGCTGCTCGACGAGTTCCAGCGGTGGACCGAGGTCCTGCACGGGCCCAACCCCGCCCGTGAACACGCCGCCCGCGCCCACCGCGCGGCCTCCACCCGCCTCGCCGACCAGGCCGCCGCACTCGCCGCCCGGCGCGCCGAGCTCGCCGACCGTGTCCACGGGACCGAGGCCGAGATCACCGGGCTCGAGGCCGGTGGCCCACCCGAACCGCCGGCCCCCCACACTCGTGCCCCGGGCGTCAGGGAACGACAGCCGGGCGCCCCGCTGTGGCGCCTCGTCGACTTCCGGGACGAGCTGTCGCCGACCGAGCGCGCTGGCCTGGAGGCCGCGTTGGAGGCGTCCGGGCTGCTCGACGCCTGGATCACCCCCGACGGCACGGCGCTGGCCCCCGACGGCCACGACGTGCTGCTCTCCCCGCGCGCCGAGCCGGTGTCAGGGCCCTCGCTGGCCCACGCGCTCCGCCCGGCCGTGGACCACGGCGACCGGCGGGCCGCCCAGGTCGGCGAGGCCACCGTGGTCCGGCTGCTCGCCGCCGTCGGGCTCGGCCCCACGACAGGCACCGACACCTGGGCGGCCACCGACGGCCGGTTCCGCGTCGGCGCGCTCACCGGCCGGTGGGCCAAGCCCGTCGCCACCTTCGTCGGTGTGGGCGCCCGCGAGGCCGCCCGCCGCGCCCGCATCGACGCGCTGCACGCCGAACTCGCCACCCTCCGGGCCGAGTCGGCCACCGTCGCCACCGAGGCGGACGCGGTGGCGACCCGCCGCCGCGCCCTGGACACCGAGCTGGCCGCCGTCCCCGACGACGCGCCGCTCCGCCAGGCACACGCGCACGCCGCGGCCGCCACCGAGGCCGCCCACCGCGCCACCGAGCGTCGCCGGGCCCGCGCCGCCGACCTCGCCACCGCCGCCGCCAAGTCCGACCAGGCGGCCGCGGAGTTCACCGGCACCGCGGCTGACCTCGGTCTGCCGGCGGACCGCGCCGAACTCGCCGCCGTCCGCCGCGCCCTCGCGGAACTCGCCGTCGCCCTCGCCGCGCTCTGGCCGGCGCTGCGCGAGAGCGTCGCCGCCGCGGATCGGCTCGGCGAGGAGCGCGAGGAGATCACCCGCGCCGCCGAACGAGCAGCCGAACTCGCCCAGCGCACCGAGGAACTGACCCGCGCGGCCGCCGCGGCCGACGAACGGCACACCACTCTGCGTGCCACGGTCGGCACCGCCGTCGCCGAACTCCAGCGCCGGCTCACCGAAACCGCCGACGAGCAGCGTGCCACCCGGGCCGAGCAGCGCCGGGCCCGCGCCGACCACGCCGCGGCCGAGCGGAGCGCCGGCGCGGCCGACGGCCGCATCGAGCTCCTGCGCCGCACCATCGCGGAGGCCGTCGCCGACCGTGCCGACGCCATCGCGGCGCTGCGGCGGTTCGCGGCCACCGGCCTGTTGAGCGTCGCCCTCCCCGACCTCGACATCCCGGCTCCCGGCCAGGCGCCATGGGCACCCACCCCCGCCATCGCCCTGGCCAGGGCGATCGAGTCCGAACTGGCCACGACCGACGACTCCGACGCCGCCTGGGAGCGGATCCAGGGCAACCTCAGCCGGGAGTTCAAGACGCTCCAGGACACCCTCTCCCGGCACGGCCACACCGCCTCGGCCCGCATGGTGGAGGACGGCATGGTGGTCGACATCGTCTACCAGGGCCGGCAACGCCCCGTCCCCGAGCTCGCCGCCGCCCTCGACACCGAGGCGCGCGAACTCACCCGCATCCTCTCCGCCCACGAGCGCGAGATCCTGGAGACCCACCTCATCACCGAGGTCGCCGGCACCCTTCAGGAACTGATCGGCGCCGCCGAACGGCGGGTCGTCGCCATGAACGAGGAGCTCGCCGAGCGCCCCACCTCCACCGGCATGCGCCTCCGCCTGGTGTGGCGCCCCTCCCGCCGCGCCCCCGCGGGACTGGCGGCCGCCCGCGAGCGGCTGCGTCAGTCAGCCGACGCCTGGACCCCGGAAGACCGGGCCGCCGTGGGCGAGTTCCTCCAAGCGCAGATCGCCCGCCAGCAGTCCGACGACGCGGCGGGCAGTTGGCTCGAACACCTCACGGCGGCACTCGACTACCGTTCCTGGCACGAGTTCGGCGTCGAGCGCCACCAACACGACCGCTGGGTTCCGGCCACCGGCCCCGCCTCCGGCGGCGAGCGCGTCCTCGCCGTCTCCGTCCCGCTGTTCGCCGCCGCCTCCTCGCACTACGCCAGCGCCGGCAACCCCCACTCGCCCCGCCTCGTCACCCTCGACGAGGCGTTCGCCGGCGTCGACGACGACTCGCGGGCCAAGTGCCTCGGCCTGCTGCACGCCTTCGACCTCGACGTCGTCATGACCAGCGAACGTGAGTGGGCCTGCTACCCCCAGGTGCCGGGCATCGCCATCGCCCAACTCTCCAGGATCGACGAGCTGTCCGCCGTCCTCGTCACCCGGTGGGAGTGGGACGGCGTCGCGCGCCAGCGCCGCGACGACCCGGTCCGCGCCGAGCCCGCGCCACCGGAACCCCTGTGGACCTGACCGTGGACCTGACCCGGCTGCGCCGGCTGCTGGGCGACCCCGAACTCGCCTGGCTGGTCGACCGCGCCCGCCGCCGTCTCGCCCACGAGAGGCCACTCACCGGCCCCGTCTCCCTGACCGACCCGACACCCGCCCAACGCGCCGCCGCCGAACGCCTGCTGGGCCGCCCACCCGGCCGCGGCAGGACCCTCACCATCCCCCTCGAAGCCGTCGACGCCACCCTCCGCCGCTCCGGCGCCAGCCCCGAAGGGCTCACCGCCGCCATCACCGCCCTCACCGGCCCCGTCATCCCCCGCAGCGAGGCCCGCGCGGCCGAGGACTGGGCCTGGGCCATCGCCTACGCCCCACTCGACGACCTGCCCCACCTCGCCGACTGGGCGACCCGGCTCCGCGCCGAAGGGCTCGTCCGCCGCCTCGCCCGTACCCCCGAGACGGCCCGCGAACTGCTCACCGACACCGTGACCGTCCTCCGCGCCCTCCCCACGGACCCCGCCACCTCCCTCCCGGCCTTCGCCGCCCGGGTCCTCGGCAGCGCGCACGCCCTCGACGACGGCACCCCGCTCGCCACGCTCACCCTCTCTGGCGTCCGCGCCCTGACCGGCCACCCCGCCGGCACGGGCGCCGAATGGCGCCGCGCCGCCTGGGCGTCCGCCGGCCTGCTCCGCGACGACCTCTCCAGCACCGTCCTCACCCTCAACCTGCTCGGCACCCCGGCGCTCGACTGGCACGCCTCCCAGGGCGAACCCGCCGTCCTCACCCTCCGCCAACTCGCCCACCGCCCGCCCGAGTCCACCGCTGGCACGGTCCACGTCTGCGAGAACCCCGCCGTCCTCGCCGCTGCCGCCGACCGCCACGGCCCGCACTGCCCACCCCTCGTCTGCCTCCAGGGCCAGCCCTCGGCCGCCGCCCTCACCCTGCTGCGCCACCTCCACGACCGAGGCGCCACTCTCCAGTACCACGGCGACTTCGACTGGGGCGGCCTGCGCATCGCCAACTCCCTGCTGCGCCACGTCCCCTTCCGTCCCTGGCGCTACACCACGCCCGACTACCTCGCCGCCGCCGACCCCACCACCTCCCCACCCCTCACCGGCGTCCCCGTCGCCACCCCCTGGGACCCGCCCCTTGCCACCGCCCTCACCCGCACCGGCGTCCGCGTCGAGGAGGAGACCGTCCTCGACCTCCTCCTCGACGACCTCGGCTGATCCGGCCCCCAGTGCTGGCCGCGGAGGCCAGAGGCCCCGCCCCACCCGGCACTGTTCCGCTCCGCCGTCCCATCCCGAGCTCCGGCCGGGCGCGGCATAAGCACGTGGCATGGGAAATTAACCCAAAATGGCCAACCTGAGGGCCGGGCATTGTAGCGCGTGAAAGCCCTTTCGTAAGCTGAATCGCGGTACACGCGTATGCGGGCGTGTGCCTCGGACACGTGCACGGAGGCAGTCATGGCGCGTCCCTGGGAGGCCGACCCGTCCGCGTTATTCGCGCGGCGGCTCGGCAGGTCGGCCAAGGAACTCGGCAACACCGACGGCAAGACCGGCTGCCCGGACATCTGGCAGTTGGACAACGGCGACATAGCCGTGATCGGACGCGACCTCACCGCCGACTACCGCTCCCGTCTTCCCGAGGGCGTGGGGTTGGCGCCGGACGAACGACTCGTCATCCTCCCCGGCAACATGCTGAGCGCGGCGAAAGCGGACATCCCCGATGATTGACCTCCATCCCCCTCGCCTCGACCGAGCCCAGGGGGTGCGGCTCGACCAGCCCGCCTACTCGGCCGACTTCTGGCAGCGCTACACCCGACTCGACCGGCGCGACTCCTGGAAGCTGGAGCGCGGTCAGCACTTCGTCGAACAGGACAGCCCCAGCAGAGCGGCCCTGGGCCGAGGCGACTGGGCCGAGGCGCTGCGCCTCCTCGAAGGCCGGCGGGCCGGCCTCCGCGAGGAAGCGGAGCAGGACAGGCGGCTCGGCACCGTCTTCCACCGGGTGCGGGTGGTCGAGAAGCCGTTCACCCCGTACATCCAGTGGGAGCTGCACTCCCTGCTGCTGAACGCCGAGGACGGCGGCGAGGACATCAGGATCGTCGAGGCGGGCGAGCTCCACGCCCTGGAAGTCGACCGTCCGCTGCCCGAGTTGGTCGTGCTCGGCGGGGAGACGCTCTACGAGGTCGTCTACACCGACGAAGGCGTGCTCGACGGCTGCGTCCGCTTCACCGACCCCCAACTCGTCGACGACTGGCAGGACCTCACCCGCGCCCTCTTCGAGCGTGGCGAGGAGCTGTCCTCCTACTTCGCGCGGGAAGTGGCCCCCCTTCCCCCGCCCCGGCTGACCACCGACGAGGAGTGACGATCGACGAGCGCGACGCCGCCGGCCACCCCAGACCCCGCCAACTGCCGGGCGACATCCGAGGCTTCGTCAACCGGACCGAGGAACTGGAACGGCTCGACGCCGTGTTGCCCGGCACCGAGGGCGCCCCCCTCGTCGTATCGCTCTGCGTCATCGCGGGCACGGCGGGCGCCGGCAAGACGTCGCTGGCCCTGCGCTGGGCCCACCAGGTGCAACACCGTTTCCCCGACGGGCAGTTGTACATCAACCTGCGTGGCTACGATCCGGACGACCCGGTCTCCGTCCACGAGGCCCTGCACCGTTTCCTCGGCGCCCTCGGCGTCCCGGCCGAAGCCATTCCCTCCCAGCCGGACGCGGCGGCCGCGCTCTACCGCTCCCTGCTCGCCGACCGGCGCATGCTGATCGTGCTGGACAACGCGGCCACCGCCGCCCAGGTCCGCCCCCTGCTCCCCGGCAGCGCCGGCTGCCTGACCGTCGTCACCAGCCGCAGCCGGCTGTCCGGTCTTGCCATAAAGGACGGCGCGCACCGCCTCACCCTCGGCACCCTCCCGGAGCCCGAGGCCGTCGCCCTGCTCCGCGCCGTCACCGCCGGATACCGGCCCGAGGACGACGCCACCAAACTGGCCGACCTCGCCAGGCTCTGCGCCCGTCTCCCCCTGGCCCTGCGCATCGCCGCCGAGCGAGCCGTCACCCACCCCCACCTGAGCCTGGACGACCTGATCGCCGAGCTGCGCGACGAGTCCGCCCTCTGGGACGCCCTCAGCGTGGTCGACGAGGACGAGGCGGCGGCCGTGCGCACGGTCTTCGCCTGGTCCTACCGCGCCCTGCGGCCCGAGGCGGCGCGGCTCTTCCGCCTGCTCGGCCTCCACCCGGGCCCCGAGTTCAGCCTGCACGCCGCGGCCGCGCTCGCCGGCGCCCGGGCCAGCCGCGCGCGCCAACTCCTCGACATCCTGGTCGGCGCCCACCTGCTCGACCAACCGGCCCCCGACCGGTACGAGTTCCACGACCTGCTCCGCGCCTACGCCGCCGACCAGGCCCGCCGCGAGGAGCCGGCGGCCGAGCGCACGGCCGCGCTGCGCCGGGTCCTCGACTGGTACCTGCACACCGCCGACGCCGCCCAGAGCCGGCTCGACCCCGCCGAGAACCACCAACCCCTCGACCCTCCGGCCGAGTTCGTCACCCCCCTCGCCTTCCCCGACTACGACACCGCCGCCATCTGGGCGGAGCGCGAGCACGGCAACCTCGTGGCCTGCGTCAGGGCCGCCGCGAGCGCCGGGCTCGACCGCCACGCCTGGCTCCTGCCCGCCGTCCTGTGGAACGCCAAGGCGCCCTCGTCACCCACCGCCGACCTGCTCACGGCCTGCCGCATCGGCCTCGCGGCCGCCAGACGCGAGGGCGAGCGGGCCGGAGAGGCGACCCTGCTCGAAGACCTGGGCATGTGCCACGCCCGGTTCAACCAACTCGCCGAAAGCGAGCACTGCCACCGCTCCGCCCTCGCCATCCGGCGCGCCCTCGGCGACCGGTCGGGCGAGGGCAACTCCCTCAACCTCCTCGGCCTCGTGCAGCTGAGCCGCCGCCACCTGTCGGCCGCCCGCGACCACTTCCAGCAGGCGGCCGCCATCTTCCGGAGCATCGGGGCCGGCGCCTACGAAGCCATCGCGCTGGCCAACCTCGCCCTGACGCACTACCGGGCGGGCCGCCTCGCCGACGCCGAGGAGGCCGGCAACCCGGCCCTGGCCTTCGAACGCGCCGTCGGCAACCGGCTCAACGAGGGCAACATCCTGTGGACCCGCAGTGACATCCACCGCGAGAGCGGCCGGACCGAGGAGGCCCTGCGCCTGGCCCAGGAGGCCGTCGACATCGCCCTCACCCTGCGCAACCAGTTCGCGGAGGCCGCCTGGCTCCTCGCCCTCGGCGACGCCCAACTGGCCCTCGGCCAGCAGGGCGACGCCCTGGCCTCCTACCAGCGCTCGGCCTCCCTCAACCGCCGGCTGCGCAACCGCAGCCGCGAAGCCCTGGCCTGGCTCGGCGCCGGCCGGACCTACCAGGCACTCGGCCGACACGACGAAGCCGCCGACTTCCACCGCCAGTCCGCCGCCGCCTTCCGCGAACTCGCCGACCCCTGGCACGAGGCCCTGGCCCTCGAAGCCCTCGCCGACGCCCTCGACACCGAACACCCCGACCAGGCCGCCGCGCACCGGACGGAGGCGCTACGCCTCACCACCGCCTACGACGACCCCCGCGCCATGAGGTTCCGCGAACGCGTCGAGGGACGGCTGCCCGGGCGGTAGCCGAGCGAGTCCGATATCTTACGTTCCGCCACACAGGCGTCGCGTACGGACGGGGGACAGGCTCGTGGGCTGGCACGAAGAGTGGGTGGAAGCCCAGGCGTTCGCGCGCGCCGAGATCGCCGCGCAGCGGACGCCGGGCGAGGGCCCAGCGGCCGCACCGGATCTGAGCGTCCCCGTCGACCAGCTGCTCGCCTCCGCCGCCGCCTGCGAGAGCGCGCACGAGGACCTGCGGCCCGTCCTCGACCGCGCCATCGGCGACCTCGCCGCCGCCACCGAGTCCCTGCGGCAGTGGACGCTCGGGGAACAGCTGGGGCAGAGCGGAGCCGGCTGGGGAGCAGCCCTCAGCGACATGGCCGACCGTCTGCCCGAACACGCCGCCGGACTGCGCGCCGTCACCTCCGCGATGGTCGGCCTCGACCAGCAGCTTCGCGCCACCTTCCGCGGCTGGGGCACCGTCTGATGCCGGCGATGTACCGCGAACTGCTGACCCAGGACTTCTACCCGCTCGGCACGGCGGTCTCCGCCTGGCGCCGGCTGGCCGAAGCCTGCCAGGAGGCCCACGACGGCTCACTCGCCCGCGCCTCCCGGCCGCTGATCGACGCGGGATGGGCCGGCCAGTCGGCCGACACGGGCCTGCACGCCATGGCCGTCACCCAGTCGATCCTCACCACCGCCAGCCGGTACGCCCTGCTGCTCGCCGCCGTCCTGGACGAGGCGCGGGCCAGGATGCAGGCGGCGCAACAACGCCTCCGGAACGCCGTCGCCGACGCGGAGGACGCCGGCCACCGCGTCAGCGAGGACGGCACTGTCCTCGCCCGCCCACACGACCCGAGCCCCGAGGATCTGGCGGAGCCCGACCGACTCCTCCGCGAGTCCATCGAGGTGGCCGGCCACCAGGCGCGGATCGACGAGGCCATCGAGCAGGCCGTGGAGGCCAGCGCACTGGCCGGCCGCGCGCTGCGCGAGCTCGACCCGTTCACCCTCGACAAGGAGTACGGCGCCCAGATCGCCGACCAGGCGGCGGCACGGCTCGCCGAGACACACGGCATCGGGATCCCGGCCGACGACATCCCGACGGACCGGCCCCCGGCAGAGGCGGCGCGCTGGTGGTCCGGCCTCACCGACCCGGAACGCGACCTGCTGCTGGCCTCCTACCCCACGCAACTCGGCGCCCTCGACGGCCTCCCCGCCGAAACCCGCGACCAGGCCAACCGCGCCGCGCTGGACGCCCAGCTCAACGACTACCGGGCGAGGGAGCACGAACTCGGTCACCACGACCGTTTCATCTACGACGGGTTGACCCGGCTCCAGGAGACACTGGACAGCCGCGCCAACGCGCCGGCCGAGCAGCGGCTCTACCTCCTCGGCTTCGGCACCCAGGACGACGGCCGCGCCATCGTGGCCCAGGGCAACCCCGACACGGCCGCACACACGGCGGTCCTGGTGCCCGGGACGACGACGGACATAGGAAGTATGCAGGGGCAGATCGATCGGATCGGCTTGATGCAGGAAGCAGCGCTGCGGCAACGTCGCGGCGATGTCGCCGTCATCTCGTGGCTCGGCTACGACGCCCCTGAAATCTCCGACAGTGTGATCACCAGGGGGCGTGCAAACGAGGGCGCAGACGAACTCCGTAACTTCACAGCCGGTCTTCGCGCCGCTCACGAGGGATCTGACAGCCATCTCACCGTGGTTGGCCACAGCTATGGCTCCACCACCGTAGGTGCGGCGGATGCGGGTCGGGATGGTCTCGGAGCAGACGACGTCATCGTGCTCGGCAGCCCGGGGCTGACCGTGGGCCATGCCGAAGACCTGCATATCTCCCCAGAACGCCTTTGGGTTGGGGCAGCCGACGACGACCCTATTTCCCGCTATGCCTCGGGGCTTACTCTCGGTGCCGCCCCACAGGATGACCAATTCGGGGCCCAGAGAATGTATGTGGATACGTCAGGGCACAGCGGCTACTGGCGACAGGACAGCGAATCTCTGAGGAACATCGGCCGAGTCATCGCCGGTGAGACTCCTAGCACGGGGACGGTAGAACAGTGAGGCCCCATTCATCTAGGCCGCGTTTCACAGGTCGTGGTGTGGCTGCCGCCACCATGGCGGCGGTACTGGCACTGGGAGGATGTGTGTCTGGAAGCAGCGGCGACGACGGAATCAATGAGCCACTTCCCCGCATGAGCAGAGAGGACGCCGAGGCGTGGGCCACCCACTGGACCGAGTCCATGGCGCGCACCGCGCAGGCGGAAATCGACACGGAGTCCAGGCGTGTCAGCTTTCACAACTGCGTGGGGCGCGGCGATGAGGTGGCCGAAGACGGCCGCTTCCTTCTCATGTACTCGGTAATGGCCGATGTCGCGCCCGAGCGGAACGCGGAAGCGGTGCGTGCCATTCGTGACGCGTTGGAGGGGCAGGGACTGGAGATCCAGGGGTACCGTTCGGATCCGTCAGTGAACCCTGCGAATGTGGTGGACGCCCGGCATCCCGAAGATCACCAATCGGTCTCGGCCGAAGACCACGAGGAGGGGCGACTGCTGCTGACTGTCGACACTCCCTGTCTGCTGCCGCCCGACGTTGAGCAGCAACAGTTCGGCTGACACGGCTCGCCACATGACTCAGCCGATGGGGCTTCGTGTGTGAGTCGCGGCGGATAGCCTCTTCGGGTGAGCTTCGACCCCGCCGACCCGGTGTTCCTCGACGACCCCTACCCGGCCTTCGCCGAGCTTCGGCGGCGCGGGCCCGTGCACTGGCACGACGGGCTCGGGCTGCCGGTGGCCGTCTCGCACGAGGCCTGCGCCGCCGTGCTGCGCAGCAGGGACGCCGGGCGGATCTGGCGGGACAAGGAGCCGGCGGCGGCGTTTCCGGCGTTCAACCTGTTGCACCGGAACTCGCTGCTCGAGAGCGAGCCGCCGCGGCACACCCGGCTGCGCCGGCTGGTGGCGGCGGCGTTCAACCGGGGGCACACCGCGCGGCTGCAGCCGCGGGTCCGGGCGGTGGCCGGCCGGATGGCGGACGGGCTGGCCGCGGCCATCGCGGCTGACGGTGCGGCGGATCTGCTCACGCACCTCGCGGGGCCGCTGCCGGTCGAGGTGATCGCCGAACTGCTGGGCGTGCCGGCCGAGGACCGGCCGCGGCTCCAGCCGTGGTCCAACGCGATCGTCAAGATGTACGAGTACGGCCTGCCGCCGGAGGGCGCGGCCGCCGCCGAGACCGCGGCGGCCGAGTTCGTGGCGTATCTGCGGGAGTTGACCGCGCTCCGGGCCAGGGAACCGGGAGACGACCTGATCAGCGACCTGGTCGCGGTGCGCGACGGCGGCGACCGGCTTTCCGACGACGAACTCGTCGGCACCGCCGTGCTGTTGCTGATGGCCGGCCACGAGGCCACGGTCAACGTCATCGGCAACGGCGTGCTGGCGCTGCTGCGCCACCGCGACCAGTGGGACCGCCTGGTCGCCGCCCCGGCGGAGCTGCTGCCCACCGCCGTCGAGGAGCTGATCCGCTACGACGCGCCGTTGCAGCTCTTCGAGCGGACGGCCGTGGTGTCCACCACCGTGGCCGGGTACGAGCTCGAACCGGGGCAGAAGATCGCCGCGCTGCTCGGCGCCGCCGCCCGCGACCCCGACGTCTTCGCCGACCCCGACCGGCTCGACATCGGGCGCTCGCCCAACCCGCACCTCGGCTTCGGCGCCGGCATCCACTACTGCGTCGGCGCGCCGCTGGCCAGGGCCGAGATCTCGGCCGCGCTGGAGGCCCTGGTCACCAGGCTGCCGGGACTTCGGCTCGCCGAAGAGCCGCCGCGCCGCCCTGAGTTCGTCATCCGGGGGCTGCGCACGTTGCACGTGACGACGGAACGGAGATAGCGCTGGCCGTACCACCTGATCCGATTGCCTGGTGGACGCTAGGGGCGATCGGTGCGGGCCGCCGTCACCGCTAGTCGCCGCCGACGGCGGCCGCGCCCGGCCCACTGGATGACGACCGGTGGTTAGCCGAGCGCCGCCAGCGCCAGCACCGACGTCGGTACGGCGGTCAGTGCCAGCACCGTGCCGGTCGCCACGAACGTCCGTACCGGCACCCGCACGCCGCCCGCGTGGCAGCGTTCGAACCACAGCAGGGTGGCCAGCGACGCCCACGGGGTGATCACCGGGCCGACGTTGGTGCCGGTCAGCAGCGCCAGCAGCTGGTCCTCGTTGCCGACCGGCACCGCAGACTCGCCGGCGAGGTAGACCGGCAGGTTGTTCAGCACGTTGGAGAGGCCGGCGCCGACGCCCGCCGCGCGCAGCATGCCGAGCAGCCCGTCGTCGGTGCCCACCGCCGAGGCGAGCAGCTCGTGCAGGCCGTGCGCGTTCACCGTCTCCACGACGAGGAACATGCCGGGCACCAGGACCAGCAGCCGCCAGGGGACGAGCGAGAGACGGAGCACGGCGGGCCGGCGCACCGCGAACGCGGCCGCCGCGACGGCCGCCGCCGCGCCGGAGGCGATCCACAGTGGCGCGTCGGCCAGCAGGATGGCGAGGAGGAAGCCGGCGCAGGCGAGACCGCAGATTCGGAACAGCGCCCGGTCGGCCGGCCGGTGCGCGGGCGGCGCCTCGTACGCCTCGGCGCCGCGCCGGCCGCGGCGCCAGAAGAACGCCCACAGGCAGGCCGCCGTCACCGCGACGGCCGCCGCCTGCGGGGCCCACATCCGGCCGGCGAGTTCGAGCGGGGAGAGCGCGACGCGGTCGGCGGCCAGCAGGTTCGTCAGGTTGGAGACCGGCAGCAGCAGGCTCGCGGTGTTGGCCAGCCACACCGTCGTCATGGCGAGCGGCACCGCCGCGATCCCGACGCGCGCGGCGAGCGCCAGCATGACGGGCGTCAACAGCACGGCCGTGGTGTCGAGGTTGAGCGCGATCGTGGTGAGGGACGCGAACGCGACGCAGAGCAGGAAGAGTCGGAGGTAGCTGCCGCCGCCGGCCCGTGCCACGCGTGCCGCGACGACGTCGAACACCTCGGCCCGGCTGACGAGTTCGGCCAGCACGATGACCGTGCCGAGGAACGCCAGCAGCGGCGCGACGCGCGCCATGGCGTCTCCGGCCGCCTGCGCGGGCAGCACGCCCGTGGCCAGGAACAGCAGGCCGAGCGCGAGCAGGGCCGCGGCCAGCCAGTCGAGCGGGTGGCGGCGGGCGAGGCGAAGAGGGACAGGCACGAGGAGAAGAATCGCATCCGACTTGGTCTGGACCTTGACGGCACCCACCCGGCGCGGGCAGTGTGCGGGGGCAACGACCTGAGAGCGCTCTCATCTCATGCCCTTCATGTCGTGTGCGTGGAGGGCCGGAAGGAGTCCCCCCATGCTCTCCCGCCGCAACGTCCTCAGGGGCGCCGCGCTCGGCGCGGCCCTCGGCGCGTCGACCCTCGCCCTCCGGCCCGGGTTCGCGCACGCCGCCGCCCCGCTGCCGTTGACCGTGGTGAACCGCACCGGCCAGTTCGCCAACACCTCGATCTGGGTCTACATCGTCGGCAACGACGGCACCCGACAGGTGCACGTCGCCCCCGACGGCCGGCTGCTGCCGGTCTCGCTGTCCGACAACGGCCCCGACGGCTACACCGACTACGCCATACCGCTGGCCGCCTCCGGCGACACCACCATCCAACTCCCGTACCTCTCGGGCCGGATCTACGTCGCGCTCGGCGAGAAGCTGAGGTTCCGCGCGGTGCCGGACGGCAACGGCAACCCGGCCCTCGCCTACCCGGCCGGCTGGGTGCCGTCCGACCCCAACTACCAGGTGCTGCACGACTGCGCCGAGTTCACCTACCGGCCGGACGGCATGTACTGCAACACGACGATGGTCGACATGTTCAGCGTGCCGCTGGCCATCCGGCTCACCGGCTCCCGGGACCAGACGGCCGGCACGCTCCGCGACGGCGCCCGCGCGGCCGTGTTCTCCGAGCTCCGCGGCCACCCCGCCTTCGGGCCGCTCGTCCTCGGCGACCGCCGCGTCCTCGCGCCCGGGCACGGCCTGGACGCCGGCCTCTTCCCGCGCGACTACTTCGCGCCCTACGTGGACCGGGTGTGGTCCGAGTACGCCTCCCGCGACCTGCGGGTCACCACCAACGCCGGCACCTTCACGGGCCGGGTGAGCGGCGACCGCCTGGTCTTCAACGGCCCGGGCCAGGTGTCCTTCGCCCGCCCCGCCACCCGCGACGTGCTGTTCTGCGACGGCGCCCTGCACGCCCCCAACGACCCGATCGTCGGCCCGGTCGCCGCCATCCTCGCCGCCGCGCTCAACCGCACCACCGCCATCAGCCACCCGAGCCAACCCACCACCGCCCCCGCCGACTTCTACCGCGGCGACCCGGCCCACCACTACGCGCGCGTCCTGCACGCGGCGGCCGTGGACGGCCGGGCCTACGCCTTCGCCTTCGACGACGTCGCCGGCTTCGCGCCGTACATCGAGGACAACGCGCCCAGCCGGATGACCCTGACCCTCACCCCGTTCTGACGGGTTCCGACGGGACCCGCCGCGGCCGGCCCGGGCGCCGGCGCCGGCCGCGCGGGGGATTGACGACCGGGCCCGTTCTGTCATCTTCGACGTGACCGGGAGCGCTCCCGAGGGCGCGCCCGGAAGTTCCGGCGGGGCGCCCGCCCGCCGCGTCGAAGGATGGTCACATGGGGACACAACGCCCTCTCGCCCGCCGCACGTTGATCGCGGCCACGGCCGCGGGCCTGGTCGCCGCCACCCCGGCCACCTCGCTGGGCTCCGAGGCCCGGGCGCGGTACCACACCGTTGGCCGGATCAGGCGGACGGCCGGCGGGTTCGCGGAGTACAGCTGGCCCGGCGTCTCCTTCGAGGGCCGGTTCCGCGGCACCGGCGTCGGCCTCGTCCTGGACGACGCCGACAACGACTACGACGTCCAGATCGACGGCGTGACGGCCACCACCCTGGTGACCCCCGGCCGCACCACGGCCTGGATCCACGACCTGCCCGACGCCGAGCACACCGTGCGGCTCGTCAAGCGCACCGAAAGCCCCTGGTCCTTGGGCAGGTTCGGCGGGTTCGTCGCCGCCCGGGGCGGCGCGATCCTCGCCCCGCCCCGGGCGCGGAGCCGGCAGATCGAGTTCATCGGCGACTCCAACACCGCCGGCTACGGCAACGTCTCCGACACCCGCGACTGCTCGGCCAACGGCGGGGTCAACCGGAACACCAACACCGACCTCGCCTTCGGCGCCCTCACCGCCAGGAGCCTCGGCGCCGACGTCCAGATCAACGCCTACTCGGGGCTCGGCATGGTCCGCAACTACGACGGCCACAGCCCGGACGTCGACTACCGCACCTACTACGACCGCGCCCTGCTGAACGTGGCCGGCGACGTCTGGCGCCGGCCGCGCACCTGGCGGCCGCGGCTCGTCGTGATCGGCCTCGGCCTCAACGACTTCTCCACCCCGCTCCGTCCGGGCGAGCGGTGGGCCACGGAGGACGATCTCGTCGCCGACTACGAGCGCGCCTACCAGCGCTTCCTCGACGGCCTGCGCGCCCGCTACGGCCGCGAGACGTTCATCGTGGTCAGCGCGGCCGCCCTCCACAACACCACGGCGTTCGCCCGGGCCGCCCAGCACGTCGTCGAGGTCCGCCAGCGCCGCGGCGACCGCCGGGTCGGCTACTGGCACTACGACGACCCGGCGCTTGACCACCTCGGCTGCGACTGGCACCCCTCGGCCCACGACCACCGGATCATCGCAGGACTGCTCGGCGCCCACCTGGCGACGCTGCCGCTGCGCTGGTAGCCCTCAGCTCTTCGACGCGAAAGCGCCTTCGCGACGACCCTTGACCCGGTCACCGCCCCCCGCAGCCCCCTCAACCACGCCGGCACGGGCCGGGGCCACATCGGCGCCCTGCCCTGGGCCCCTGGCCGGGCCCGACCCCACGTGCGACCCGTCCGTCCCCAGGCGGGTCGCACCCGCCACGCTCAGGCGGCGCGCGTCCCGGCATCCACCCCCGGTTCCGCCTCCGACGGGATGCCGACGACCTCGACGCTGATGCCGTAAGACTCCAGCGTGCGGGCCGCCTGGACGAGCGCGACGCGCGCGAAAGGGAAGAGCGTCGCGGGAGTCAACCGTGCGTGCCGCTTCAGGCGGATGGCGAACACCACTCGCCGGGGACGGAAGTCCTCGGGCAGTCGCCGGCCCTTCCCCAGCGCGGCGACCCGCTCGGCGAAGCCCCGGCGCGCCTCCGGCTGGTGCAGCAGCGCCTCGACCGCCACCACACCCTGACTGAAGAGGTGGCTGAGCTCCGATGAACCATCCGCCTGCTTGACCATCACCAGGGTGTCGTCGGGACCGAGCAGGTCGCAGATCTCCACTCCCTTGGGGCGGTGCAACGGGGTCGTCACCAGCCTCCGGTCCAGGCAGACGAAGCCGGGGTCGCCGTCCGCCACGCCCTCGTTGTAGGCGCGCTCCTCCACGCCGTCCGGCCAGACGGGCAGCTCCAGCGAAGGCCGAGAGGGCATCAGGCGACTGACGGTGGCGCCGAGGCCCGCGTGATAGGCGGCGTCGAACTCGTGCCACACCCCGTCCGTCAGGACGAAGCGGCGGCCGTCCGCGCCGAGCAACTCCGCCTCGACCCAGCGCACCAGGCGCGTGCGACCGATGACGTCGTCCTTCCTCGCCCGCGCGTCCCGGTAGAGGGTGACCTCGCACTCGCGGAGCGCGGTGACGCGCCGGCCGGTGCGGTGGAAGCGGAGCCGCCCCCGCACGTACTCCAGGTCGAAGAGCTCGCCCCTGTGCTCCTCGCTCCCGCGGAAGCGGACGCCGATGGCGCGGGCCAGCGCGAAGTCGGGCAGGCGCTCCTCGGGCACGGTCGCTCCGAGACGCGCCCCGTCGAGGGTGCCGAGCGCCTGGTCGAGCCGCTCGTCGAGCAGCCGGACGGTGGCGGCCTCCTTGATGGGCGCCACGGACTCGACGAACTCCAGCTCCGGGCGCGGGGGTTCCTCCCGGCAGACCCTGGCGATCGTCCTGATGTCCCGGACCAACGAGGCGGCGTCCGCGCCGTACGGCAGACGCAGCCCGGCGCCGCCCTCGGCGCAGTACGCCCGGTCGCCCCCTGCACGCTCAACGGTGAGCTCACGGCTGGCCAGCCGGCCGCCCATGCTCTGCACCAGCTTGGTGTAGGTGTCGAGGCCCAGGGCGCCGACGGGTGCGCCGCCCGGCAGCACGGCGATGTCGGTGCGGCCCTGCCCCGGGGTGCGGGCGACGGCGGCGCGGATGTCGGTGGGGTCGACGCTCCGGACGACGAACCGGAGGCCGAACCGCCGGTCCTTGAGGTGGTGGGGCACGAGCCGGTAGCCCTCGCCGTAGCACAGCGCGTACACCTCGCGGTCGATGGCGAGGAGCAGCAGGGCGGCACCGCGCCAGGAGGGGTGCCGCACCGGCCAGTTGGTGAGCCGCGAGAAGTCGGCGCACCAACTCGCCTCCTCCTTGGCGAAGAGCCCGTGGAACGCGACGGCGGGCACACCGAAGTCGTCGAGCTCGAGGAACTCGGCGCCGATCTCGTCCAGTTGGGCGGGCGAAACGCAGTCGAACATGCCGTCGGCACTCGGGTCGACGCCGATGAGCCGATACAGCGTGCGGGGCGAGGGCGGGACGGTGGAGGGCGCGTCCATGAGGGGGCTGCTCCTTCGAGCGAATGTGGGCGTCGCTGAACACGGTGCGTGACGACATGGGGTGATGGGGGATGCGTCGTAAGGAGGTGCGTGTGACGCGGGGGCGGCGGTGACCTGGGGAAACCGCGCGCGCTGAACCAGGCACGACAAAGAGGGCGACCGAGGTGACGCCGGGTCAGCTGCGGCCTGGCACTGAGAGTAGCGCCGCCGAATGGATAGCGCAAATTATTGGAAGAGTTTGGCTCTTGCGGCGTTGTCTGGAGGCTCGGTAGCCTGTCGCCATGGCCGAGTCGCTCGAAGAACTGGAAGATCAGATGGCGGAGTACCGGGCCGCCATCAGCGTCGCCAAGCGCCGTGGCGACAAGGCGCTCGCCGACCAGCTCCGCGCGGAGCTCCGCGCCATCGTCCGCGAGTACGGCCGACGCCTGGACGAGGAGGAGGACGAGGAGACCGGGGATGCCGAGCGGCCGGCGCCGCCCGGCCGGCCCGCCGAACTCCCCGCGCCGTCACCCCCCGCCCCCGCGCCGTCCCGCCTCGCCGGCGGAGCCACCCCGATTCGGGAGCAGGCGCACCAGGCACTGACCATTCTCGAAGCGCCGGCGGGACCCAAGCTGATCGCCGCCACCCACGAGGCGTTCCTGTCGGAGGCCGTGATCACCACCCGGCTCGGCTCGCTCCGGCGTGACGAGGAGCGCTCCTTCGTCGCCCAACCCTTCGCCAGGCCCTACTACATCTGCCCGGCCCTCAGCCACGACCGGCTGATCCCCGTGCGTGGGCTGCTCGCGGTCTCCACCTGGCCGCTCGAGCGCCGGATCATGGGCCCCCTCGGGCCGCGCGCCGACTTCCTCACCCACGCCGGCAGCATCGCGCGGCAGATCGCCCGCATGCGCGCCGCCGGCCACGAACCTGCCCTGCCCGCCTGGGCGTTGCTCCGCAAGTTCGCCCTCAACATCCCAGGTGCCTACGAGGGCACCGGGATGCCGGACACCGCCCGCGTGATCCAGGCCGCCGAGGCCGAGGCGGCGGTGCACGCCGAGGCCGACGAGGCCACCCGCCGCTCGGCGGCCGACCGCGCCAGGGGCGAGTTGAAGGACCCGGCGCGGCTGCTCTTCGGGGTGCGGCGGACCGTCGACACCGAGCGGAACGCGGGTCCCGGCAAGGCCGGATAACGGCCGACGAAACGGCGATTCCCGGCCAAGGTCCAGGACATGCCGGTAAAGTCGTCCTTCCCCCTCATCCGCGCGTTGTCCCGGCCGGTTCGCCACCGCGCCCGTGCCGAACACCGTGTGCACGTCGTCCCGTACCGCATGTCACGCAACGGAAGAGGTCATGCCGCCTACCAGTCCTCCGGCAGCACGAGTCAGCCAGCTCGACACGTTGCGGGGCAACGAGCAACGGCAGGAGTACACCGCGCGGAAGATCACCGCGCTCACGATCAATCCGGGCTGCCACCGGCGGGCCGTGCTCGACGCGGCCGGGATCGACAAGGGGAGACTCGCCGAACGCCTCGGCCACCCCGCGCCGTTCGGCCAGTCGCCGTTCGCCATCACCCGGCAGCGCGCCTTCGAGGAGCAGCTCAAGGCCAACGGCTACGCCGAGCTCATCACCCTGCTGCGGGCCGAACTCGGCGTCCCCATCGAGGAGGCCCGCGTCGCCGACCTCAACTCGGCCTGGGAGAGCGAGGGTCTTGGCGTGCGGGCCGCCGAGACGCGGAACCTGCTCGGGGCGATCGCGAAGGACGACGACGCCCGGGTGATCCTCGACCACCCCGTGCTCACCCTCGACGTCGCCGGCACCACCGCTCATCTGGTGCCGGACGCCGTCAGCCATCGCGTCGGCGACCGCCTCTACGTCGTCGTGATCCGGTCGTTCGCCGCCGTGGACGGGCGGGCCGACGCCAACAGCGTGGCGGAGGCCGCCAAGCAGGCGGCCGTGTACGTCCTCGCGCTCCGCTCGGTGCTGCGGACACTCGGCGCCGACCCGGCGCTCGTCGCCGACCGCTTCCTGCTGGTGCTGCCCCGGGACTTCACCAACCGCCCCTACGGCCGGCTGGTGGACCTGCGCCAGCAACTCGACGCCGTCCAGTACCAGTTGTCCCGTCTCGACCGGGCCGAGGAGGCGGCAGCCGCGCTCTCCGCCGGCGCCACCCTCGACCTGTCCACGGGCACGTCCACCGAGCGGCTCACCCGGACCGTGGACGAGCTGCCCCACCTGTACGGCCCGCGCTGCCTCGACATGTGCGAACTCTCCCACCACTGCCGGGAGGAGGCCCGGCGCACCCGCGACCCGGCGCGCCTCGGCGCGGTCGTGCGCGACGCCCTCCCTGGCCTGGCCGACACCACCACCGCCCACCACCTCGCCCTCGGCCAGCGCCGGCCCGCCCCGGAACAGGAGGAGGTCGTGACCCAACTCGCCCGCGCCGCCCAGCTCCGCGCCCGCCGCCGCGCCGCGGGAGGCGCGGCATGAGCGCCCTGCGGGTCGTCGCCACCCTGGAGGCCGCCGCCACCGGCCGGGCGGTGCCGATCACCACGGTGCGCCACACCCATGTCTCCGACCGGCCGTTCGTCCTCATCCCGCTCAACCTGGCCGGCGAGGTCTGCGCCCCGCTCGCCGCCCTGGTCGGCTCCGACCCCGAAGAGCCCCGGCTGCTCGTCGTCCCGCAACCCAGGAACCGTGACGACCGGTTCCGCTTCGCCGCCCGCCTCGCCGACCAACTCCTCGCCTACATCGATGAGTTCACCTCGGCCACGGAGGAGTACGAAGGGGGCAGGCCCGGCGCGAGGGAACAGCGGGAGCGCTACACCGAAGCGCCCCAACTCGTCGTCCCCAACGCCGGCGCCGCCGCCTTCCTCCGTCTGCTCGGCCGTTCCACCCGCTTCCGCCGCACCGAGGGCCCGTACGCCGTGGATCCCGCCGTGCCCCGGCTCGGGCAGTGGCTCACCTGGTTCACCGACCAGGGGGAGTTCCCCACCTCCAGCCTGATGCTGGCCCTCACCCAGACCCTCACCGCCCACTGGGCCACCGGGCAGAGCCCCACCGAGGACGCCCACCTCGCCGCGCTGCTGGCCTGGATCGACCCACCGCCCGACACCGACGGCGCCACCGCCGCCCTGCTGGCCGAGGACCCGACCCACTTCCCGCCCTCGGGACCCGCCACCGACCCGCACTTCGACCACGCCCTCGCCTCCCTCTACGAGGCCATTGACAAGGCGACCAGCGACCGCCGCCGCGCCGCCGCCATCCGTCAGCTAGAGGCTCAGCTGCGTCCCCAACTCCTTCCCACCTGGCGGCTGATGTGGCGCGGCATCGACTTGCTCCGAGCCGTACCGCCGGGCGCCAGCGTCGCGCAGCGCTGGCAGCGCGACCGGGACCGGTTCACCGGCTTCCACGGGTACGTGGCGGAAGGCGGCCTGCCTCGCGGCCGTTGGGAGCAGGCATCCAGCGCCGCCCGCCGCCTCTCCCACCTGGAGGACGCCACCGCCCGCTACCAGTCGGACCGCGCCTTCGACGACCCCCTGGTGATGGCCGAGTTCGAACTGACCGGCGAGGCCGTCTCCGGCACCGTGACCGCTGCCGAACCCGAGCGCAACGGCCTGAGCCCGAAGGGTCGGTCCGTGCTGCGCCCCCGGATCACCCTCACCACGACCGGCACCGGGCGGCTGCGCGTCGGCGACGAGGTGACCAGCCCGGCGCGTCCCAGGCAGACGGCCGAGGTCCTCGCGATCCGGGCCACGGCCGACGGCGCCCACGAGATCGACCTCGAACTCACGGGCGGGATGGGGCGTTCGAAGAAGCCGCCACCCGGCAGCGTTCCCGAGCTCGGCGAAGAGGTCTGCTACACCAGCCTTCCGCCCTACGTCCCACCGCCGCGGCTCCCCGCGGACGAGGACACCCCCTGGACCCATGGCGGCCCACCCCAGCCCTACGAACCCACCGACGAGGACGCGAACGAGGCATGGGAATGAGCACCCCCGCGACCATCGTGGACACCCCAGGGGCGCGCGCCGACGCCGCCGTCGCCACCGTGCTGTCCGACCTCGACCGGCTCGCCGGTGGCACGACGCGCGGCGTGGTCGTGGACTCGCCACCGGGCGCCGGCAAGTCGACCCTCGTCGTCCGCGCCGCCCTCCACCTCGTCGCCCGCGGCGAGTACGTCATGGTCATCGCCCAGACCAACGAGCAGGTCGACGACCTGACGGAACGCCTCGCGCGGAACCGCCCCGACCTCGTCGTCGGCCGGCTCCTGTCAACCACCCGCCCGCTCTCCCCGCGGCTCGCCGCGCTGCCCGGCGTGGTGAGCGCCAAGACCATCCCCGACCTCGGGCCCACCCCGCCGCCGATCATCATCGCCACCGCCGCCAAATGGCCCTGGGTGAAGGAGGAACACGGGCACTGGTCGCGCGCCATCGTCGACGAGGCGTACCAGATGCGTTCCGACGCGCTGCTCGCCTGCGCCCCGCTCTTCGACAGCGCCCTGTTCGTCGGCGACCCGGGCCAACTCGACCCGTTCAGCACGGTCGAGACCGACCGCTGGACCGGCCTGACCTGGGACCCGCTGCGCAACGCCGTCGACGTCACCCTCGCCCACAACCCCGCCATGGCGGTGCGCGCCCTGCCCGTCTCCTGGCGGCTGCCCGCGACGGCCGCCCCGCTGGTGGAGCGCGCCTTCTACCCATTCACCCCGTTCGACTCCGGAACAGGACCCGACGACCGGCGGATGACCCTGCTCCGGGCCCTCGCCCCCGACCCGATCGACCAGGTTCTCGACCGGGCCGCCGAGACCGGCTGGGGCCACCTCGAACTCCCCTTCCGGCAGACGCTGCGCACCGACCGGGAACTCGCCCGCGCCCTCGCCGACACCGCGAGCCGCCTCGTCGCCCGGGGCACCACGACCTTCTGTGACCAGGCACCGCCACCCGAAGGCCGCCGCCTCACTCCCGCACGCATCGCCATCGGCGTCGCCCACAACGACCAGGCGGAGGCCGTCCGCTCGGCCCTCGCGCCCGAACTCGACGGCATCACCGTCGACACCGCCAACCGCCTCCAGGGCCGCGAGTTCGACGTCACCCTCGTCTGGCACCCGCTTTCCGGCCGCGCCGACGCCAGCGCCTTCCACCTGGAGACCGGCCGCCTCTGCGTCCTGCTCTCCCGCCACCGTCACGCCTGCCTCGTCGTCGCCCGCGCCGGCATCCCGGAACTCCTCGACCGCCACCCCTCGCACCAGCCCGTCCACCTGGACGTGCCCCCGAAGTTCCCCGACGGCTGGCGTGCCCACCAGATCGTCATGGACCACCTGCAACGACCCGAGCACCGCGTCCAGATCCTCGACTGACCGCACAGAGAGGCAGCCACCCGAAGATGCCCGAGGTCCGCTACAAGGACACCAGCTACCCCGTCTCCCGACTGGTCCAGGACATCGCCAGCGGCGAGATCGCCCTGCCCGACCTGCAACGGCCCTACGTGTGGCCGGCGGCCAAGGCCCGTGATCTGTTCGACTCCATGTACAAGGGTTTCCCGGTGGGCTATCTGCTCTTCTGGGAGACTGGAGTGGACGCCGGCACCCGGCAGATCGGCACCGGCGAGGCCCACCAGGTCGCCCGGCAGCTCATCGTGGACGGCCAGCAGCGGCTGACCTCTCTCTACGCGGTGATGAGCGGTGCGCCCGTGACGCGCGAGGACTACTCCACGGGGCGCATCCGCCTCGCCTTCCGCCCCGCCGACGCCACCTTCGCCGTCACTGACGCCGCCGTGGAACAGGACCCTGAGTACTTGGCCGACATCAGCGAGCTGTGGAAGCCGGAGAACCGTAAGCGGACCGTCCGCGCCTTCCTGAGCCGGCTGGGGGAGAAGCGTCCGCTCGACGAGGACGAGCGGGACACACTCGACTCCGCCATCGACCGCGTCTACGAGCTCGGCTCCTACACCTTCAAGGTGGTGGAGCTGTCCAGCTCCGTCGACGAGGAGGAGGTCGCCGAGATCTTCGTCCGCATCAACAGCAAGGGAGTCGCCCTCAACCAGGCCGACTTCATCCTGACGCTGATGTCGGTGTTCTGGGAGAAGGGCCGCCGCGAACTGGAGGAATTCTCCCGAGCCGCCCGCGAACCGTCCCTCGACGGCCCCTCCCCGTTCAACTGGTACATCCAGCCGGACCCCGCCCAACTGCTGCGGGTCACCACCACCGTCGCCCTCAAGCGTGCCGTGCTCAAGCAGGTCTACACGGCCCTGCGCGGCCGCTCCCTGGAGACCGGCAAGCCCGACCCGACCCGGCGCGAGGAGCAGTTCGCCAAGCTCCAGCAGGCCCAGCGGCACGTGCTCGACCTCACCCACTGGCACGAGTTCCTCCAGTGCCTGGAGCGCGCCGGCTTCCGCGGCACCAAGATGATCTCGGCGCAGAACGCCGTCCTCTACAGCTACGCCCTCTGGCTGATCGGCCGCGTCGAACACCAGGTGCCCATCGACCGGCTGCGCGAGGTCATCGCCCGGTGGTTCTTCATGGCCCATATGACAGGCCGCTACTCCGGCTCCTTCGAGAGCCAGGTCGAGAACGACCTGGCCCGACTCAACTCCGCCCGCGAGGAGGGGCGGAGCTTCGTCGCCACCCTCGACAAGATCATCGACGACACCCTCAGCCGCGACTTCTGGGAGATCACGCTCCCCAACGACCTGGACAGCTCCGCCGCCAAGTCGCCGGCGCTGATGGCCTATGTCGCCGCGCTCAACATCCTCGACGCCGACGCCCTCCTCTCCACCACCAGGGTGCGCAGCCGGCTCGACCCCGCTGTCACGCTGAAGAAGGGCATCGAGCGCCACCACCTCTTCCCCCGCAACCACCTCAAGGGCCAGGGCGTCAAGGAGACCAGCCGGATCAACCAGATCGCCAACATGGCCCTGGTCGAGTGGAGCGACAACATCGCCATCTCCGACCGGCCGCCCGCCGACTACTGGCCCCAGCAACTCGCCGCCAAGGCACTGCCGGCGGACCGCCTGGAGCGGCAGCGCTACTGGCACGCCCTGCCGTCCGACTGGGAGCACATGCCGTACGGCGACTTCCTGGCCGCCCGCCGCGCCCTGATGGCCGGCGTGGTCCGCGACGCCTTCCGCACCCTCGGCGACCACGACTACCGCCCCGTCTACCCGGAACCCGGCGCGCCGCCACGCACCCCCGAGCGATGGATCGTCCTGGCCGACCTCGTCGCCGCCGGGCTCCTCACGCCCGGCACCGTGGTGGAGTCCCGGCAGGGCGCCTACGAGGCCACCGGCGAGATCGACGGCGACGGCAATATCGTGCTGGACGGCCAGCGGTACGAGACGCCCTCCGGAGCGGCCCGTGCCCTGGGCTCGACCGCCAACGGCTGGACCTTCTGGCGGGCTCGGACAGCGGAGGGACTGCGGCCACTCGACGAGCTGCGGCGGGAGTACCGCGAGGCCCACAGCTGACCTCTTGGCCCGGTCAGGCGGCGGTGCGCCGCCGGCGCTCCACGGCCGAGCCATATGATGATCTGTTCGCGTGATGTTCAGGGGAGGTAGGGCGGGCGATGGGCGAGAAGAAGCAAGGAAACATGGCGTCACCACTCCAGGTCCAGCAGGTTCGCCAAGCGCTGTTGCGCGACTATGCCGGGCTCATCTACGACGACGATCTGCGGGGGTACGACGCACGGGGGCGGGAACAGCGCTTCCTCTCCCGCGCGTTGACCGCGGCCGCCGTCCGGATGGTCACCGGGTGCGACTACGAGACGGCCGGCCGGGCCGTGATCGACGGCGAACGGGACCAGGGCATCGACGGGGTGGCCGTCAGCGAGAGCTCCCAGGACGTATGGCTCGTCCAGGCCAAGTGGAGCGACGACGGCAAGGGCAAGCTGGATACCAACGCGGTCCACAAGCTGATCGCCGGATTCCGCCTCATCGAACAGCGCAACTTCGACCGCTTCAACGACCGCCTCGGCGACCCCATCGCCGCCCGCGTCAACGCGGCGCTGGGCGACGCCCGGCTGAAGATCACTCTGGTCATCGCCGTCATGGGCCCCGGCGTGCTCTCCGACGAGGTCACAGCGGCCCGCGACGACGTGTGCAACGACTTCAACGGCGCCCTCGGGCCCGTGCTCGGCTACCGGGTCGTCCACGCCGCCGACTTCCACAAGCAACTGCGCGACGACCTGGCACCCGAGCCGGTCAACGTCACGGCCCGGATGACCCACTGGATCAAGCGTGACGTCCCCTTCGAGGCGTGGCAGGGGACGGTGGCGGCGAGCGACATCGCCTGGTGGTACGCGGTGTACGAGTCCCGAAGACGACGCTGCTCACCGAGCCGGAGAACTTCTGGTACTTCGACAACGGCACCCTGGCCAAGAACATGATCGCCGTGCCCGAGTGCGACCACCGACACGCCGCTGGTCGCCGCCTCCCGCAGCGGCGTCGCCGGCGGTCTCCCGCGTACTGCCCACGGGCCGAGGACCTGATCTCCGCCTGGCGGTGCTGACGGCGGCCTTCCCCGGTCCGGACTCGGTACGCTGGGCCTGGAAGACAGCGCCCGCCGTACGGATGCGAGGAGGTGCGCCATGACCGCCGAGATGATCGCCCCCGCGTGGATGCACGAGCAGATCACGGCTGAGCAGTACGACTCCTGGTCCGAGGAGCAGTGCGCGGGCATTGAGATCGTCGACGGGATGGTCGTGGTGAGCCCCAGCGCGTCGAAGCGGCACAACCGCCTGGCACGGATCGTGGCCAACGCGTTGGAGGGGGCCGGCGGCCCGGACTGGAACGCCGACACGGATTTCGATGTCCGGCTTCAGGACGTGCCGCTGATCAATCGCCGTCCGGATGTGGTCGTGTACCGAGCGGACACCATCGACGAGACGCCCACCCGTCCCGAGCACGTGCTGTTGGTCGTCGAGGTGGTCTCGCCGGGCTCGGAGACCACCGACCGGATCGTGAAGGTCGCGCAGTACGCCAGGGCGGGCATCGCCTTCTACTGGCGGATCGAGCAAGCGGCCACGGGCGTCCCGCTGGCGTACACCTACGTCCTCGACCCCGCGACCAGGACGTATCGCGAGGGCGATGTGTTCACCGGCACCGTGAAGGTCTCGGCTCCGTTTCCGGTCGAGATCGATCTCACTCGGATCTGACTGCTCGCGGCCTGCGTTCTCGGTGAGGCGACGTCCACCCGCGCCCACCGCCGATGCCTACCCCCGCGCTCGTCCCCCAGGGCGGACGCGCGCGGCGAGGCCGTCGACGAGGAGGTCGACGGCGAAGGTGAACTGCTCGTCCTGGGAGGTGGGGGGCAGGTCGGCGAGGCGGGTGAGGTGGGGGAGGTCGGTGCCGGGTTCCGGGCGTAGCCAGGGGGGTGGGGTCTCGGTCAGCTCCCCGGGGGCGAGGTGGGCGGGCGGCCGGTCGTGGAGGGCGTCGTGGAACTCGACGAAGCCCACGACGAGGCGGATGGTCTCGACGCAGGCGCGGTAGGCGTCCGCCGGGGGCAGGCCGAGGGCGGTGAGGAAGCCGACGATCGCGTCGACGTTGCGCAGCATCGTCGGGTGGCGGGCCATCGTGACGTCCTCGGTGAGCGCCAGCGTGGTCATGCCGGGGTGGCGCCGGTAGTGGGCGCGCAGTTCGTCGCACAGCGCCCGCAGGCTGGGCCGCCAGCGGTCCGGGGCGGGGTCCAACTTCGGTGGGTGCCAGTCCTGTTCGAAGAGCTCGGCGGCGAGGCCGATCAGGTCGCGCCGGTCCTCCACGTAGTTGTAGAGGGCGCGGGGCGAGACGCCCAGCTCGGCGGCGAGCGAGCGCATCGTCAGTTCGGCCGGGCCGCGGCGGCCGATGAGGTCGAGGGCGGCGCGGCCGACCGACTCGCGGGTGAGCGTGGCGCGGCCCTTGCGGTGGGTCGGCCGGCGCCGGGCGGCGGGCGTTTCGCTGCTGCTCATCGAGGGCGAGGCTAGCAAGGCGCTTGAACTTCACACATGTTGACTTCAAGCGGGGTCGGCGGCGAGAGTGGGGCGGGTAAGGCTTGCCTCACTTCGATCTGGGGGTCACCCATGCCCGCGGCCCGTCTCGCCATGGACCTCAGCCCGCTCCGTGACAGTCGCGACTTCCGGCTGCTGTACGCCGGATTCCTCGGGGCGCTCCTCGGCACGCTGATGACCAGCGTGGCGGTGGCCGTCCAGGTGTACGAGCTCACGGGGTCGGCTGCCCAGCTCGGCCTGGTGAGCCTGGCCCGCGCCCTGCCCATGGTGGTCGGGGTGCTGGTGGGCGGCGTGCTCGCGGACCGGACGGACCGGCGGCTGCTGATGCTCGCCACCCGCCTTCCCCTGACGCTGGTCGCGGCGGCGCTCGCGGTCAACGCGCTGCTGCCGGAGCCGCGGCTGTGGCCGGTCTATGTCGCGACCGGTCTCACCGGCCTGCTCGCCGGCCTCGGCGGCCCCGCGATGCTGGCCGCCATCCCCACGCTGGTGGGGCGCGAACGCCTCGCCGCCGCCGGCGCGCTCACCTCGGCCTCCACCCAACTCGCGGCGCTCGTCGGGCCGGCCGTCGGCGGCGCGCTCATCGCCGGTCCCGGGCTCGCCGCCTGCTTCGCCGTGGACGCGGCCGGCCTCCTGGTGTTCTCGCTCGCGCTGCTGTTCGTGCGCCCGCTGCCGGTGGGCGGCCCAACGGCCACCTCGGCCAACGGAGTTCGGCGGGCGTTCGGCTCGGTGGCGGACGGGGTGCGTCATGTGCGGGGGAACCGGCTCATCGCGGGACTGCTGCTCATCGACGCCGCGGCCATGGTCTTCACGATGCCGCAGGCGCTCTACCCGGCCCTGGCCGACCAGCACTTCGGCGGCGGCCCCCAGGTCGTCGGGCTGCTCTACGCCGCCCCCGCCCTCGGCGCCCTCGTCGGCGCGGCGACCAGCGGCTGGACGGCGCGCGCCGGCGGGCACGCGCTGGTCGGCGCCGTCCTGCTGTGGGGGCTCGCGCTCACCGGGTTCGGCGCCGCGTCGGCGCTGCCGCTGGCCCTGGCGCTGCTGGCGCTCGCCGGCCTCGGCGACCTGATCTCCGAGGTCCTGCGCTCCGCGCTCCTCCAGCACGGCACGCCCGACGAACTGCGCGGCCGGGTCAGCGGCCTGTGGATGGTCCAGGCGACGGTCTCCCCGGCTCTCGGCAACGCCGCCGTCGGCTTCCTCGCCGAACTCACCAGCCCCCGCGCCGCCGTCGTCACCGGCGGACTCGTCTGCGTCGCCGCCACCCTGGCCGTCGCCGCGGCCTTCCCCGCCCTCCGCCGCGCGACCCTCGTCCCGCCGGCCGCGGGGGCCGGGCACCCCGCCGCGTAGGGTGCCCGCATGACGCTGACACCTGGGACGGGGATACCGGAGGAGTTCGCGCGCGGCACCGTTGAGCGCGAGGGCGAGCGTGGCGCGGCGTGGCTGGCCGAACTGCCGTGGATCGTGGAGGAGTTGCTGGAGCGCTGGGGGTGCGTGCCGGACGGCGCGGTGCGGCACGGTGGGGTCGGCGTCATCGTCCCGGTGCGGCGGGTCGGCGGGGAGGCGGCGGTGCTCAAGGTGTCGTTCCCGCACCCTGGGAACGACCACGAGCCGGACGCCTTCGAGGCGTGGGGCGGGCGCGGCGCCGTGCTGCTGCACGAGCGGGACGACGACCGGTACGCGATGCTGCTGGAGCGGGCCGGGACGGCGACGCTGGCCGAGCTCGTCGACGGCGACGAGGCGGTGGCGATCGCCGGGCGGCTCAGCCGCCGGCTCGCGGTCCCCGCGCCGCCCGCGCTGCCCCGGTTGGCGGCGCGTGCCGAGCGGTGGGCCGAGGAACTGCGCGCCGGCTCGGCCGAGTTCGGGTACCCGCTGCCGGGCCGGGTGGTCGACGCGGCGGTGGCGACCGTCACCGAGCTGGGCCGGGACCGGTCCGACACCCTCATCCACGGCGACCTACACGCCGGGAACATCCTGACCGCCGAGCGCGAGCCCTGGCTGGCCGTCGACCCCAAGGGGTGGGCCGGCGACCCCGCCTACGACGCCGGCACGCTGCTGAAGTCCCGTGCCATGACGTTCCTCGGCGCGGACGACCTGTCGAAGGCCGTCCTGCGGGTGATCCACGTCTACGCGGACGCCGCCGAGCTCGACCGGGAACGCGTGCTGCGCTGGGCCCAGTTCCACGCCGTGCAGACCACGTTCTGGGGGCGCCGGAACGGCTTCCGGATCGCCCGTGGCGGCCCGGCCCTCGACCAGCTCACCGCGTTCGCCGACCACCTGGCGGTGCTGCTCACCGAACTCGCCGGACGGTCGGCCTGACGCTCAGCGCACCGGCTCGCGCCCCGCGGCGAGTTCGGCGAGGACGTGGTCCGGGTCGTGCTGCTTCCAGTAACGGAACATGAGGGAGAGGCCGTTGTCCCGGCCCGTGGCCAAGGAGCCGATCGGCAGCGCCGGGTCGACGAGGAAGCGGGGCTCGGCCCACTGCTGCGCGACCACCGCGAGCGGGCGACGGCCGTCGGCCACCAGGATCCAGGTGGCCCGCCCGCCCGCGATGGTCGCGAGGAAGTGGCGCTCCAGCAGCCGCCCGACGACGTCGGCCAGCGGGGTCTCCGTCGGCAGCTCGGTCGTCTCGGCGTGCGGCAGGATGTCGTCGCCCATCGCGACACTGTCGCGGTCGGCCGTGACCCTCATCGGCGTGCCCGGGCTCGCCAGGCCGCGGCCTGGTCGGCGCGGCCCGTGGCGTCGAGCAGTTGGGCCAGCCGCTCGCTGGCGCCGGCGTGGCCCTGTTCGCCCGCGGCGGCGTACCACCGTTCGGCCTCGGCCGGTTCGCCGAGCTGCTCCTTCAACCGGCCCAGGTTGGCCATCCCGTCGGCGCTCCCGACCTTCGCCGCCTCGGTGAACCACCGCTCGGCCTCCCCGGTCATGCCCTGGAGCACGTACTGGATGGCCAGGTTGTTCATGCCGGTCGGGCTTCCGGACTCGGCGGCGCGCCGGTACCAGTCCATCGCCTCGTCGCGGCGGCCGGCGCGGCTGGCGAAGGTGCCGAGATCGTTCATGGCGGCGGCGTGGCCGCCCGCGGCGGCCCGGCGGTACCAGTGCTCGACGTCGTCCTGCCGCTCGGGCCGGGGGAGCGAGGCGCCGAACTCGTACATCGCCCACGGGTCCCCGGCCGCCGCGGCGCGCTCCAGCCACCGGGCCGCCTCCTCGGGCCGGCCCGTCGTCCTGGCCAGCCACAGCAGGCACTTGACCGAGGTGACGTCGCCGCGCTCGGCCGCCGGGCGGAAGTGCCGTTCGGCGGCCTCCACCAGGCCGAACTCGGCGAGCCGCGAGCACCACACGGTGACCTCGAACTCGTCGTCGACGGCGGCCGCCTGCGGCAGCACCGTCATCGCGGCGGGCCCGATGCCCCGGCCCAGCATGTCGTCGTCGCTCATGGCGCCAACCTACCGAGCGCGCCCCGGCCGTCTGGGAGAAAGCGCGGCGCCGAGCTGGCAGGAAGTGGCCGCGACGCGCGCCGGCGTAAAGCGGACGCAACAAACCGCCCGAACGTTCTTCACGCCCGGGACGTACGGTGCGTGCTGCCCGCCACCCGTCCGAAAAGGGGCGAGAGGCGGGCATCCTACGCACCTCATGAAGTAAGGCCCGACGTGACGACATTCCCCCGGCGTGTGAAACGCCTCGCCACCCTGCTGGCGCTCGCCTGTTGTGCCGGCCTCGCCGTCCCGGGCGTCGCCTCCGCCGCCCCCGACGACGCCGACCCCGAGGTGGCCTCGGGCCCCTCCTGGTCCGTGACCCGGGTCGCGGGCGGTTTCGAGGTCTCGCTGGAACTCGACAGGACGCCGCCCGTCACGGCGAGCGCGCCCACCCTCGCCGTCGACGGCCGCGTCCTCGGCCCCGCGACCGAGTCCGCCGACGGGCGCACCCTCTCGCTGGTCACCAACGACCCCTCGGTGGCGGACGCCACCGAGGTCACCACCGACGCCTTCGGCAGTGAGACGCCGGCCGGCGACCGCGAGCAGGTGACGCCCGCGCCGACCCCCGCCGGCGACCAGGAGGCGCTGGCCGCCGACCCGGCGCGCCGCGGCGACCACGAGGTGTACGAGGCCGAGTACGACTTCGGCGACCAGGCGGTGCCGCTGCTCAACATCGGCGGCATCCGCGGCGAGATGACGGGGAAGATCTACCTCCCGGACGGCCGCGGCGAGGCGCCCGTCGTCGTCTTCCTGCACGGCCGGCACACCTCCTGCTACGGCTCGGGCGCCGCCAACCCGGCGCGCTGGCCCTGCCTGGCCTCGCCGGACAGCACCGAGCAGCGCTTCCCCATACCCAGCCACCTCGGCTACGAGGACCCGGCCCGCGCGCTGGCCAGCAACGGCTACGCCGTCGTGTCGATCTCCGCCAACGCGATCAACGCCAACGACAACCAGCTCTCCGCCGACCACGGCGCCCAGGCCCGCGGCCAACTCGTCCTCGACACGCTGGAGATGCTGGAGCGCGCCAACGACGGTGGGGCCGTCGGCTTCCACGACGCGTTCACCGACCGGGACGTCAGCCTCGCCGACGCCCTCAGCGGCGACCTGCGGCCGGCGGACCTCGTCGGCCGCCTCGACCTGGACGACGTCGGCCTCATGGGCCACTCGCGCGGCGGCGAGGGCGTGGTCGCGGCCGCCACCCTCAACGACGCCCGGCCGGTGGCGCGGCAGTACGGGATCGACGCGGTGCTGCCGCTCGCCCCCGTCGCCTACGACCGCATCACGCTGCCCAACACGGTGACGGCGACGATCCTCCCGTACTGCGACGGCGACGTGGAGAACCTGATGGGCCAGCACATCGTCGACGACTCGCGGCACGCCTTCGACGACGACGTGCTCCGCTCGGCGGTCCTGGTGATGGGCGCCAACCACAACTACTTCAACACCGTCTGGACGCCGGGCCTCTTCCCCGCCGCCACCGCCGACGACTGGGCCTCCTTCGCCCCGGCGGGCGACGACCCGACCTGCGACGCCGCCGCGGCGACCACCACCCGCCTCACCGCGGCCGAGCAGCGGGAGGTCGGCGTCGCCTACCTGGCCGGCTTCTTCCGTCTGGTGCTGGGCGGGGAGGAGGAGTTCCTGCCGCTCTTCGACGGCTCGGACGTGATCGCCCCCTCGACGGCCTCGTTCGCCACCATCACCGTCACCGCCAACCAACCCGCCCGCTCCCGCCTGGACATCGCCACCTTCGAGCGGGCGTCCACGGCCGTGCGCGCCTCGGGCGACGTGACCGCCGAGGTGTGCGCCAGCATGGGCGGCCAGGGCGGCGTCACCCTGCCGCAGCCCCGGCCGTTCTGCGCCACCACGGTCGACCAGGCGGCGCTCCCGCACTGGTCACCGGCGCTGTGGGCGCCGAACGTCCCCGCCTCGCCGATGCTCCACCTCTCGTGGACCTCGGGCGACGGCGAACTCCGGGTGAGCCTGCCACGCGGCCGGCGCGACCTCGGCGACTACGAGCGGATCGCCGTGCGGATGGCGGCCGACGCGTCCGTCGCCACCACGACCGACGTCACCGTCAGCGTCACCGACGGCGACGGCGAGACGTGGTCGGCGCCCGTCTCGGAGCTCAACCCCGACGCCGTCACCCGACTCCCCGGCGCGGACCACCCCTGGCTGCGCAAGATCATCCTGCAGCAGGTCACCATCCCGACCGCCGCCCTCGACGGGCTCGACCTCACCGACGTGCGCGAGGTGCGCTTCACGCCGGCCACGGACTCCGGCGGCGTCTATCTCTCCGACCTGACCGCCGAGAACCCGGCCGTCGGCGCCCGCCGCCCCGCCCGGCAGGCGACCGTCGACATCGCGTCGACCCGCGTCGAGGAGGGCTCGGGCCCCGGCACCGCGCAGGTCGCGGCCGTGCTCTCGCAGCGCGTCGGCCACCCGGTCACCGCCTACGTCAGCGTCTTCGGCTCCGCCACCGGGCGGGCCGGGGTCACGATGCGGGAGGTCACCTTCGCGCCCGGCCAGGTCTGCGTGCCGGTGGCGGTCCCCACCTACGGGGACACCCTCCCGAGCGCGACCGCGACGACCTCCTTCAAGGTCTCGGCGACCAACGTCTCGGGCGCCGTGATGGGCGACGCCGGCTTCGGCACGCTGACCGTCCGCGAGGACGACGGCGTCACCGGCGGTTCCCCGGCGCCGGAGGTCGGCGAACAGGGCGACGTCTGCGCCGAGTACGCGGCCGCCGGGCGCACCGGCGGGCTGCGGGTCGCGGGACCGGTCACCGCGGGCTCGACCGTCGAGGTCGGCGCGCGGGGCTACCGGGCGGGCGAGAGCGTGGAGTTCACGCTGGGCGCCACCTCACTCGGCCGGTCCGTCGCGGACGACCGGGGCGCGGTCGCCTTCGAGGCGGCGGTCCCGGCCGACGCCCCGACCGGCCAGGCCACGCTCACCGCGACCGGCGCCGGCTCCGGGTACACCGCCGAGGCCCGGGTGCGGGTGCGGCCCGCGCGCTGACGCCCCGTCCGCCCCGCCTGCCCCGCGACCGTGGTCGGGCCTCGACGAGGGGCCCGGCCACGGTCAGGGCTCGTCAGGGCTTGAACGCGACGCCGGCCAGCAGGCTGACCTCGGCGTCCGTCATGGTCTCCCGGGCCAGCACGTGCAGGCGGGCGCTGGACTCGTAGGGGCGCCAGCGGTGGGCCACCGTCAGGCCCGGCTCGATCAGGTCGAGCCCGGCGAAGAACCGCTCGACCTCGGCCCGGGTGCGCACCTGGGCCGGGGTGCCGCTGGCCCGGTAGATCTCGACGGCCTTCGCCGTGGCGACGGGGTCGAAGTCCGGCGTGGCGTGGCTGATCGTCAGGGCCGAGCCGGACGGCACGGCGTCCAGCAGCGTCCTGACCACGCCGTAGGGGTCCCGGTCGTCCGGCATGAAGTGCAGCACCGCGCAGAGGCTGATGGCCACCGGCTGGCTGAGGTCCAGCGTCGACGTCAACTCGGGGGCGGACAGGATCGACTTCGGATCCGTGCCGTCCGCCCTGAGGTACGCGGTGCGGCCCTCGGGGGTGCTGTCCAGGAGCGCCTGCGCGTGGGCCAGCACCAGCGGGTCGTTGTCGACGTACACCACCCGGCACTCGGGGGCGACGCTCTGGACCACCTCGTGCAGGTTGGGAGAGGTGGGGATGCCGGTGCCGATGTCGAGGAACTGCCGGATGCCGGCCTCGGCGAGCGTCCGCACGGCCCGGTGCATGAAGGAACGGTTCTCCCTGGCGAGCGTGATGATGCCCGGGTAGACCGTCAGGGCCTGGATGGCGGCCTTGCGGTCCGCCTCGTAGTTGTCCTTGCCGCCCAGGAAGAAGTCGTACATCCGCGCGGAGTGGGGCCGGCCGAGGCGAAGGTCCTCAAGCCCCACCTCGGGGATGGCGGCGGTGGCGGGCTCGTTGCCGTCCATGACAGCCTTTCGTCTCAGCGCTCCGGGCGTCCCAGCGAGCCCATGGTAGCCGTGCGGCGCGCACCGGCACGACACTCAACTCCCTTGCACACCAGGCGTGTCGGGGCCACGCACGGCGCACACCCTCGCGCGCTTCCGCGCGCTCCGTCCGGCTCGCATGCCCACGTGGGCCGGGACGCATATACCCGTTATCCGCGGGCCGAGCCGCGTCCGCGGGGTGTCGGGGGAGTCAGGGGGGCTGTGCCCATGACGTGGAATCCGCTGCTGCACTACGACTTCGTCACCCACGCAGCGTTGGACGAGACGGGACACGGCTTCCACGGCCGCGTGGAACTGCCCGCGGCCGACCGCTGGGTGGACCGGCCGGTGGCCGCGATCGCCACCGCGGTGCGTTACGACCATCCGGAGTCCAAGATCGTGACCGGCCCCCGCCCCGAGTTCGCCGGTTGGCGCGGGCTGCGGGTGCGGGCCTACTTCAGGGCGGCGGACACCGTCGTCTCCCGCCGGCTCAACCTGGTCGAGGGCGACGGCTCGTTCGCCCTCTTCACCGAGCCGGGCGGGGTGCTGTCCGGCACCATCAACGACGGCTCGCCGAACTGGTGGGGCGTCTCCAGCCAGGTCGGCCGGCTGCGCGCCGGGCAGTGGCACCTCGCCGAGCTGCTGTACGACTCGGGGCAGGTGCTCACCCTCAGCGTGGACGGGCAGCTGCTCGGCGCCAGGACCACGGCCGGGCTGCCGATCCGCCCGGTCGGGGAGAACGGCATCCGCCTCGGCTACTGGCCGGGCGGCGACGCCCGCTACACCTTCGACGGGCTGCTCGGCCCGGTCTGGGTGGACACGCTGGACGAGCGGGAGGAGCTCGTCCTGCCCCTCGCCAAGCTGCTCTGCGCGGGATCGGACGGCACCAGCCGGATGGAGCTGTGGGACGCCGCGCTGCGGCGGGAGCTCACCGGCGCGGAACAGCAGGCGCTCAGGGAGTTCGGCACCGCTGTCACGGCCGGGGCGCGGCGGCTGGCCGGCGTCCTCGTGGGCCAGGCCGTCGACCCGGCGGCCACGCTGGACGCGCTCATGCCGATCGCCGTGGACATCGCCCGGCTGACCCAGGAGCACGAGCAGGCCGGCACCGACCTGTTGCGGGACCCGGCCCTGGCACGGCTGTTGGAGCGGTTCCTGACGACGGCGGGCCAGGACAACCCGGCCGCGCAGCAGGCCTTCGGCTGGGAGGCGCTGCGGCTCTTCGCGGCCAATCCGCTCTCCCACGAGCGGTGGGAGCAGATCAGGCGGGGCCATCCGGAGTGGTGCGTGAGCACCTTCCCGGCCGGCGTCCCCGGCGGCGGTCCCGGCGCGTACGACTGGCTGGTGGAGTGGCTGGAGCGCTGGTGCGCGGACCAGGGCGGCCGAGGCCCCGGGGGACCAGGAAGACCCGGGGGACCAGGAGGACCCGGCGGTCCGGGCGGTGGCCCGGGAGGTCCCGGCGGTCCCGGCGGTCCGGGCGGTGGCCCGGGGCACGGCTGCGGCTGCCGCGGCCGCGACGCCACCGAGGGCCGGCCCGCGACGCACATCCACGTCCACTGCGACCACCACGAGCCGGGGAGGCCCGCATGAGCAGGCTCGACACCATCCGTGCGTACCTCATCGAGCGCTTCTTCGAGATCCTGACCAGCGACCCGGACTTCGCCGGGCTCACCGAGCCGGCCGAACTGTTCGACCAGGACGGTCGGTTCGACGTCCCGGCCACCCCGGCCGGTTTCGTCCGCATCCCCACCACCACCGCCCTCGACGCCCGCGCCGACGCCAGCACCGACCCGGAGCAGCGGGAGCAGCTGGAGCGCTTCCGCTCCGTCCTGGAGCGCACCCTCGCCGAGCTGTTCGGCCTGCTCGGCTACGACGACCGCGACACCGCCGACGTGTTCACGGCGGTGGCCGAGCGCTGCGCGCCCGTGCTGCGGCACCCGGACAGCCAGACGTACTGGCCCGTGGACATCGCCCGCTACCTGGCGTTCGACGACGGCGTGCTGCGCGGCCGGCTGTACGGCGACGCCGGCGCCCGCCCGATCGGGCGGAACGCCTTCGACGTGCTCTTCGACAACCCGGAGGCGTGGCAGGGCCCGGCGCCCGAGGACGTCCCGGAGGGCGGGCGGCGGCCGTTCGCCGCCACCATCGGCATCGACGCCGGGGTGGCGCCCTACCCCGACTCGCCGCTCACCGCGGGCCACCTCAACCTGCCGGCCGGCGACGCCCGGCTCACCCCGGGGCGCCTGGTGCCCACCCTGTTCACCGAGGTCAAGTCGCCCGAGGCGGCCTCCCGGCTGAACCGGCACTACGCCGCGACGGCGGCCCGCGGCGGGCGCTTCGTCGAGCTGCGCAACAACCGGGTCCACCTGGACCCGTTGCGCGAGGTGCGCTTCCCGCGCAACGGCGGCGAGCCGCTGATGTTCCTCTACCACGCCTTCTACCCGGCGGACGACGGCGCCCGGCGCCTGGCCGTCGGCGACGGCACCAACCGGGAGTTCCACCACCTCGCCGTCGGCCTGCTGATGGACCGCTTCCCCGGCGGGGGCGGCGAGGGCGAAGGGCCCGCGGTGCGGCGGTGCCGGGCCGACGAGCCGCTCAGCGGGCTGCTGTTCCTCAGCACCAGCCCCACCACCGCCTCCGTGATCCCGCTCGACCATCCGGCCGTGACGCTCGTCGACGACGAGGGGGCCGAGAGCCCGGAAGGCCGTCACCCGGTGGTCTTCGCCAACCTGCTGGCCGTCCAGGGCCTGCAGAACCAGGTCAGCTACGACACCGTCCAGGAGGGCGGCCCGGGGCTCGCCGGAATCCCCCCGACCGACAGCGAGTTCTGGGCCGGCATCGGCGCCGCGCTGCCGGTGTTCGCCGTCGGCGGCGCGGGCATCGGCGCGGTGATCGGCGGGCCGGTCGGCGCGGGCATCGGGGCGGTCGTCGCGGTCGTGGTCGTGATCGTGGTCCGCCTCCTGGCCTGGCTGGTGGCCTGGCTGCTGAACAAGATCTTCGGCGGCGTGAAGGACCGGCAGTCGAACTACACCGACATCGACGGCTACTACGGCGACAAGAAGCCGCTGGAGTCGTTCCGCAACCCGGCGCAGCAGGACATCGGGCCGCCCGGCGTCGTCTCGGAGACCGGCGGCGAGACGCCCGGCCGCTCCTACACCCTCCGACACGTCCCGCACTTCCCCGCCGAGAACCTCTACGGCCTCGACTTCAGCACCGGCGACACCTTCCGGATCGTGGACGACGCGGCTCGGAACGAGAAGCTCGCCTGGCGCGCCTTCACCGGCGGCGTCGGCTACCAGTTCCAGCGCCCGGTCCCCGGCAGGACCGATGTCTCGGGCGCCTCGCTGCGCGACTACTTCGAGCTGTTCAGCGCGAAGTACGAGGAGCTGCGCGCCGCCAGGGAGCAGGTGGTCTACTTCGGCGAGTGAGACGGGAGCGACGAGGTCACGGCCGCAGCCGCGTCGCCGGGGTGGCGTCGCGGGTGCGGCGGCCGCGGATCAGGGTGTCGGCGGTGAGGGCCAGCAGCAGGACGAGGCCGGTGACGATGTAGCGGGAGGCCGTGTCCAGGTTCAGCAGCGTGAGGCCGTTGGAGATGGACGTGATGACGAGCACGCCGACCAGCGCCGACCAGGCGCTGCCCCGGCCGCCGAAGAGGCTCGTGCCGCCGATCACGGCCGCGGCGATGGCGGTCAGGAACGTCTCGGTGCCGCCCGTGCCCTGGTTCGCCGCGGCCAGCCGGCCCGTCGCGAGGACGCCGCCCAGCGCGGCGAGCGTCGAGCAGGCGACGAAGCACGACACCGTCGTGCGCCGCACCGCCACCCCCACCAGCAGCGCCGACCTGGGGTCGCCGCCCACCGCGCGCACGGCCCGGCCCCAGCGGGTGCGGCGCAGCAGCACGTCCACCACGACGACGAGCCCCACGAGCAGCACCACCGGGTAGCCGATGCCGCGCTCCGTGCCCAGGTAGCCGACGGTCACGGCCAGCACCGCGGCCAGCGCGGCCACCCGCAGCAGGAGCCGGGCCAGGCCGATCACCGGCAGCTCGGCCCGGATCCGCCGGGCCCGCTCCACCAGCTGGGCCACGGTGACCACGGCGACCGCGCAGGCCACCAGGCTCCAGGCCGCCAGCGGGGAGAGGAAGCTCTCCTGCGCGAAGCGCACCAGCCACGACTCGAAGGGCAGGTTGATCGACCCCTGCGGGCCGAGCACCCGGAGCTGCACGCCGGCGAGGGCCAGCAGCCCGGCGAGCGTCAGCACGAAGCTGGGCAGCCCGAGCCGGGTGGCCAGCAGTCCGTAGCCGAGGCCCACGACGACGCCCACGGCGAGGGCCAGCAGGACGCCGAGGGCGATCGGCCACTCCGCGGACACGGTGGTGACCGCGACGACCGCGGCGGCGAGACCGCTGACCGAGCCGACCGATAGGTCGATCTGCCCGACCAGCAGCACCAGGACCACGCCGAGCGCGATCACCCCGGTGGGCACGGACTGCAGGGTCAGGTTCACCAGGTTCTCGGCGGAGAGGAACGCCGGGTCGATGAGCGCGAACACGCCCCAGATCAGCACCAGGGCGCCGGTGACCGGGACCATGCCGAGCTGGCGGTCGGGGATGCGGTGCAGCAGCCGGTGCCAGGGCTCGTCGCCGGTGAAGGCGGCCACGAGCGCGCGCTGCCGCGGCGGTGCGGTGGTTCGGCTCATCGGGGCTTCCTGCCGCTCGGCCGGCTCACCCCGGTCATCGCGGCCAGCAGATCCTCGTACCCGACGCTCGCGGCGTCAAGTTCGCCGCCGACGCGGCCGAGCCGCAGCACCGCGAAGCGGTCGGCGACTGCCTGGAGGTCGGCCGCCTGGTGGCTGATGAGGACCACCGCGTGCCCGCGCTCGCGGAGCCGCTCCACGAGGTTGAGCACCTCGGCGGTCTGCCGGACGCCGAGCGCCGCGGTCGGCTCGTCGAGGACGACGACCCGGGGCGAGCCGAGCAGCGCCCGCGCCACGGCGACGACCTGCCGCTGCCCGCCGGACAGCGCCCGCACCGGCACCCGGACCGACGGGACGCTGGTGGCGAGCTGGCCGAGCAGCTCCCACGCCCGGCGCTCCATCGCGACCTCGTCGAGGAACCCGCCGCGGGTCGGCTCGTGGCCCAGGAAGAGGTTCTCGACGACGTCGAGGTTGTCGCAGAGCGCGAGCTCCTGGAAGACCGCGGCGATGCCCAGGCCACGGGCGACGGCGGGGGAGGAGAGCACCACGGGCGCCCCGTCGAGCAGGATCCGGCCGGCGTCCGGCCGGTACACGCCGGCGATCACGCCGGCCAGCGTCGACTTGCCGGCCGCGTTGTCGCCGACGACGGCCAGCACCTCGTGCTGGTGGATGTCCAGGTCGACGTCGATCAGGGCGCGCACGCCGCCGAAGTTCTTCGAGACCCCGCGCAGGGACAGCACGGGGGTGGTTCTGGCGCTCACGACCCCTCCCGGGCCAGGCCCGTGTCGGCGCACGCCGCCGCGTAGTAGGGGGTGCAGATCTCCTCCGCCGTGTGCACCCCGCCGTCGACGAGGACCCGTTCCACGTCGTCGACGCCGACCGCCCTGGGGGCCAGCAGCAGGCTGGGCACGCCCTGGATGGTGGCGGTGGTGCGGGGGGACTCGCCGCGCAGCACGCGCACGGCCAGCTCGGCCGCGGTGCGGGCCTGCTCGGTGGTCGCCTTGAACACGGTCATGTACTGGTCGCCGGAGATGATGCGCTGGGCCGCGGCCAGCTCGCCGTCCTGCCCGGTGACGGGCGGCACCGGGTGGAACCCGGCGGCCTTCATGGCGGCGATGGCGCCGCCCGCGATGCCGTCGTTGGCGGCGTAGACGCCGTCGATCCGGTCGCCGAACCTGGCCACCTGGCTCTCCACCCAGTCGGTGGCCATGTCCGGGCTCCAGTCCGGGGTGTCGTACTCGGCGAGCACCTCGATGTCCTCTCCTTCGAGGGCACGGTCGACGCCGGCGGCGAGCGCGGCGGCGTTGGGGTCGGTCGGCGAGCCGTGGACGAGGAGGATGCCCGGGGGCCGGCCGTCCGCCCGGGGGCCCCGCTCCCGGACGGCCTCCTCGACGGCGGTCACCAGCGAGACGCCCTGTAGGTAGCCGATGAGCTCGCTGTCGAACGACACGTAGTAGTCGATGTCGACGTCGGCGATGAACCGATCGTAGGCGATGACGGGCACGTCGTGCCGGCGAGCCTCCCGGACGATGCTGACGGCCGCCGAGGTGTCGACGGCGTCGAGCACCAGCACGTCGGCGCCCCTGGCGAGCATCGACTCGGCCTGCTGCTGCTGGGTCGCGGCGTTCTGGTCGGCGTTGGCGTAGTACACCTCGCAGCCGGGGCAGCGCTCCTCGACGACATGGACGAACGTGGGACGGTCGGTCGTCTCGTAGCGGGCGGTCTTCACCTCCGGCAGCAGCAGCCCGATGGCGCCCTCCGGCGGGGTGCCGGGGCCGACCGACCCGCACCCGGCCGCCGCCGCCAGCAGGAGCGCCGCCAGCCCGAGCGCGGCGAGCCGAAGCCGGCGAAGGGGGTCGAGAGGGCGGCGTATCACGGGGTCACCCCCAGCGCGCCGCTGATCCGGGCCGTGTCCAGGGCGACGGCCAGCGCCCCGCGCACCTCGGCGGCGGCGCCCAACTCGGAGGCGACCACCCGGACCGGGCCCGCCGTGCTCGGCATGGTGCGCTGCTCCACGACGGTGCGCATCGGGCCGAGCAGGATCTCGCCGGCCCCGGCGAGCCGGCCGCCGACCACGACGATCTCGGGGTCGACGAGGTTGCACAGGTTGGCGGCGGCCACGCCCAGGTGCTGCCCGGTGTCCGACAGCACCCGGCGGCAGCCCGGGTCGCCCTCCCTGGCGCGGAGGATGACGTCGTCCAGCGTGAGGTGCCCGTGGCTGGCGGCGAGCATCCCGAGCAGGGCCGGCGCGCCGACGAACGTCTCCAGGCAGCCCCGGTTGCCGCACCGGCAGATCGGCCCGTTCTCGTCGACCGTCACATGGCCTATCTCGCCGGCGCCGCCCGCCCGGCCGTGCACCAGCTGGCCGCCCATGACGAGGCCGCCGCCGACCCCGTGCGAGACCCGCAGGTAGGCGACGTTCTCGTGCCCGGCGGCGGCGCCGAGCCGGGTCTCGGCGAGGGCGCCGAGGTTGGCGTCGTTGTCGACCGCCACCGGGGCGGCCAACTCCTCGCCGAGCACCTCGGGCACGGCCACGCCGTCCCAGCCGCGCAGCATCCCGACCGTCGTGATGCGGCCGGTGCGGCGGTCGACGGCGGTGGGCAGGCAGACGCCCACGGCGAGCAGCTCCTCGGGGCCGGCGTCGAGGGACTCCAGCATCTCCACGACCAGCAGCGCCGCGCGGCGCAGCCCGGCGTCGGCCCGGTGGTCGGGCGCCAGCGGCATCCGCTGGTCGGCGAGCACCTGCATCGCGGCGTCGGCGAGCGCGACCCGCAGGGACCGGCTGCCGAAGTGCACCCCGGCGACCAGGCCGAGACCCCGGGCGAGGGTGACCTGGAGGGCGCGCCGCCCGCTGCGGGTGGACGGCGAGGTGTGCAGCACCCCGCTGGCCGCCAGCTCCTTGACGATGTTGGAGACGGTGGCCGGGGACAGCCCTGTGACACCGGCCAGTTCTATCTGCGTGAGCGAGCCGTGCCGCTGAACGGCGCTCACGATCCGGGCTCGGTTGGCCTCACGTAGTGAAGTCTGCGAGCCGGGAGTCACCCGGTCAGTGCGCACGTCGGGCAGCTTACCCGCCGCACCCGCGCCCGGTCAGGACCGCGTTGGCCGCCGCCCGCCCCGGGACCCCCGCCCACCAGCCGCTTGGATACACGAGCTGACCGCACATAACGATTAGAGGCTCCTTTGAATTTACTTCTTGATTTCAACGAGGGTCGGCCCTTGGATGTCCGCAGACACCAAGGACGCCCCCGGGGCGTCCCCCGGTACGGCAACGAAGGCGTAGGGAACACCCATGCGTGTCAATCGCAGGACCAGCACGATGGTGGCCGGCGCGGCCATCGCCGCCCTGACACTCGGGGCGTGCAGCGGTTCGAGCAACGGCGGCGGCGGTTCGAGCGGCGGCGGCGGTTCGAACGACGAGGTCGAGGTCTTCACCTGGTGGGCGGCCGGCTCCGAGAAGGCCGGACTCGACGCCCTGGTGGGCGCGTTCGAGGAGCAGCACCCCGACATCGAGTTCGTCAACGGCGCGGTCGCCGGCGGCGCGGGATCGGCCGCCAAGGACCTCCTCCAGTCCCGCCTCCAGGCCAGCGACCCGCCGGACACCTTCCAGGCGCACGCCGGCATGGAGCTGCTGGACTACATCAACGCGGCCCAGATCGAGGACGTCTCCGCGCTCTACGACGAGTTCGACCTGCGCGAGGCGTTCCCGTCGGACCTGATCGACCTGCTGACCCGGGACGGGCAGATCTACTCCATACCCTCCAACGTCCACCGGGCGAACGTGATGTGGTCCAACTCCGCGGTGCTGGAGGAGAACGGCATCGACCCGAACCCCAGCTACGCCTCGCTCGACGAGTGGTTCGAGGACCTCGACGCCCTCCAGGACGCCGGCGTCACCCCGCTGTCGGTCGCCACCGCCTGGACCCAGGTCCACCTGCTGGAGACGATCCTCCTCGCCGACCTCGGCCCCGACGCCTACACCGGCCTGTGGAACGGCTCGACCGACTGGGAGGGCGCCGACGTCACCGCCGCCCTGGAGGACTTCGAGCGGGCCATGAGCTACACCAACGACGACCGCGACGGCCTCGACTGGCCCGAGGCGACCCAGATGGTCATCGACGGCAACGCCGCCTTCAACGTGATGGGGGACTGGGCGGTCGCCGCGTTCGAGGAGCAGGGCCAGGAGCTGGGCACCGACTTCGCCGCGGTCCCGGTCCCCGGCACCGACGGCGTCTTCGACTTCCTCGCCGACTCCTTCACCCTGCCGACGGGCGCCCCCAACCCCGAGGGCTCCCGCGCCTGGCTGGAGACCGTCGCCTCCCTGGAGGGCCAGACGGCGTTCAGCGTGGCCAAGGGCTCCATCCCGGCCCGCGTCGACGCCGACCCGGCCGACTTCTCCGAGTACCAGCAGACCGCCATGGAGTCCTACGGCCAGGACACCATCGTCTCCTCCCTGGCGCACGGCGCCGCCGTCCCGGTCTCCCAGCTGAACGCCATCACGGACGCCACCAGCAGGTTCACCTCCGGCGCCGCCGACCTGTCGACGTTCCAGTCGGAGCTCGCCGCCGCGACGGCCACCAGCTGATCGCCGGCACCGACCCGGAACACGTCACGGTGCGCCGCCGGCCCTTCCCCGCCGACGGCGCGCCGTGACGACCCAAGGGAGACACGAGACACCGATGACACACACCCTGAAACGCGTCGGGCCGCCGCTGCTGCTGCTCGCCCCGTCGCTGGTCCTCGTGGGCGTCTTCGTCTACGGCCTGATCGCCGTGAACTTCGGGACGTCGACGACCGACATCCACACCGCGGCCCAGACCACGGGCCAGGAGCCGTCGAGCACCGTCTGGTTCGACAACTACCTCGACCTCCTCGGCAACGACGCCTTCCAGCACTCACTCCGCAACCTGCTGCTGTACACCCTGGTGTTCCTGGCCGGCACCATGGTCATGGGCTTCCTGTGGGCGTGGCTGCTGGAACGGCCGATCAGGGGCGAGGGCGTCTTCCGCTCGATCTACCTCTTCCCGATGGCCGTCTCCTTCGTGGCCTCGGGCGTGGTCTGGCGCTGGCTGCTGAACTCAGGGCAGGACGAGTCCGCCACCGGCCTCAACCGCCTCTTCCAGATGACCGGCCTCGACTTCCTCCAGAACAACTGGTGGAACAACGTCGACTACGGCATCACGGCCATCGCGATCCCCGCGATCTGGCAGCTGTCGGGCTACGTCATGGCGCTGTTCCTCGCCGGCTTCCGCGGCATCCCCGACGAACTCCGCGAGGCGGCGCGGATGGACGGCGCGACCACCTGGCAGCTCTACCGGCACGTGCTGTTCCCGCAGCTCTCCCCGGTGGCGCTCTCCGCGCTGATCATCATCGGCCACATGTCGCTGAAGTCCTTCGACCTGATCATGTCCATCTCGAAGCCGGCGAACTACCAGACGAAGGTCCCCGCGGTGGACATGTACGTCTTCAAGTCCAGCTTCGACTACGCCAACGCGGCCGCCGTCGGCTCGATCCTGCTGGTCCTGGTGGCCGTCGTGGTCGTGCCCTACCTCGTCCGCACCAACCGCAGGGAGCGGTGATGGCAGCCACCCTCTCCACAACCACCGCCCAGCCGACCACCAAGCGCCCCGCGCCGCCATCGCGGCGCCCCGCCGGCTTCCCCCTGGCCCGCACCCTGCGCTACGCCGCGCTCCTCTTCTTCCTCCTCATCGTCCTGATCCCGGTCTACGTGCTGCTGGTCACCAGCTTCAAGGGCCCCGGCGACGCGGCCCCCTCCCGCGCCTGGAGCCTCCCCTCCACCTGGACGCTGGACAACTGGCGCACCGCCGCCGACACGTTGACCCCCGCCATCGGACGCACCCTCCAGATGGTCGTCCCCTCGGCGATCATCTCCGCGCTGCTCGGCTCGATCAACGGCTTCGTGCTCTCCCGCTGGTCCTTCCGCGGCGCCAACCTGGTGTTCACGCTCATCCTGTTCGGGATGTTCATCCCGTACCAGGCGGTGATCATCCCGCTGAACGAGCTGGTCCTCGACCTGTCCCTGCCCAGCGGCGTACCGACGTTGATCCTGCTGCACGTGGTCTTCGGCATCCCGATCACGACGCTGATCTTCCGCAACTACTACCAGACCGTCCCCCACGAACTGGTCGAGGCCGCCCGCATCGACGGCGCCGGCATGCTGCGGACCTACTGGTCCGTCATCCTGCCGATCTCCATCCCCAGCTTCGTGGTCGTGCTGATCTGGCAGTTCACCTCCGCCTGGAACGACTTCCTGTTCGCGGTCTTCTTCTCCTCCAGCCAGAACGGCCCGGTCACCCTGGCGCTGAACAACCTGGCCAACGGCGCGCTCCTCCAGGACTACGGCGTCTCCATGGCCGGCGCGCTCTTCGCCTCCCTCCCGACGCTGGTCGTCTACATCGTCCTCGGCCGCTACTTCGTCGGCGGCCTGATGTCGGGGTCGGTCAAGAGCTGACGCCCCCAGGGCCGGCTCGGTCGCACGAGGCGCGGTGCTCGGGATCGCGGAAGTGGTCCCGACCACCGCGCCTCGCGATCGCCGTTCGGGTGGCGATCGCGGCCACGCTGCGAGCCCTTAGCGCCCTTCCGGGGCGTGGGCGGCGAAGCCCTGGTAGTCGTACTCCTCGGCGAACACGACGACTAGGACGTTCCCGTCCGCCGAGGCGACGAAGAGATCGTCGCCCAACGCCCCGCGAACGATCGTGGCCCAGCCGCTCTCGGGCAGTTGGCACTCCAGCCAGGGGAAGAACGCCATACCGGTCCTGAGCAGCACGTGGGTGCCCAGGCCCTGGCCGTGAGCGAACGCCTCGAGCCAGGCGTTCACCCGCTCCGGCCCCGCCTCCTCGCTGATGGCCGTGGCGGGCACCGAGTCGGTCCTGGTGAACTCATCGATCTTCGCGGGGATCCAGGCGGGAAGGTCCGCGGCCCCCGGGTAATCCGGGCAGCGCACTACCGTGAGTCGCCCGGGAACGATCTCGGATTCCTTGCGCCCTGACTTCCTGAAGCCTGAGGCGTAGCTGCTCGCTCGGGCCGGCGGTGTGCTCGGCGATCAGCCGAAATCCAGGGTGTGGGAGAGGAAGTCCCTCGATGGCGCTGCGGGGCGTTGCTCCTCTTCCCAGAGCGTGGCAGGTCGCGGAGCGGCTGCCGCCTCGCCGTGGGTCTTACAGCGGCCCCCGCCAGTGGCCACAGTGCATCGGGTGCCGCGCTTGGTTTGAGCGCCGCACTGGAGCGCTGGATCGTGCACATGGCACAAATCCGACGGTCCGGCATCGATGGGACAACGGTGTCCTGCCTTGGTCGTCGCCCGGCACTGCCGCTGTTGTGAGGAAGGCGTCATCATGCGCCACGAGCCTACGCGGTGCCCTGTCAACGCGCTTCGCCTGCAACGAAGTTGCGGCGCGAGGCCCCGCCCCGTTTGGCGTCGTCGCGCGGGTGACGGCGGACGCAGTCGCGCCCGGGCATGATGGCATACAGGCGACGGACGACCATCAAACTGGCGGACAGCCTCGACGCTCGCATGCGTCAGGAGGCTGCTCAGCGTGGCATGACCATCTCGGAGTCGACCCGAGAGGCCATCGCCTCCCACCTGCCAGGCGCCGGGCACCCGGGGCAGGCGCGGCGGCGTTCCGTTCGACGGGGGCCGGCGACAGCGGGCGCCCGGACATCGCTGAGCGCATGGAGGAAGCTCTCGCCGGCCTGCTTGAGGGGCGGGACATACTCGCCGAGGAGGAGAGTCGGCACCGCGAACCACACTGATCGTCGATGCCGGCCCTCTCTATGCTGCGCTCCATAACCTCGCAGACTGGCGCAGGGCCAACCGCGTTCCACCAGCGTGCCTTCGGTTAGTTCGCAGCGCCCCGCTCGCCGATCCGGTGTACCGGCGGTCACCCCTCGTGTCCCCCGTTGTTCCGTCGCCCGGCTGTGGTGTGTCTCACCACTATGACGGAAGGGGCCCTGGATGTGGGCTACAGCAGGTGGTCGGCCTTGCCGGCCTTGATGTCGGTGATGAGGGTGCGGAGGGCGTCGAGGGTGTCGGTGAGGTAGTGCTCCTCCTGACCGTTGACGGATATGTAGGCGTTGCCGTCGTTGTCGGTGCCGAATCGGAAGCAGGCTTCGCCTTCGGCGCAGAACGGGGCTTCCCAGGTGATGTCGGGCAAGGTGTCTCCTAGAGTTGGTTCGCGATCTCGCGGATGAAGGCACGAGACGGCCCCGGGGTCAGTGCCAGTTCCTGCAACCAGTCCAACTGGGCGCGATATTTCGCGAGCTGGCTCTCCGCGTGCAGGAAGTCGGGCCCGTGAGAACTGTCGACCTGGACCGTGTCGAGCTGTGGTACTCGCCCCTCCACGTAAAGGACGGCCTGTCCGGCGCTTGGGAAGCCGCCACTCTCGAAGGGGATCACCAAGACGGTGATGTTGTCGCGCTCGGACATGTCGATCAGGTGGGCCAGTTGTCCGCGTACGACATCCGGGGTGCCGAAGCGCATCCGGAGCGCTGCTTCGTGGATGAGAGCCAGGTACTGGGGCGGGGCCTCACCCAGGAGGATCTGTTGACGCTGGGTTCGGTGGGCAAGGCGGAGCGCGACCTCGTGCTCGGGCAGAGAGGGGATGGCGAGGCGAAAGACCGCCAGCGCATGGTCAGAGGTCTGGAGCAAGCCGGGGATGTGGACCATGTTCCAAACGCGCATGCGCGGGCTGTTCGCCTCCAACTCCGCGATGTCCAGCATCCCTTGCGGCAGGCTGCCACGGAAGGGTTCCCACCAGCCAGGGCCGGCCGTCGCCATCTGAACCAGGGCTTCGACGTATCGCTCATCCGTACAGTCACAGTTGCAGACGAGTGTGCGTAGGCGCTCCTCGCTGATGCCGCGCTGACCCGACTCCATGTTGGAGAGCCGGCCGCGATCGACCCCCAGCAGCCCCGCCGCGCGTTCGGCAGACATGCCAGCCGCCATGCGGAGTCTTCTCAACTCGCTGCCCAGGCGCCTCTGTCGCTCGGTCGGTGTTGTCCTGGGGGCCATGTTCTGCCTTCCATCGGGTCGCCCTGGCAAGGGGAGATGTCACCCACACGGTGAAATATAGCGTGAGAGATGGCAAATTTAACTCGCAGCCTCTACTGTCGGTACTAAGCACGCTACACACCGCTGTGTCGGAAGTGCGCCGCGCGAGCATGCCCGCCTGCCCTGGGGCGGGTGTGCCCGCGTCCAGGGCGGCGAGCCACCGGCCGGTGCGTCTTCAAACAACCGTCACCGCATCGGAGTTGGCCATGCCTGACATCCCGCTTGTGCCCACGCACTGGCACTTCCCTGCCCGTCTGGCCTCCGTCGGACGCGCCCGGCACGCCGTCCCCCAGGCGCTGCCGACTGGACTGCGACGGTGCCTGGGCGACGATCTGAGCCTGCTCACCTCCGAGTTGGTCACCAACGCGATCCGGCATGGCACGCACCAGCAGGACGAGCGGGTGGATCTCGTCCTGTGGCCCGCCGACGGTCACTACTGGATCGCCGTGTCCGACCCTGGCACGGCCGCCAGCAATGCCGTGCCCGCACCGCGGTCGCTCGACGTTGACGGCGAGACGGGCCGTGGCCTGCTGCTCGTCGATCGCCTCGCCGCCGCCTGGACCATCAGGCCCCGCCCCGTCCGAGGCGTGTCCGTCGTCGCCGGCCTCCCGCTTCACCGGGACGGATGACCTGCCCTCCGACCGGGCGGTCAGGCCGCTTCGTCGTCGATCTGCTCCCCCTGCGGATCATGCAGTAGGCGGCGCGGAGGGAGGTCCTGGTGGGGGAGATGTCCGCATCGGGGCAAGGTGAAGAGCCCAGGTTGGGGAGGCTCCCGGACGGGGCGGCCACCGTGGTGCGTGCCCGGCCGTTTGGTCGGGCGTTTGCCGTATGTCGTGGTCCTGGGGAGGGATATCGTTGGTGAGTCGCCCGTACAGGGAGTACGACACCCCGCGTGTGTTCACCCAGCGGGACACGTCCGGCGTGCACGCGCCGGATACGCCGGATATGGGGTCACCAGCGGGGAACACCACGGCCTTCGGGCCGCCGCCCTTTGACGAGCAAGGATAACCCCGACAGATGGCAGTGACCCAGCAAGAGATCGAGAGCCGGTTGTGGGATGCCGCCGACGAGCTGCGCGTGGCGATGCCCGAAGCGCAATACTCCTCGGTTGTCTTCCCGCTGATGTTCTGGAAGTACCTGTCGGATACCTGGGAACATCACCACCAGGAGTTTCTGGCCGACAACGAGGGCCTGGACGACCTCTCTGCCGAGGAAGCCCACGAGATCGAGTACCGCGACTACCAGTCGTTCGAGATCCCGTTCATCTACCCCGGCACCGTCCAGGAGCGTCGCGCCTCTTGGACGTCCATCCTCGCCACCATCACCCAGCCCGGCCTCGGCCAGCGGGTCCGCGCCTCTCTTCAGGCGATCGAGACGGCCAACCCTGACAAGTTCTCCCGCCTGTTCGGGTCTATGAGCTGGACCTCCGAAGAGGTCCTGTCGGGGGAGGTGCTGGCGGCGGTCATGCAGGCGATGGACCGCACCCCGAAGATGCACGAGGGCAACATGTCCCACGACGTGCTCGGCGGGGCATACGAGTACCTGTTGAAGCGGTTTTCCGACGGCTCCGGCACCCGCGCGGGCCAGTTCTTCACCCCGCGTGAGGTCGTCGAGTTGATCGTCGAACTCCTGGACCCCAAGGGCTACGAGTCGGTGTACGACCCGACCTGTGGCTCAGGGGGCATGCTCATCGCCGCCGCGAACCTCCTGAAGGCTCGCGGCGGGCGTGGCTACACGCTCAGCTTGTATGGGCAGGAGGCCGTATCGGACACTGCGGGCGTGGCACGCATGAACCTCTTTATGCACAACCTGACCCAGTTTCAAATCGAGGGCGGCGACACGCTGAAGGACCCGCGCTTCAAGAAGCCGGACGGGTCGGTCGAACAGTTCGACGTGATCGTCGCCAACCCGCCGTACAGCCTGAAGTGGAAGCCTTGGAGCAACGACCCGCGCGCCATCGGCGGGGTCGCCCCGCAGTCGTCAGCTGACTGGGCATTCGTGCAGCACATGATCGCCAGCATGGGTCCGAAGAATGGCCGTGCCGGCGTTGTTCTACCTCATGGCGTTCTCTTCCGTGGCGGTCAGGAAGCAGCCATCCGCCAGCGTATCCTGGACGACGACCTCCTGGAAGCCGTCATCGGGTTGCCGGCCAACCTCTTCTATTCAACCTCCATCCCCACCTGCATCCTCGTCTTCCGTGCTAAAGGCGCCAAGGCTGAGGAGCGCGAGGACGGAGTGCTGTTCATCGATGCCTCCAGACGCTTCACGAGGGGCAAGAACCGCAACACGCTCACCGACGCTGACATCGCCGATGTGGTGACCGCCTACCATGCAAACTTCGATTCCGAAGGCAACCCCGTCGGTCTCGACAGTGACGGTCGCCTGGCTGCCCGATTTGTCTCCCGGAGCGAGATCAGGTCTAAGGAGAACGACTACAACCTGAATATTGGACGCTACATTAAGCAGGCCGCAGCCGAGACTGAAGACCTCGGCACCCTGATCGACGCTTACAACCTCAGGCGTGCTAAGCGTCGGATCGCCGAGGAGCGGATGCTCAAAGTGCTCGCCGCTGCTGGGATTGAGGGCTTCGATGAGTGACCAGTGGGTCGAGACGACGCTCGAAGATGCTTGCCGCTCAATCAAGAGGGGAAAGGCTCCGAAGTACGTCGATGAGGGCCGCTTGGTATTGAACCAGAAGTGCGTCCGTGACGGGAACCGAATCGACTTCTCCCTCGCCCGCCAAACTGAACTCTCGCGGGCGCTTCCCGAATACGCCTACCTTCGGGTCGGGGATGTGCTCATTAACTCCACCGGCCGTGGCACGCTTGGCCGGGCCGCGGAACTCCGCGAGCTTTCCGAGCCTGCGACCGCCGACTCTCACATCACCATTGTGCGTCCCGATCCGGAGCGTTTCGTGTTGGGATTCGCAGGGCTGATTCTATCAATGCGTAAGGCGGACTTCGAATCTCTGCAGACGGGGAGCACCAATCAGACTGAGCTGTCCGCCAAGACCATCGCGTCGGTATCCATCGTCCTTCCGCCGATTAGGGTGCAGGAGCGGATCGTTGAGATCATCAGCGCGGTCGATGATCAGATCAGCGCGCTCGATGACGAGGCGAGGGCGCTGGAAAGCGTGTACCGGGCGGCGGCGTCGTTGCTCTGGTGCACCAATGATGGTAACGAGGCGGATTTGCGCTTCCTCGGCGAAGCGATGCACCTCGATGTCGTACGGACCCGGATGGAAGCCGGAAAGACTTACCACCTCGCTGGAGTACTCAACGCCGGCAAGGGCCTTGTGGACAAGGATGAGTTCGACGGGGCAGATACCGAGTACACGGCCATGAACGTCCTTCGGGAGAACCAGGTAGTAATGCGAAAGCTGACTGCTTGGGAGGGGCCAATTACCGTGGTTCCTGTAGAATTCGACGGCTTCGTGGCAAGCAATGAGTTCCCGACCTTCACGCTTGCCGGTGACATTGCTCCAGGGTGGATGAAGCATGTCTGCCGGACACCTCGGCTGTGGGCTGAGATGCAGAGCAGGGTCGTCGGGACTGTACAGCGTCGTAAGCGCCTCAATCCCGACCAGCTCCTTTCTGTCGCTCTTCCCATCCCGTCCCGACCTGAGCAGGAGCAGGCAGCGGAAGCACTGGATTCGATCGAGGGACAGATTGCTGAGCTCCGTGCCGAAGGGGCCAGTCTCCGTCAGGCTCGCGCAAGACTGCTGGCAGGGCTGCTGGACCGGACCATCGACATCGAGTCCGCCGAGTTGGAGGTCTGAGCCGTGGCGAAGGGGATCCGGGAGCGCGAGTTCCAGAACCTGATGATCCAATGGTCCCTCCCCATAGGCTGGGACTTCACAGCAGGCAGGTCGCTGCCGCGCAAGACGACGCAGACCGTGATCGTCAGCCAGCTGCGGGACGCCATCGTTCGGTTAAACCCTGGGGTGATCGATGGGTTTGACGCGGACGTGGTGGTCGAGGAGATCGTTGCCACGGTCAACGCCGTCGAGGGCGGGCTGGTGCGGGCCAACGAGCAGGTGCTTCGTCTGCTGCGTGGGCGCAAGGAGTTCCGGGACGCAGACGGCGTGTGGCACGCCCTGAAAGTTATCGACTTCGAGCATCTGACCGCCAACACCCTGGTCGTGTCGGACGAGGTGACCATCACCGTCCCCGGTAAGACATCCCGCCGGTTCGACCTCGTGTACTGGGTCAACGGCCTGCCCCTGGTAGTGGTCGAGGTCAAGTCCCCGACCGCGAAGTCCGGGTGGATCGATGCCGCCCGCGAGATCAACGATGTGTACGCCACCGAGTACCCGTGGTTCTTCACGCCGAACGTCTTCGCCATCGCATCCGACGGGCTGAAGCTGCGGTTCGGTGCCGCCGGCGCGCCGACCTACCTGTGGCAGCCGTTTCGGTCCACCGCCGACGACGAGAACCTGTCAGGACAGGCCGACGTGCAGCGCTCCGTCACGCTGCTGATGAACCCTGCCACGGTGTTGGGCATGCTCGCAAACTTCGTTCTGTTCGACACCTCCGGTGGCGGGGCGGACAAGAAGTACCTGCCCCGCTATCCGCAGATGGAGGCCGCGCGCCTGATCCACGAGCGGGTCTTGGAGGGCGGCTCGAAGGGCCTGATCTGGCACCACCAGGGGTCCGGGAAGACGCTGCTGATGGTGTTCGCCGCCTCGTTGTTGCTGGAAGACACCCGCACCGAGTCGCCCACGATCATCCTGCTCTCGGATCGGACTCAGCTCGTCCGGCAGACCTCCGGGGTGTTTACCTCAGCGATGGGGGACGCATACTTCCACCAGCCCGCCACCAGCCAGGAGTTGCGTTCCCTGCTGACCGACGATGTACGTGGCGTCATCTCCACGACCGTGCACAAGTTCGCCGACGCCGGCAAGAACCTGTCGACCCGGGCCAACATCATCGTGATGGTCGACGAGGCGCACCGCACCCAGTCCGCCAAGTCGAAGTCCCTCGCCGGACAGATGCGTGCGGCGTTGCCGCACGCGAAGTTCTTCGGCATGACCGGTACCCCCGTCAGGAACCTTGCCACCGACACCTTCGCCCTCTTCGGCGAGGAGACCGACCCGGGCAGGGTGCTGCATCGGTACTCCGTGTCGCGGTCTCTGCTGGACGAGGCGACCGTCCCCGTCATGCTGGACCCACACCCGGTCGACTTCGAGATAGACGACCAGGCGTTGCAGGCTGAGTTCGACCAGTTCGCCGACGAATTCGAACTCGACGACCCGGATCGTGAGGCCCTGTCCCGCAAGTTCGGGCGCCTCACCTCGGTGTTCGCCAACCCCGACCGCATACACGCGGTCTGCCAGGACATCGTGGACCACTACCTGGCCGGCGCCTACCGCAATGGCCTCAAGGCCCAGGTCGTCGCCTACAACCGTGAGCTGGCCGTGGCATACACAGACAAGATCAACGAGCTGCTGGCCGGCTTCGAGGCGTCACGACTGATTGCCGAGGTCGCGAAGCACGAGCGGATCACCGCCGAGGTGAACATCTCCGTCTCGGACTCCAAGGACGAAGACCCCGCCATGCGGCCGTTCCAGCTCTCGGAGGTCGAGGAGGAGGACCAGAAGCGGCGGTTCCTCGCCCCGGAGAACCCGTTGTGCTTCCTGGTGGTGACCGCGAAGCTGATGACGGGGTTCGACGCCCCCAACGAGGGCGTCCTCTACCTGGACAAGCCGCTGAAGGCCCACAACCTGTTCCAGACGATCACCCGACCGAACCGCCCCTGGGCGTCTCCGACCGGGTTCGTGAAGACCTCCGGCGTGATCGTGGACTACATCGGCCTGGCTGAAGAGGTCCAACGCGCCGTCGTCGACCCCACCGCAGAGGGGGCCGGCAAGGGCGGCGGGTTCGTCACCGACGTGTCCGAGTTGGTCGCCGAGTTCCGCACCACTTTTGCCCGCATCGAAGACCTCCTCGCGGACGTGGACGGTCTGGACCTCACGGTCCACGGATACGAGTCTGTGCGAGCCATCAACGTCTACCTGGATACGGATCCAGGCGCCGCTGAGGTGTTCGCCAGGGACTACCGGCTCCTGGCTCGCCTGTACCCGCTCATCAACACCGACAAGCGGGTCGCCAAGTTCCAGGAGGGATTCGGGCTGTTCGGGTCCGTGTACACGACCCTGTTCAAGAAGTCCTCCGACGAGGAGAGGAAGGAACGGCTGGCCGAGCTGGGACCTATGGTCCTGGAGATCATCAACGCCCACGTCCACTCCTTCTCCGTGGTCGCCTCCCAGGAGGAAGCCCTCGTCCTGGACGCCCAGGGCATCGCCGTCCTCAAGGAGCTGCTGGCCCTCGTCCGACCGAAGCGCGACAAGAACGATGGCGAGGACAAGACGCCGCCGTCCGCGGCGGAGATCCTGGACCGCATCAAGGCCTCCCTCGACGAGGGCGTAGAGCCGGGGTCGGCGAAGTACATCGCTCTCGCCGAGCGGATCAGGCGGCTGCGGGACCGGATCATCCAGAACGCTCAGGATGCGCTGGACTTCCTGTCCGACGCACTCCGGGTCGCCCAAGCCATCGTGAAGGCCGAGAAACACCCCGACGAAGCCGTCGTCGTGCTGGACGACGATCACGTGGGCGTCCTGTCGCGGATCATCCACGACCACGCACCGCCCGGCCTCACCGTCACGGAGCGGAACCTGGCCGAGCAGATCGACCAGGTGGTGACCCGCACCCTTGCCCGGTCCTGGGACAACGCCGACGCCCGCAACCGAGGCGCCCGCCGCGCCACCGCCGCGGTTTTCCGTCGGTACGCGTTGAAGCCGGTGGGGGAACCGTACGACTCCACTGTCGCCTACATCGAAGCCCACTATCTCGTGGACTGACGAACGCAGGAAGGCCCGGCAACCGATAGCGGTTGCCGGGCCCCGTCGTGCTGCTCGGGCCCCGGGTTCATGGCGCTCCCCTTCTGGTTCGTCCTCGGAGGGAGTTGAGGACGAGGCGGCCGTAGGGGGTGGTGAGGAGGGCGCCGGTGGCGGCGAGGGCGGTCAGGGTGGCGGTGAGGAGGTGCCAGGGGGTTTGGTAGCCGAGGACTTGGATGACGGTGAGGGCGGTGGTGAGGGGGAGGCCGAGGATGGTGATGATGCCGAGGGCGCCGCTGATCTGTTGGTTTTTGTGGGTTTGGATGAGGCGGTTGTGGTCGGCGGCTTCGGCGAGGATTTCGGTGAAGCGTTCGGGGAGTCGGTACTGGTTCTGGTAGGCGGTGAGGAGGTCGTTGGCGGTGCCGTGGGTGGTGAGGTGTTGGCGCCAGTAGGTGCTGCGGAAGTGGGCGATGCGGCGTTCGATGGTGGCCAGGCGGGCCGCTTCGCCGGGGCCGGTGAAGACGTCGGTGAGGTCTTCGGTGAGTTGGTCGATGTGGTCGCGCTGGATCATGCCGAAGAGGAGGGCGTCGAGGTAGACGCTGCGGGTGTGGAGTTCGGCGTAGCCGTAGAAGGGGTCGGTGGGGCCTTGGTCGGGGCGGTGGCCGATGAAGGCTGCGCCGTGGCGTAGGACGAGGGCGCTCCAGTCGGCGGAGATGTGGACGGTGTCCGCGGTGAGGCTGGGGACGCTGTCGGGGTGGGGCGGGTAGTCGTGGGGGTTGGTGCGGGAGGCGAGGGCCCAGAGCCATTGGTGGGTGTCGGGCCAGGTGCGGTGGGGCCGGCCGCGGTGGAGTCGGGGGAGTGGGTGTGGGCCGGGGGTGAGGAGGGTGATGGTGTAGGGGAGGGCGCCGGGTTCGATGGTGGCGATGCCGGTGAGGGCTTGGGTGGCGAGGGCGGGGAGGGGCGAGAGGGCGGCCCCGGGGCGGTGAGCGAGGGACCGCAGGGTGTCGAGCAGGTCGCGGGGCCGGTGAGGGTGAGGTGGAGGACGGCCAGGGCGCGATGCGGGACGTCTTGGGTGGGGGTGTCTCGTTCGGGGTGAAGGCCGGCGGTCGGCTGCGCCGGATGGACGACCTTACCCCCGAGCACCTCATCGCCGGAGTTCGGCTCCGTGAACCGGGCACCCGCCTGACGGCCCTGCGTCGCGGCAAGGTTTTCGTCTACGGCAGCCACGCGTCGACCGAGTCCGACATCGTCGCCACGACCGGTGCGTTGCGCTGGATCGAGGCCGAGGTCAGCCTGAGGGCGCGGCGGTTCTGCCTCCGGGACCAGGCATGGTACGAGATCGGCGATGCCTTCCTCCGGGAGGCCCAGGCCGTCGTCGCCCGGGTGATCAGCTCGAACCCCACGACACCCATGCCGCCGTGGCCGAAGGGGATGGTCGAGCGGGACTACAACGACAAGGTGTCTGGTAACCCGGGGTGCGAGGGGTTCGTCAACCTCGACTGTGGCTATGTGCAGAACCCGTTCAAGCGCCACAACGTCATGGAGGTCTGTGACCACCTCGCCCCCGACGACAGCCTCGTCCTGGTCAAGCCGGCCCACGGCCGCTCGGGCCCGTTGAGCCACCTGTTCAACCAGGGGCTGGTCACGATCCAGCTGCTGCAGAGCTCGGCATCGGTGCGTGCCGAGTTCGTCCGGCTGGTCCGTGAACAGACCGACGGCAGGCGTGTCCTCCCTGACGACTTCGTGCCGCGACGCGTCGTCTTCGCCATCCACCTGCGGCGGGGAACCCAGCTGACCCCCGACAGCCTCATGGCCTTCTCCCAGGTGACCCTCGCCCACACGGTGCGGACCCTCGAACAGTGGGGTGTCGCTGTCGAGGTGGTCGGCATCGACGACGCCGACCCCGTCGACGATCTCGATGTCCACGAGGCGGTTGCTGCGTAGTCCAGGAGGCCTGTCGAGAAGGTGGCCGTCGAGTTCATCAAGTGCTATGGGGCAGGCCCTCCCCGCGCACGGCGACGTAGGTCTCGGCTGTGGCGGCTTCGAGGCGACCTGCGTCCGGTTCGACGTCGAGCCTCGGTTCCAGGTCTGTGCCGAGCACACCGCGCCATGTGCCCTCTTCTGCACGCTCGTACGCCCGGCGTACGACAGGCTTGAGATACGGGCTTTCCTCTTCCTGCCGTTCGTACCAGATGCCTCGGAGCCCGCGGCGCTCTTCGCCTTCGAACTCTTCGTCCATGGGGTCGTCGCCGTACCGCTGGTCCTCGGCGCGTAGACCGGGGGTGCTGTTGGCGGTCTCCAGGTCTGCCCGGTGCACCAGCTCACATGCCGCGAAGAGACGACGCGACATCCCGATGGTCACTTCGGTGCCGGGGATCCGGCCGGTCAGAAACTCCTCCAGCCCCATCGCCCTGGCTCGCCCGCGCAGGGTCGGTGTCTCTGCGGCGGGTGCCTCGGCACGTAGACGAGCGCGCCTCTCGAATGTCTCGGTATCCCTTTCGAGGGGCATGGCCAGTGTTCCTGGGGTGTGCCGTCGCAGGGTGCGGTCGGTAGCGACGAGCACGGTCCTCAGACGAGTCGGTGGCAGGGACCTCAGAGCCAGAAAGTTCAACATCTGGGCCCGAGCAGTGGCCATGAGGGCGTCATCGCTGTCTCCGATGTAGTCCTCGGGGCCGCCCGGCTCAACGGGCGCGGCCGGGCCCCACTGAGTCAGCGGCTTGCCTCCGGCATGCTGATTGTGGTCGATGGTGAGGAAGAGGTCGTCTCGTGGGCGCACTGCCGCGCCAATGAGGACGCGACGGTGCGCGTAGGCCGAGAGGATCTTGCTGCCACCTGCGAGCTGGGCCAGACCGTTGTCGAGGGCACCCTGGCCGACATCGCCGCCCTTGGCCTCGATGAGCCAGTATTGGTTCTCAGCCTGGTGCAGTCCCCACAGGTCCGGAAGCTTGCGCTTCGGGTCTTGGAAATCCCCTCTCAAGGCCGGGATGGGGCCGCCATTCTCGACGTGCCAGGTCTGCGCCAACCCCAGCAACGCGCGGCACGCCCACTCGGCCATCGTCATCCCCAGTCGGTACCCCATGGCGTTCTTCGCCGTGCGTTCGGTTGCGTCTTCATAGACGCCGTTGAGGGTCAGACGCCGGCCGACGGTCTGCGGTAGCGGGTGCCTCGGTGTGACGTCGTGCTGACCCATGTACGCGTAGAGCGGGGCGACGCGGGCGACCAGTTCGGAGTTCGCGAGTCGGGGGAACCGGTGGAACATGTACGAGACGGGACGGCCGACCTCGATGGCCGCCTTGATGATCTCCCGCCATGTCGTGGTTGGGGCATACCAACCGTTCTCTTGCGGGAACGTGGCCATTGCCGGCCAGGGCTTGTGCTTGGCGGTGCGCCATTGCTGATGAGGACGACGGGCCGGCCTGTCGCGTAGCAGTACGGGTATGTCGAAGCTGTCGGTGTAGACGAGCGGCGGGGCATCGGTTACATGAGGAAGAATCATGCCGGCACTCTGCCACCCCCTTCTGACAGTCAGTTCGTGCCTTTGCCGATGGAAGCGGTGTACGTCGTCGCCCTGTCTGAGGCCGGCGCTGGGACGCCGGCCCTCACCGCCGCGCACGCGTCGGACTGCGAGGCCCACAACCAGGTGAGACTTGTCAGGTTCGGCGCGGGCGGCTTGGTGAGGGGCGAGCGGTCCGGTGACCGACCTCGGGCCGTGATCAGCTGATGATCGCCACGACCCGGACGGGGAGGTCCGTGTCGTCCTGCTTGGCCCCGAGGACGAGGCGGCGGGGCGCGGAGGTCCAGGCGGTGTGCCAGAAGAACTCCTCGGCCTCCTTCTCGTCCAACTCGGCCCCGGTCAGCGAGGTGGCGTGACCGCTGGCGGCCATCTGCTCCGCGAGGGCGCGTCCCGCCGTCTCGGCCTCGGCCCAGAGGCCCTCGACGTAGTCGAAGTCCTCGGCGTCGGCGGCGGCCTCCTCGTCGTAGTCGCGGAGCCACAGGGTGATCTCGACGCGAGGCTGGGGGAGCCGGTCCTGGATGCCGAGGCGTAGGCCGCCACGGGACCAGGCCCGCGGAACGGGCGGTGGCGGTACCCGGCGCATGGGTTCCCAGCCCTGCCGCTCCAGCACCGGGCCGACGTCCTCGGCGGTGAGGGCGGGCAGGTCGCGCAGTCCCTGGACAAGGTTCAGTACGTCGTTCATCCCCACATTCCGTTCGCTGGTACGTGGAAGACCCCGAGCCTTCCGCTGGCCATGGCCTCGGCCAGTCTTTCATTGCCCGCGAAGAGGTTCTGGAAGTACTGGGCCCCTTCGAGGTTGGACACCGCGTACCGGACGCCGTTTCCGCCGATGCCGTCGTTGAGTTCGAGGAGTCTCTCGGCCTGGTCGACCAGGTTCTCCTGCTTGGTCTCGCTGAACAGGTGGTGGTCCGGGTTGTAGGGCGAGGCGTCCCACTGGCCCTCACTCTGCGTCCACTTGGCCTCCGTGATCCAGCCGTTGGCCGGACCACCGTCCACATGGACGCGTCGGCCGTCGGCGAGTTCCCATACCTGTTCGTACGCCTGCCCTGTCACGTGTTGTTGGTAGCGGAAGGAGATCTGACCGCGGGCGCCGCCGACGCCGAGTTGGCGGTCGGTGAGCCATTGGAGCCCGACGAAGCGCGGGCGGCAGGTGAGGCCGAGCGGGTCGGACCAGGTGTACGGGTTGGGCGCGTAGGCGTACGGGTCGGGGGCGGGGGTCAGACCGAGCGGGTCGGGTGAGAGGTAGCGGGCGGTGGCCGGGTCGTAGTAGCGGTGACGGTTGTAGTGGAGTCCCGTCTCGGGATCGTGGTACTGGCCGGGGAAGCGCAGCGGGAAGTCGCCTTCGGTGGGACCGAGCGGCGCGCCCCACAGGGTGGTGCGCCGGCGCCAGGCCACCTCACCGTCCGGGGTGAGGAACTCGGTCGGGGTGCCGACGAGGTCGGTGACGATGTGGTGGAAGCGGCGGTCGATCTCGTCCTGCGGCGCGTCCTTGAGCCAGCCGCGCTGTTCCTGGGTGAGGACGCGATGGCTTCCGGGTTCGTACTCCCAGGTGGTGTGCGTCACCCGGTCCCCGGCCTCGTGGTGCTGTTCGGCGAGGTTGTCGCCGTCCCAGACGAAGGTGAACCGTTCGACTGTCCGGCCGGAGGAGTCGATCCGCTGCTTGCCGATGCGGCGGCCGAAGGGGTCGTACGTGTAGTGCCAGTGATCGCCGCCCGGGGTGGCCACGGTGACCAGCCGGTCCTCCGCGTCCCATCCGTAGTGCCACACTTTGCGCTTGCCGGACAGGGTGCGCTGGGTGAGGTGGACGACTCGCCCCTGGTCGTCGTAGCGGTAGGAACGGCGGCCCGCGGAGGTCAGACGGCTGCCGGCATAGGTGAGGGCCGCGGGTTCCGGATCGCCGGGCGTTGACGCGGTGGCGAGGTTGCCGGCGGCGTCGTAGGTGTAGTGCTCGTCTCGGTCGTTTCCGTGGACGGCGGTGATCCTGCCGTTGTCGTCGAGGCCCAACTCCTCGGTGCCGAGGAGCAGGTCGTCGACCAGGTCGGGGTTGGGCGATCCGGTGGCGTAGCGGTAGTCGCGGCCCGCCAATGCTGCGCCGCCGGGCGCGGCCGCCGTGGACCGGGTCAACCGCTGGGCCACCAACCGGGACGCCTCGTCCCAGGTGTGGTGCAACGCCAGGCCGGCTCCAAGATCGCGCCGGGTCTCCTGACCTGCCGAATCATGGGCGAAGCGGATGGAGTGATCGGCGGCGTGCAGTTCGGTGGGGACCCCTTCGGGGGTGTATGACCACGCGGTGACGGCGCCGCCCGGGGTGGTTCGCTGGGTGCGTCGGCCGGCGTCGTCGTAGGCGAAGCCCGTGCTCAGGCCGTTCAGGGACTCCCGGACGATCCGGCCGAGCGCGTCTCGCTCGTATGCGATCTCGACGTCGGGGCCGCTGGCGGTCGTGAGACGGCCGGCTCGGTCGTAGCGGAACGTGGTGCGGCTCCCACCACAGTTCTTCTCTATGACGTTGCCCAACGCGTCCCGGACGAACGTGGTGGTCTCTCCGGCACCGTTGATGCTGGACAGGCGCCGGCCTGCCGGGTCGTAGGCGTACCGGAGTATCCGGCCGGCGAAGTCGGTTTCCTCGACGAGCCGACCAGCCGGGTCGTAGACGTATCGCCAGCTGTGCCCGAGGGCGTTGACCACTTCGGTGAGGTTCAACTCGCGGTCGAAGCGGTACTGGATGCGGCCGCCCGTGGCGTCGGTCCGCGTGGCGACCTTGTGGAACGCGGTGTAGGTGAACGAGGTTGTGGCGCCCGTGCCGTTGGTGTGGCTGAGCAGGTTTCCCTCGCCGTCCCACGTCCAAGTCTCGGTGGTGCCGTCCGGAGAGGTCCGGCTGCTGCGGCGTCCCTCCAGGGTCCAGGTGGTGGATGTGGTGCGGCCCAGGGGATCGGTGGCGGCTACGGCACGGCCGAACGCGTCGCGTCGCACCGTCGTCGTGGAGCCCTGGTCGCTGTGGGCCGCCACCGGCAGGCCCCGGGGGTCCGACTCGACACGGGTGGTCGCTCCCGAGCGGCCGGTGATCGACAGCAGTTCGCCGCGCGGGCCATAGGAGAAGGCCAGCCGGGTACCGGCCGGGTCATGGACCTCGGTCTGGTTGCCGCGTTGGTCGTAGTCGTACCGCCACTCGCTGCCGTCAGGACCGGTCTGGCGGACCAGTAGCCCGCGCTCGTCATACGCCGCGAGCTGCTCCGAGCCGTCGGGATAGACAGTGCGGACGAGCCGTCCCGCGTCGTCGTACTCGTAGCCGGTGGTGCGGCCCAGGGGATCGGTCACCGACGTCGGGCGGTCGTACCGGTCCCATGCCGTTCGAACGACGTTGCCGAGCGGGTCGGTCTCGGCGACGGGCTGGTAGCTGTCGTTGAACTCGTAGACGGTGGTGTGGCCGAGCGCGTTGGTGAACCGGGTCCGGCCGCTTTCGGGCTCGTACACGATGGAGCTGGACAGGATGCCGTCCACGCCCTCCGTGGCGACGCAGCGGCCGGCGTCGTCGTATCGGTACCGGTACCAGGCGCCGTTGCGGTCCTCCCAGCCGATGACGCGGTGCCGGTCGTCGTAGAACAGCTGCGAGGGGATGCCGGAGGAGTCGGTGACCGCGGTGAGGTTGCCGCGTTCGTCGTAGCCGTACCTCAGGAGTACCGGCTCGTCGGGGGCGCTGATCAGGCTCAGCGCGGTGACGTGGGAGCCATCCGTCTCGACGGCCAGGCGGTAGCCACCGTCGTGGAAGACCTCGTGCGGTGCGCCGGTGTCGTCGTAGGCGAAGTGGACTCGGTTGTCGTTGCGGTCGGCGATCGCCGTCAGGGGCAGCTCGGTAGCGGGACGGCCTGCCACGGGGGCGAAGTGGAGCGTGCGGCCGGTCTCCGGTTGGTGGATGGTGAGCGGTGAGTTGGGCACCCCGTCCCAGGACAGGCCCCATCGGGGACCCTCGACGGGCAGAACGGGCACGTCGGGATCGCCGAGGGGGCGTGGGTACTCAAGGACCATGCCGTCATCGGTGACGAACCGCACGCCGTCGTCACCGAGCACGAGTCGTTGGTCAAGAGTGGACACCCAGGAGGGGCCGAACCACCTTCCCGTCCGCAGGGTGCTGCTGTGAAACCGGGCGATGACCAGCGGCAGCACGCCGGGGAGTTCGACGTCCACGGCGGTCATGAACATCTCGCCCGTGGCCATGTCGATGGGGTCCGTCGGGCAGACCCGCCCATCGGCCCGCCGTGCGAGGCCCCGCAGAGCCTGCCCGAGACCGCGCACGCCCTGCCGCAGTCCCTGCAGGCCGGTGCGGGCGGCTGCGAGACCGCCGCGGAGTCCGCGGGCGAGGCCGCCGAGGGTGGTGAGGCCTTTCATGCCGGGGATGCAGTCAAGCGCCGCGAAGGCGACGTCCCAGAGGGTGGCGCGGCCGTTGGCGTAGTCGTAGAGGGTGTCGGCGAGGACGACGAGGGCGGCGGCGAGGACGACCCAGGCGAGGGGGCCGCCGATGATCATGACGACGATGCCGAGGACGGCGACGACGACCTTGCAGATCTCGACGATGGTGTCCCAGTTTTCTGAGACCCAGTGGATGGCGTCCTCCCACCAGCGGCGGTTCTGGATGCCGGCGTCGGAGGCGGCGTCGATCTCGGAGGCGCAGGTGCGGGCGGCCTCCTCCCGCATTTCCTTGGCGTCGAGGGCGAGTTGGCGCGCGGCGGACAGCGCCTCCTCGGCCGAGTCGACCCGTGACTGGGCCGAACTCGCGGCCTCGTTCGCGGCGGTGGCGTCGCGGGTGGCGGCGCGGACCTCCGCCTCGGAGGGCGGCTCGACGTTCTCGCGGTCGCTTTGTTCTTCCAAGCGTTCCGCTTCGTCACCTGCCCGGGAGACCCAGTCCTGGGCATCGGCGAGCGCGGCCTGGGCGGTGGAGAGGTCGGCCTGGGCGGATATCGCGCGGTCCAGGGCGCGGTCGGCCATGCCCTGAGCGGTCTCCAACTTCGGCCAGTATGTCTGTAAGGCCTGGGCGGCCATGTCGTAGGAGGTCTGCAGCTTCTGCAGATTGCCCGGCACGCCGTCGAACTCGCTACGGAACGCCTCGGCCGACAGACCAGCCCACTCCAGCACCGCCCGGTCCTCCGCCATGCCACGGATGCGGCCCAACGCCTCGCCCACGTCGTCCGCGAACGTCTGTAACTCGTCGGCCAGCGTGCGGACCTCGTCCGGGTCGCCCGGCGTCGGATCCCGGTCCATGTCGACAGGCGACCAGTCAGACGGACGTGCCACGATCTTTCCCCCGTGGTGATCTAGCGACGTTCGGTGCTCAGCAACACGGTAGATAACGGCTCATCGAGGATCAACGGCTCTGCGGTGAGCCGACGTATCCAACAACTCGGGTGGGCCGTCCGTGCTGGAGTCGGGCGTCCCTGCCGTCGCGAGACGGCGTGACCGTTCGCCCCCCCCGGTCCGCGTGTGGAGTCTCCGGCGTCGCGGGTTTCCGTCGCACCGGGACGCACGACCGGTGCCTCATTCCCTCGGAGACCGTCTCTGTGAGAATGACCGGCAGTCGGGCGGGTGTGGAACGGGGGTTCGGTTCGATGCAGTCGGTGTTCGCGAACATCGCGATAGGTCTGGTGACCAGCCTGCTCGGTGGTGGTTCGTCTGGCTGTGGGAGCGGGCCAAGCGTGCCCGGGCCGTGAACCGGAGGGCGGATTTCTTCGGCGTGCGGCCGGAGGAGACGTGCCTCGTCGTGCTGGGTCGGAAGCACGACGCTCCCGGCAGCCCGCACTACCGGGACGTCCGGGCCGTCGTGGAACTGGCGCTGCTGGCTGGCGAGTTGGGCTGCCAGGTCTCGGTGGAGCCGGGCACGTTCCGGGGGAGCAACAGCGACCGTACCGAGTTCTGCGTCGGCGGCCCGCTCGGGGAGGTCAACGCCCGGGCCAGTGGCCACCTTGCCGCGCACCTGCCGGGGGTCGTCTTCCACCCCTACGACGGCAGGCGTCGGAACTCGGTGGCCATCGAGGTCGGCGGGGAGAAGTACCAGTACGAGCCCGACAACCGGGAGTACGCCGTGGTCGCCAAGTTCACTCCCGTCGAGTCCAGCCGTCCCGTCTTTCTGGTGTGTGGCCAGTCGTCGATGGCCAATCTGGCCGCCATCCACTTCCTGCGCCGGGAGTTCGCGACGGTCGCCAGGGGACTGAGGTCGACCGAACGCTTCTGTCTGCTGATACGGGTCTCCGACAGCGCGACGTACGAGCACCACCGCGCGGAGTTGGCGAAGGACGTGTCGGTGGCCGCCTTCGCCCGGTGATGAGACTCCGGCGATGCCACGGCGGCAGGCGTCGTGGCCGGCGTGAGTCAGGACTGGGTCAGCCAGCGCTCGGCGCCGAGCCGGTGCTGCCAGTCGACGGAGGTGGGGGAGACGCCGTGGCCCACCAGGACGACCTGGCACGTGGTCTGCGTCTCACCGGCGTCGATGCTGATCACCCGGTCTGCCCCGGGGGAGGCGCACCAGTCCGGCAGCCCGTCCGCCGAGAGGGCGTTCTCAGGCTCGAACGGCCCGCCGTCGTCGGCCTGGACCAGGAGGGAGCCGGTCGGATCGGGCCCCTCGTACGGGCCGTTCTCGTTGGTGAAGGACAACTGGACGTAGAGCGGGTCGAAGCCGGGATGGTCCTCCGCGACGAGGTCGGTGCCCGTCAGGTCGTCCCAGCTGCCGCCCTCGACCCGCTCCACCGTGACGTCGAAGTCCCAGGAGTCGCCGAAGGAGTTCTCGTGGAACAGCCTCGGTCCTGAGGGCTCGCCCAGCGTGTGGGTCGTGACGTCGGTATCCGTGGGCTCGCCCGCGTCGGAGGGAGGGGTGTCCTCGTCCTCGGTCGCCGCGCCGCCGGAGGCGTCCTCCGCCGTCGCACCGTCCCGTTCCGGAGTCTCCTCCTGGGTCGTGCCGGCGTCGTCCGTGGGTTGCTCCTCGTCGGAGTTGCAGGCGGTAAGGGTCAGGGCAAGGGCCACGACGGGGCCGACCGCGTAGCGCCAACGACGCTTGTGTGCTGACATGAGTGCTGAGTTCCCCCTGCGCAAGCGAAGATGTTCCGTCCGAACGAGCTCGCCGTCTGGATCGAGTGTTCCCGGCTGCGAACGCCCCGAAGCCTCGCCGAGCTGCGGTTTCGCCGCCCGAGCCCGGCCGGCGGCCGTTGATGGCGGCCGCTGACCGGGCGCCGCGGACGGTACCGTGCGGTCCGTGGGGGAGCAGTGGTTCGGGACGGAGAGAGGGCATCGTGACGGAGACCCCGCCCGAGGACGTCGCGCCGGTCGTCGGCTGTGACGAGCCCGGCAGTTTCGCCCGGGACGTGCTGGTGACGCGGCATCCGGCGCTGATCCGGCAGGTCCGCGACGCGCATCCCTACACCCCGGCGCAACTTCTCGCCTTGGACGCCCTGTTGGGTGAGATCACCGAGGGCGTCCTGCGGCCCCTGCCGCCCGAGGCGCACGACCACGCGGCGTGGCGGCACTGGCGCATGGGCGAGCACGTCGGCCGGTCCTGGTTCGACGCGTCGTTCCTGTGGGCGGAGAGCTACTTCTACCGTCGCCTCCTGCAGGCCGTGGACTACTTCGGCCCCGGGCCCTGGCAGGGCATCGACCCCTTCGCCCCGGCCAAGCGGGCCGAGCTCCACAGCGCGGCCGTCGACGAGGAGCTCCACGCGCTCGACACCCTGCCCGGTCTCTCCCGGGCGGACGAGGCCGCCGCGCTGATCCAGGCCGCCCTCTGGGGCAACCGCGCCGACCTCGGGTTCCTCACCACCGCCGCCGAGTCCGCCCGGTCGACGACGGGCCTGGTCGCCGACGACACCGACCGGCTGTGGGCCCTGCTCGGCGCCGAGCCGCCCGGCACCGTCGCCGTGATCGCCGACAACGCCGGCCGCGAGCTCATCCCGGACCTCGTGCTCATCGACCACCTGCTGCGCCACGGCCACGCCCACACCGTGGTCCTCCACCTCAAGCCGCAGCCGTACTACGTCTCGGACGCCACCCCCGCCGACCTCGTCGACGCGCTGCGCCGCCTGGCCCGCGCCCCGGGGCACGCCGGGCAGGTCGGCGACCGGCTGTGGCAGGCCATGGCGACCGGACGGCTCCGCCCCTCCGCCCACCCCTTCTTCTGCGCCCCGCTGCCCTACGCGGCGATGCCGGACGACCTCCGCCGGGACCTGGCCGGGTGCACGCTGACCATCCTGAAGGGGGACCTCAACTACCGCCGCCTGGTGGGCGACCGGCTGTGGCCGCCCACCACCCCCTTCGACCGGCTGACGGCGTACTTCCCCACCCCGGTGGCCGCCCTGCGCACCCTGAAGTCCGACGTGATCACGGGCCTGACCGCCGACCGGGTCGCCGAGCTCGACGCCACGGGCGACGGGTGGCGCGTCAGCGGCAGCCACGCCCTGGTCCAGGTCCGGGGCGCCTGACCCGAACGGCCCACACGCGGCCCCCGCCGCCGGTGGCATGTGTCTCCTGGCGTCCGTCGCGGGCACGGACGCCGCGAGCCGAACGCCGGGAGGAACCGCCGTGCCAGACCCCACCCCACCGGAAGCCCACTGGCTCTTCGGCGACCAGCTCGGCCCGCACTTCCTGCCCCGCGGGCGCCCGCTGCTGATGATCGAGGCGCGGTCCGTGCTCCGCCGTCGCCGGTTCCACCGGGCCAAGGCGCACCTGGTGCTCTCCGCGATGCGGCACCGCGCCGCCGAACTCGGCGACCGGGTGCGCTACGTGGTGGCCGACACCTACCGCCAGGGCCTGCGCGAGGCCGCCGACCTCGGCCGGCTGACGGTCCACCACCCCACCTCGCACGCGGCGCTGGCCCTCGTCACCCGGCTGGACCGGGTCGACGTGCTGCCCGCCCGCGGCTTCCTCGTCGACCAGGCGGAGTTCCGCGGCTGGGCCGAGGCCCGCTCCCTCCGCCAGGAGGACTTCTACCGCTGGGCGCGCCGCCGCCTCGACCTGCTGATGGACGGCGACCGGCCGGCCGGCGGGCGCTGGAACCTCGACCACGAGAACCGCGAACCGCCGCCGTCCGACGCGGCCACCCTGCACGCCCCCGGCCCCTACCGGCCGCGCGAGGACGACATCGACGCCGAGGTCCGCGACGACCTCGACCGCTGGGAGCGCGCCGGCGACGTCTCCTTCGTCGGCCGGGACGGACCGCGCCGCTTCCCCGCCACCCGCCGCGAGGCCCGGGCCGCGCTGCGGCGCTTCGTCCGGCACCGGCTCGCCGGCTTCGGCCCGCGGGAGGACGCGATGCTCGCCGACGACCCGGTGATGAGCCACAGCCTGCTCTCCTCCTCGCTCAACCTCGGCCTGCTGGACCCGGCCGAGTGCGTCGCCGCCGCCGAGGCCGCCTGGCGGGCCGGCGACGCCCCGCTGCGCAGCGTCGAGGGGTATGTGCGGCAGGTCGCCGGCTGGCGCGAGTACGTGTGGCACCTCTACTGGCACTTCGGCCCCGACTACCGCCGGGAGAACGTGCTGGGCCACACCGCCCCGCTGCCCGACTGGTTCACGGAGCTCGACGCCGACGCGGTGACGGCCCGCTGTCTCGCCACCGTCCTGGCCCAGGTGCGGGACGTCGGCTGGACCCACCACATCCCCCGCCTGCTGGTGCTCGGCAGCCACGCCCTGCAGCGCGGCTGGGACCCGGCCGCCGTCACCGACTGGTTCCACCGCTGCTTCGTCGACGGCTACGACTGGGTGATGCCGCCCAACGTCGTCGGCATGTCCCAGTACGCCGACGGCGGCCGGATGACCACCAAGCCCTACACCACGGGCGGCGCCTACCTGAACCGGATGAGCGACTACTGCGGCCCCTGCGCCTACCGCCCCGACGCCCGGGTCGGCGACGACGCCTGCCCCTACACCGTCGGCTACTGGTCCTTCCTCGACCGGCACCGCGACCGCCTCGCCGGCACCCCGCGCATGGCGCGGGCGATCGCGAACCTCGACCGGCTCGGCGACCTCGACGCCGTCCGCGCCGAACACCGACGCCGGGCCGGCGGGCCGCCGTGACCCCACGGCTGAGCCGTCAGCGCACGTCGGCGGAGGCGAGCCGCACGAAGTGTTCCAGCGCCTCGCGCGCCCGGTCGCTCAGCGCGCTCAACTCCGTTTTGTCGGACGCCTTGTGGGTGCCGCTCGTCAGTTCGTACGCCTGGCGGGCGGCGTCGACGAGCGGTGGGCCGCTCGCGATGAGCTGCACCCGGAACAGCGCGTGCAGGGCGACGCCGCGAAGGCGGTACGCCTCGATGCGGGTCTCGTGCGCGGCCGGACCCTCCGGGTCCTCGTCCCTGCGGTGCCAGCGGTCCTGCTGGCCCCGCCTGAACTCGGTCACCGCTCCCGCGAAGTCGCTGTACACGGCCATGCGTTCGGAGCGGAGTTGCTGCCGGGCCGCGAACGCCTGGTCACGCGCGGTCGCCTGACGCTGGGACCGCTGGGTCAGGGCGACGCCGAGCAGGGTGCCGAACACCGCTATGAGAGCTGAGAGAACACCGGCCACGAGAGCAGGACACCACAGGTTCGGCCGGGAGCCCAGACCGGGTCGCCCCACCCGCTCCGGGGCGCGCGGCGACGGCCCCGGAGCGGTTTTCCCCCTGGAGGCCGTCCGCCGCGTCGACTGGGGAGAAGACGAACGACCCGCACCCAGTAGGCCGGTCGCCGCTTTCATCGCGCTTTCACGCCGAGGCGGGCCGGCCGGCGGCGGCGAGGACCGCGGGGAGGGTGAGGCCGAGTGCGGCGAGGACCTCGCCGTGGTCGCCGCCCTCGGTGGGCCAGGAGTGGCCGGCGTTGACGCCGGTCACCGCGTGGTCCGGGAGGAGCAGCGCCAGGGCCTCGGCCACGCCGCCCGCCGGGCGGTGCTCCTCGACCACCACGAACCTCCGGTGCAGCGGGGCGAGTTCGGCGGCGGCCGCGGCCAGGTGCTCGTGGTCGAGGTAGCACAGGTGCGCGTGCGCCAGCCCGGGGTCGCGTTCCCGGGCCGCCACGCACAGCCGGGTGCCCTCCTCCCCGACCGACACCAGGCAGGTGGCCCCGGGCGGGCCGCGGTGGTCCCAGACCACCGGCGGGACCCGCCCGTCGCCCGCGCCCGGCAGGCTCTCGTAGGCCGCGTTGCGGCCGGTCCGCACGTAGTGCGGCCGGCCGGACGCGGCGGCGTACTCGATGACGGAGCGCATCTCGGCCTCGCCGTGCGGGGCGGCGACGACGACGCCGGGGATGGCGCGCAGCACGGCCAGGTCCTCCAGGCAGTGGTGGGTGGTCCCGAACCAGGCGCCGGAGACGCCGGCGTAGGGCGCGACGACGGTGACGCCGGCCGCCAGGTAGCCGAGGGTCAGCTTCAGGCTCTCCGCCGCCCGCAGGGCCGCGAAGGGCGCGAAGGTCGAGACGAACGGCCGGTAGCCGGCGACCGCCAGGCCGGCGGCCATGTCGATCATCGTCGCCTCGGCGATGCCGAGGTTGAAGAAGCGGTCCGGGTGTCGTTCCGCGAACGGGTGCCGGCGGCCGCCCAGGTCGGCCTCGAAGCACAGGACGCGGTCGTCGGTCTCGGCGAGCCGGGTGAGCGTGGCGCGGTAGGCGTCCCGGCCGGAGAGCGTCATCTGACCACCCGCTTCCACCTGGCGGCCCTGGCCGCGTCGATCGTCACATAGTGCGAGGCGGCCTTGCCCTCCACCGCGGGCACGCCCTTGCCCTTGACCGTGTGGGCCACCACGGCCAGCGGCCGCTCGGCGCCCGACCGGTCGTCGGCCAGCACGGCCGCCAGGGCGCCTAGGTCGTGGCCGTCGACCTCGGCGGTGTCGAAGCCGAAGGCGGCGAACCTGCCGGTGAGGTCCGGCAGCGGCGAGATGTCGGCGACCAGGCCGTCGTTCTGGCCGCCGTTGCGGTCGACCACCAGGACCAGGTTGCCGAGCCGGCGGGCCGCGGCGACCTGGCAGGCCTCCCACACCAGACCCTCCTGCAGTTCGCCGTCGCCCGCGACGGCGATGCCGAGGCCGGCCGCGCCGGACAGCCGGCGGGCCATCGCCCAGCCGGCGGCGTACGGCACGCCGTGGCCCAGGCTGCCGGTGGGGAACACCACGCCGGGCACCTTCGGCCCCGGGTGGCCGGTGTAGGGGTGCCCGGCCCGCCCGTAGCGCGGCGCGGGATCCTCGGCGAGCACGCCGCTGACGTGCAGCGCCGCGTAGAGTCCGGCCGCGGCGTGGCCCTTGCTCAGCACGACCCGGGTGCCGTCGTCGCGGGCGGCGCGGTCGAGCGCGGCGACGAGGATGTCCAGCACCGACAGGCTGCCGCCGAGGTGGCAGCCTGTCGGGGTGGCGGCCATGTCGACGACCAGCCGGCGGGCCCGCAGGGCGCGTTCGGCGAGCAGCCGGGTGTGTTCCACCACGAGCGTCATGGCGTGCCCCCGCTTCCCGTGCCGGCGGTGCCGGCGGTGACGGCGAACCAGGTGGCGACCGCGTCGGCCAGCACGCGGCGCGCCGTGCGGTACTCGGCAGCGCTGATCCGTTCGGCGTCCGTGTGGTCGAGCGCGGAGTCCCCGGGCCCGTAGGCGACCATGGGGACGCCGCGCCAGGTGGTGGCGAGCGTGTTCATGTCCGAGGTGCCCTTCTTGACGACGAAGGTGGGCCGGATGTCGGCCCGGCCGAACGCCCGGGTGAACGCCCTGGCCAGGGGCGTGGACCGGCCGCCGACGTGGCCGGGGGTGGCCCGCAGCACGTCGATGGCGAGGTCCGGCGCCCGGTGGGCGAGGGCGGCGGCGCGGAGCTCGTCGAGGTCGGCGCCCGGCGGGACCCGGACGTTGAGCACCCCCGTGGCCCGGTTGACCTCGCGGCCCGGGTGGGTCGACAGGTCGATGACGGCGGCGAGCGCCTCGGGCGCCGCCTTGAGCACGTCGCCGCGGATCTCCTCCAGGGCCCGGACCAGCGCGTCGGGGGCGGTGACCGCCCCCATGCCGGCCGAGTGGCCGCTCGGCACGGCCGCGGTGACCCGCAGTTTGAACAGCCCGAAGTAGCCGAGCGTCAGCTTGCGCGCGCCGCTTGGCTCGCCGACGACGACCGCGTCCGCGGGGTAGTGGTCCCGGGCGTGGAAGGCGCCCCTGGACGAGGACACCTCCTCCTCGACGGCGCCGACGACCCGCAGCTGGCCGTCCTCGGGGACGTCGGCGGCGGCGAGCACCTCGAGGAACGCGGCGAGGCTGGACGTGGCGTCCACGCTGCCCCGCCCCGACAGTTCGTCGCCCGGCAGCCAGCTGACCGGCCAGTGGAACGGCACGGTGTCGAGGTGGCCGAGCAGCAGCAGCCGGCGCGGCCCCGCGCCCCGGGTGGCGACGAGGTTGCCGACCTGGTCGACGTGGGCGTCGATGCCCCGCCGCCCGCACCAGTCGAGCAGGTAGTCGGCCAGCTCGCGTTCGTCGCCCGAGGTGGCGGGGACGGCGACGGCGCGGCTGAGCAGCGTCAGGTCCTCGGCGGGCGGCGGCTCCCGCCAGAACCGGGTCCAGCCCTGCCGGTCGGTCAGCGTGTGCGGTCCGGTGATCGCCACGTCCGCGCTGCCGGCCAGGGCCTGTTCGGCGGCCCGCACCTTCTGCCGCATGCGGCCGGACGCGAACGCCGCGCCCTCGCCCGGGTGCAGGTCGCGCAGCGTGGACGCCGGGTCGGCGGGGTCGCGCAGCAGCCCCGCGGTGCCGGTGACCAGGCGCAGGTGGTCGGCGCCGAGGGCGCCGGCGAGCGCGGCGGCCAGCATGTCGGCGTCCACGTTCAGCGGGGTGCCGCCGGCCTCGTCGCGTACCGGGGGCGACAGGCACACCACGTCGTAGGCGTCGAGCAGCACCAGCAGCCGCGCCGTGTCGACCTCGCTCGGGACGCCGGCCCGGTGGTCCCGGACCACGCTGGCGCGGCCCTCGGCCGAGACCGCGCGCAGCGGCCGGTTGGCCCGCCCGGTGACGAGGCCGCCCTGCGCGGCGACGGCGGTGAACACCGAGCGCCCGTGCGCGGCCAGGCCCGCCTCGACCTGCGGCAGCGTCACCTGCTGGTAGGCGCCGACGATGTGCGGCAGCTCGGCGGGCGGGCAGTAGCGGACCGAGTCGCCGCCCGCCAGCCGCAGCCGGGGGATGGGTCGGCCGATGGCCCGGTAGTGCCGCTCGATGCCGGTGGCGCCGCCGGCGACCAGCAGCACCCGGGCGCCGCGCGCGACGAGGTCGCTCAGCTCGCCGTGGATGGTCGCCCGGTCCAGCGTGGCGCTTCCCACCTTGACGACGTACAGCGGCCTCATGGCGCCACCGCCGTCCACGGCAGCCCGGCGCCCTCGTCGAGGCCCGCGAGCAGGTTCATCGCCTGGACGGCCTGGCCCGCCGCGCCCTTGACCAGGTTGTCGAGCGCCGCGACCGCCACCACCCGGTCGTCCCGCACGCTGGCGGCGACCTCGGCGACGTTGGAGCCGACGACGGCCTTCAGCATCGGGAAGTCCCGCGGCGACCTGGGCGACGACCGCACCCGCACGAACGGCCGGCCGGCGTACGCGCGGGCGTAGGCGCGCTTGACGTCCAGGGCGGTGACGCCGGGCCGCAGCCGGGCGTAGCCGGTGACCACGATGCCGCGCGGGACGTCGAGGCTGTAGGTGGAGAACTGCAGGTCGAGCTCGGTGCCGCTGAACTCGGCGACGGCGCGGCGGATCTCCGGCAGGTGACGGTGGCCGTGCGGCCGGTGCACCCGGAAGTTCCCGAACCGTTCGGCGGGGTGCTCGGCGGTGTCACGGCCGCCACCCGTGGAGCCGGTCTTGGCGTCGACCACGACCCGCGGCTCGGCCAGCGCCCCGGCGTACAGCGGGTGGAGGGCGTAGAGCGAGGCGACGGCCATGCAGCCCGGCAGGTTGACGAAGCGGCCCTCCGGCGGCGCGTCGGACAGCTCGGGCACGTAGTAGGTGAAGGAGAACGGGCTGTCGGCGGAGGCCGGGTAGTGCGCGCTGATCTCGTCCGCGTCGCGCAGCCGGAAGTCGCCGGCGAGGTTGAGCACCCGCTTGGCGCGCTCGGCCACCCGGGGCAGGACCGCGGGCAGCCGCCCGGCGGGCAGGCAGCAGAACGCGACGTCCACGTCGGGGAGTTCGTCGAGCGGCCGCAGCGTCACCCGGCCCGCCGCCGGGTGGTTGCGCAGCCAGGGATGCACCGCGCCGAGCGCGGCGCCGGCGTGGCGCTCGGCGGAGGCGAACGTGACCTCGGCGGCGGGGTGGTCCAGGAGCAGCCGGACGAGTTCGCCGCCGGTGTAGCCGCTGGCCCCGATGACGGCGGCGCGTAGAAGCGTGTCAGCCAAGGCGGGCCGCCTTCTCGTACGGCCGCCGGTAGTCGCGGTCGGCGACGAGCTTGCGGATGGCGTCCGGCCGGCGGGCGACCTTGCGGAAGGCGTCGGCGTACCGCCGCACCCGCTCGTACTCGACGGGCGAGCGCAGCTCCCGGCACAGCACGAGGGTGGTCTCCAACATCCGCAGGGTGACCGGGAAGTCCTCGGGACGGTGGTCGGTGACCGCCTCCGGGTTGAGCGTGAACGGGTAGCCGTTGCCGAAGCCGGCCCGGTGCCGGAACGGGAGGTGGCACGGGATCGGGGTGTTCTGCCACTCGCGGGCGGGCACGCCCTCGGCGACCAGCAGCTCGTGCACCGCCTCCTTCACCGCGTGCGCGGGGAGGTCGTCGAGGCCGACGGCCTCCGGCACGAGGGTGACCCGGTACATGTTGTAGGCGTGCACGTGCCCGTCGGGCACGTGCGGCGGCCGGAAGAGGCCGGTGGTGTCGAGCGCCTCGGCGAGCAGGGCGGCGTTGCGGGCCCGGATCGCGTCGTAGTGCGGCAGGCGCCTGAGTTGGCTGGCGCCGAAGGCGGCCGCGATCCACGACATGCGGTAGTCGATGCCGTGCCGCTCCAGGTAGTCGACGGCGCGCCGGTGGGCCTCGGCGGTGGCGAAGAAGGCGATGCCGCCCTCGCCGCCGAGCGGGAAGTTCTTGTCGGCCATCAGGCTCTGGCCCGCAGCGTCGCCGAGCGAGCCGGCGACCGCGTCGCCGATCCGGGCGGAGTGCGCGTGCGAGGCGTCCTCCACCAGGGCGAGGCCGTGCCGCTCGCACAGGGCCCGCAGCGCGGGCACGTCCGCCGGCAGCCCGTGGACGTGCACGGGCATCACGGCGCGGGTCCTGCCGGTGACCGCCGCGGCCGCCGCCCGCGGGTCCATGCAGTAGGTGTCGGGGTCGATGTCGACGAAGACGGGCACGGCGTGCGCGGCGACGACGGCCTGCGCGGTGGCGATGAAGGTGAACGCGGGGACGATGACCTCGTCGCCGGGGCGTACGCCGGCGCCGACGAGCGCCAGGTGGAGGCTGGCCGTGCCGCTGGCGGTGGGCAGGGCGTGCGCCGCGCCGACGTACGCCCGGTAGGACTCGGCGAAGTCGGCGACGACCTTCTCCGGCGCCTGCCGCTGCGCGAGCAGCAGCCCGAAGACGTCCTCCTTGGTGATGACGGGGAACGGCGTGCGCCGCGCCTCCCGGGGGATCATCGCCTCGCCGCCGAGCGCGGCGAGTTCGCCGGTGACGTCCTCCGGCCGGGGCAGGGGTAACGGGCGGTCGGGGAAGTCGGTTATCACAGCGGGGCTCCAGAGGTGACGGGCGGCGTGCCGGCGCGGGTCAGGGCCATCCGCACGCAGGCGGCGACCAGCGGGCTCAGCCGGTAGTTGAACTGGACGCCGGGGACCAGCTCCGGGTCGGCCTCCTCCTGCGTCCACATGGTGCGCAGGTCGTGGGCGCCGAAGATCTTCAGCCGCTCGGCGCGGGCCCAGACGGTCTCGTCGTCGGTGAGGAGGGCGGCGGCCGGGCCGAAGCCGAGGCCGGTGAGGTCGACGACGAGCGCGGGGGCGGTGGCTCGCGCGGCCCGCTCCCGGAGGTCGCCCGCGGTGTCCGGGCCGAGCGCGACCTCGTCGAAGGTGGCCGGCCCGCCGGGGCGCACCCGGACGCCGAGCCAGTCCAGGAACGCGGAGGTGCGGGCGTCGAGCCCGGGCTGGGTGATCTCGTCCCCGTGGCCGACGCCGAGGCCGGTGAGCGCGGCGTGCACGGCGGCGGTGCGGCTGTTGAGGAGCACGGCCCTGCGGCGGGCGGTCTGCCTGCTCAGCAGGCGTTCGAGGCCGGGCAGTTCCCGGTCGCTCTTCTCGATGCTCATGACGACGCCCGAGGTCAGCACACGGGCGAGCACGAGCGCGGTGTCGAACGATGGCATGGTGGCTTACTCCGTCCAGGACGGTCGGCGGAAGTCTCAGGCGGTGACCCGCGCGGAGCCCTCGTGGGCCAGTTCGGCCACGTGGTCGGCCAGGTGGTCGGCGATGGGCACGCCGTGGACGGCCGAGGAACGGGCGAACTCGGGGTTGGCGTTGACCTCCAGGACCTTCAGCCGCCCGTCGGCGGTGTCCCGCAGGAGGTCGACGCCGTAGAAGCCGTCGCCGAGGACCTCGACGGTCCGCCGGCACAGCCGGGAGATCTCGGTGGTGACGTCGGTCCTGGTGACCCGCGCGCCGAGGTGGGTGTTGGTGCGCCAGTCGCCCGAGGCGCGTTCGATGGCGACCACCGGGGTCCGACCGACGACCACGACCCGCAGGTCGTGCCCCGGCTTCGCCACGTACTCCTGGAGCAGGACGGGGAACGCCCTGCCCGTGGCGTCGACCGACTCGCGGCCGCCGATCCACGCCTCGACGCTGTCCCGGTCGGGCAGCAGCGTCACGCCCCGTCCCCAGGAGCCGCTGACCGGCTTGACGACCACGGGGTGGCCGACCTCGGCGGCGGTCTCGCGGACCTGGTCGAAGCTGAAGGCGTGGTGGGAGACCGGGTGCGGTATCCCGTGCCGGGCGAAGAGCAGGGCCTGGAGGCCCTTGTCGTTGCAGACGTCGATCGCGGTCGAGGTGTTCAGGGTCGGGACGCCCGCGTGCTCGAGACGGCGCGCGACGGCGGCGCCCTCGGCGTGCGAGAGGTTGCGGACCACCACCAGGGCGGGCGGCTCCCGGCGTCCGGACAAGACGGCCGCCAGGTCCTGGGGCAGAGCGAGCTCCGCCCGCAGACCGCGCGCGAGGAGGGCGTCGAGCAACGCCTTCTCCTCGGGCCGCCGCATCGTCGCGGACACCAGGATCTGCGGAGAGGTCACTCGCCCCAGTCCTCTTCCAGCTCGGGCGCGAGCTCGACACGGACCGCGCCGTCCCGGAACTCGGTGACCTCGTGCTCCTGGCCGCAGCCGGCGCACTCGATGATCTCTCCCTTTTCCCAGTCGGCGGCGACCGTGAAATCCGTGTCGCACACCAGGCACTGCGGAGCGGGAATGCTCGTGGTCATTTTCTCGTCTCCCCATTTTCGCATGGCGGTGCCATGAGCTGCTTTAACGAGAGCTGATGACGCGAAAGCGCGGCGCTCGAAGACCATTGCGCGCGCAGCAGTAACGGTAACCGATCTGCTCCCCTGGTGTCACGGGTGTCAGATGGTAAATTCCGCTTTACCGTCGGGAAACAATAAGGTGGTGTTGCGGAAAGGCTTCGCCACATGTCTGTTTCCACAATAAATTCGCGTGCGCGTGGCCCGTGCGCCCGTATTCGGTCCGTTTTTCCCTGCCGAAATGATCGACGGCGCGAGATCCCGTCGATATCCCGTGGAAAGCGCGTCAAAAACGCGTCAAAAACGCGTCACACGGAGGTGGCGGGGGCCTTCTCGGTCGCGGGCAGCGGCCGGGCGCCCCGCCGGGTGTACCAGAGGGCGCCGCCCGCGAGCGCGACCGGGACCAGCAGGAAGATCCCGGAGAAGAGCAGCACCACGCCCATCACGGCCGCCGCCAGGATGGCGCCGTACCAGACCGGCCGGCGGCTGGGCAGCAGCTTCACGCCCGCGACGAGACCCGCCACGGTGACGGCGATGAAGCAGGCCGAGGCGGCGAGCATGACGGAGCCCAGGTCGGCCCCGACCCCCAGCGCGACGGCCGAGACCAGAACCGACAGCACGGCCAGCACGCCCAGGCTGCGCCGGGGGATCTCGCCGGGCAGGTTGCCCTTGGCCATCCAGGCCGGGAGCGAGCCGTCGCGGGCGAGCGCCGCGCCGAGCCTGCTGGCGCCGGCCAGGTAGGCGTTCATGGTGCCGAGCGTGAGCATCGCGGCGAGCGTCGCGGTGAAGGCGTTGGCCGCGCCGCCGATCCCCGCCTCCAGCAGGAGGCTCAACGGGACCTCGCTCTCCGCCAGTTCGGGGCCGAGGACCAGGACGCAGGTCAGCGCGAGACCGACGTAGAGGACGCCGATCACGACCAGGGTGAGCAGGGTGACCAGACGCAGGTCACGCGCCGGGTTGCGGAACTCCCCGGCGAGGTGGGTGACGGCCTCCCAGCCGGCGAACGAGAAGAACAGCAGGCTGGCGGCCGGCCCGACGGCCAGCAGCCCGTGCGGCGCGAACGGCGTCATGTTGCCCGGGTCGGCGTCGGGCAGGGCGAGCAGGCAGGCCGTCAGCAGCAGCAGCCCGAGGAGGCCGACGAGGATCAGCTGCACCCGCCCGGAGACCCGCAGGCCCACCGCGTTGGTGCCGAACGCCGCCGCGAGCAGGCAGCCCGCGAACCCCAGGGCCGCGCCCTGGCCGCCGCCCACCGCGTCCGCGACGTACTGGCCGCCGACGTACGCCGTGACGGGCGCGCCCGCGGGCAGCGCGAAGTAGAACCAGTACCCGACCATGGCCGACGCGCGGTGGCCGTACGCCTTGGACACGAACGTCGCGACGCCGCCGCCGTCCGGATGGTGGGTGCTCATCGCCGCGAAGCTGGCCGCCACCGGCACGCAGAACAGCAGCAGCAGCGCCCAGGCGAGCACCGAGGCCGGGCCCGCCTCCTGGGCGGCCAGGGAGGGCAGGGCCAGGATGCCGGCCCCCAGGATCGCGCCCACGTACAGCGCCGTGCCCTGACTCACACCGATGCGTGCCGCGCTCAAGCCGACCCCCAGGCTGCTTTCTTTTATGAGAAAGACGCGATGCTAAGCTTCGTAAAACGCAGAGCATGGAGCAGGATGCCTCAAAATCTTAAGAGCGACAACCCGGTCTCGCGGGAGCCCCAGCCGACGCTCGACCCGGTCGACCGGGCGCTCGTCAGGCTGCTCCAGGAGTCGGGCCGGATCACCCTCACCGAGCTGTCGCGCCAGGTGGGCATGAGCCCGCCCGGCGTCTCCGAGCGGCTGCGCCGCCTGGAGAAGGCCGGCGTCGTCACCGGCTACACCGCGGTCGTGGACCCCGAGCACCTCGGGTACCGGCTGCGCGCCTTCGTGCGGCTCGCCACGTTCCAACCGCTGGCCAGCCGCCCGGCGTTGGACCGGGTGCTGACCAGGCCGGAGGTCGTCGAGGCCCACCACGTCGTCGGCGAGGACTGCTGGATCTTCAAGGTGCTGGTGCGGGACACCCGGCACCTGGAGGAACTGCTGCTCGCCTTCGCCGCGGTCGGCACCACGACGACGTCCATCGTGCTGTCCTCACCGGTCGACGGGCGCCCGCTCCTGCCGGCGGACGAACTGGAAGAAGGAGAGGGTGAGGCGCCGTGATCCGGGTCTGTGTCGCCGGGGCGACGGGCTGGACCGGCAGCGCGGTGGCGCGTGCCGTCCTGGACGCGCCGGACCTGGCGCTCGTGTCTGCCGTGAGCCGCACGCACGCGGGCGCCGACCTCGGCGCGGCCTGGGGCGGCGAACCCCTCGGCGTCCCCGTGGCCGGCACGGTCGGCGAGGCCCTGCCCGGGGCCGACGTGCTGGTGGACTACACCTCGCACGAGGCCGTCGGAGCCCATGTCACCGCCGCGCTCGACGCGGGCGTCGCGGTGGTCGTCGGCTCCTCGGGGCTGTCCGCCGCCGACTACGCCGCCATCGACGCCACGGCCACCGCCCGCGGGCTCGGCGTGGTGGCCGCGGGCAACTTCTCGATCACCGCGGCCATGGCGCAGGCGGCCGCCCTCCTGGTGGCGCCCCACCTGCCGTACGCCGAGGTCGTCGACTACGCCTCCGAGGCCAAGCGCGACGCCCCCAGCGGCACCGCCCGCGAGCTGGCCGAGCGGCTGTCCGCCACCGAGCGGGCCGTGACCCCCCACGCGGACGGCCACCCCGAGGCCCGCGGCGCCACCATCGGCCGGGTCCAGGTCCACTCGCTGCGGGTGCCGAGCTTCGTGGTGTCCACGGAGGTCGTCTTCGGCCTCCCCGACGAGCGCCTGACGATCCGGCACGACGCGGGCTCGTCGCCGGCCCCCTACGTCGCCGGCACGCTCGTGGCCGTCCGGGCGCTGCCGGGACGCGTCGGGCTCACCAGGGGCCTCGACACCCTGCTCCTGGAGGCCGCCGGCTGACGCGGGCCCTCGTTGACATTCCGATCGATCGCCCCGAGACTCGATCACATGTATGAGGTCCCGCTCCTGACCAGCGAGCGCTGTGTCGACCTCCTCCGCGTGTCGAGCGCGCGCTGTTGATCCGGCCTTACGCCCCGCGCCGCGCCACCCGCTCACCCAGCCGCGAACCCGTCTGACCTCCGCGTGCTGCCGCTCGCGCCCGTGGTGCGGCCTGACGCCACACCACCGCAGCGAACCCAGCGATCGGAAGCACCGCCATGAGCCCGGAATATCTCTGGTACATCCCCAACACCGTCGAGCCCGGACACCGCGGCGACGACACCACCGCCGGCTGGGGGTCGATCGAGTACTCCACCGAACTCGCCCACGCCGTCGAGGAACACGGCTGGGGCGGCGCCCTGCTGGGCACCGGCTGGGGACGTCCCGACACCTTCACGGTCGCCACGGCGCTCGCCGCCCGCACCACGACCTTCAAGCCGCTGATCGCCGTCCGCCCCGGCTACTGGCAGCCGGCCAACTTCGCCAGCGCGGCCGCCACGCTCGACCAGCTCAGCCGGGGCCGTGTCCTGGTCAACATCGTCAGCGGCCTCGACAACCCGGCCGCGTACGGCGACACCAACGTCGACCCGGCGCGGCGCTACGCCCGCACCAGGGAGTTCCTGCACCTGGTGCGACGGCTGTGGACCGAGGAGGCCGTCACCTTCCACGGCGAGCACTTCCAGGTCACCGACTCCACGGTCGCGCCCCGCCCGTACGCGGTCGGCGAGCGGAAGTACCCCACCCTCTACTTCGGCGGGGCCTCCGCGGCCGCCGAGGAGGTGTCGGCGGCCGAGGCCGACGTCCAGCTCTTCTGGGGCGAGCCGCTGGACGGCATCGCCGAACGCGTCGACCGGCTCAGGACGTTGAGCGAACGCCTCGGCCGCCGGCACCAGCCGCTGGAGTTCGGCCTGCGGATCACCACCCTGGTGCGCGACACCACCGAGGAGGCGTGGCGCGCGGCCGAGGAGAAGGTCGCCCGGATGGCCGGCGACGCGTTCGAGGGCGCCACCTGGACGGGAGACCACCGGACGGCCGTCGGCCAGCGGCGCCTCCTCGAACTCGCCGAACGCGGCGAGGTGCTCGACACCTGCCTGTACACCACCCCGGGCAGGTACGGCGGCGGCGGAGCGGCGACCACCTGGCTGGTCGGCTCCGCCGCCGACGTCGCGACCGCGCTGGAGAACTACCGGGCGCTGGGCGTCACGCACTTCGTGCTGTCCGACACCCCGTACAAGCAGGAGATAGCCCGCCTCGGCGACCAGCTGCTGCCCCTGCTCACTGCGCGAACAGCCAGTCGATGACGGTGTCGTTGGTGTAGGTGGGTATCCAGGAGGCGTGGCTGAACAGGGGAGTGGTGCCGGCGGGGAAGGTGGTGAAGACGTGCCTGCTGCCCGCCGCCTCCGCCCGGCCCCTGGCGTCGGCGGCCGCCGCCTCCTGGACCCGGTCCGGGGCCGTGCCGGCCCACTCGCTCCAGGTCGTCGGGCGTCCTGCGGCCTCCAGCGCCCGGAAGATCCGGTAGTCGGAGCCCGGGGCGTCGTAGGGCACGACGGCGTCGTCGGCGGAGTGCAGGGCCCAGATCGGGAACGCGCCGAGGGACTCGACGGCCGCCGCCTCGTCGCCCGCGCCGCACACGAGGACGGCGGCGGCGAACAGGTCGTGGTGCTCGGGCAGCAGGGCCCAGGAACCGTAGGAGCCCATGGAGAGGCCCGTCAGATAGACCCGGCCCGGGTCGATCGCGGGGTTCCGGGCGAGGGTCGCCCGCACCAACTCCAGTACACCGGCCCGCACATCGGGGCGCCACCACCCGCCGGTACCCGGCGTCCCCTGGGGCGCCTGGGGAGAGAGCACGAAGGCCGGGTGCCGGGCCTGCCGCGCCGGGTCGGCGAACGCCACGGAGATCTGGTTCCCGGCGATCTGCGCGAAGTTGTCGTCCCCGCTCTCCCCGTGGCCGTGCAGGGTGACCACCAGCGGATACCGCCGCCCCGGCCTGGCCCGGGGCGTGAAGAGGCGGTAGTCCACCGCCACGCCAGAGGCGGCGTCGAACGTCGCGGCCGCGTAGTCGTCGACGAGGCGGTTCCGCACTCCGGAGTTGACGACCGGGACGTCGGGTCGGGCGGGTATGCGGTCCGCGATGTCCTCGACCTGCCGGACCTCGTAGGCGCCGGCCAGGTCGTAGAACCGGGTGAACGTCTCGTTGTAGGCGCCGGGCGCGAGCGGGTCGTCCGGGTCGAGTTCGAGCACCACGTACCTGCCGGGACGCTGCCGCCCGGCGAACTCCGCGGCGTCGTTGGGGTAGGCACGGACGACCGTGCGGTTCCCCGTGCGCGGCTCGGCGCCCGGCCGCGTGAGCGTCACCGTGACCTCGAACGCGCTCGTGGCCACCCCGCCCCGGCCGAGGTCGACGACCCCGTCGTACTCGACCGCGAGCCCCGTGACCTTGTAGCCCTCCGGCCTCACCTCCGCGATGACCGTGGCGTCGATCGCCCGGAGCTCGCGCCCACCGCCCCGCCCCGCCGCCGTCGCCCGCCCCGCGGCGCCGACCACTCCCGGCAGCGACGCGACAAGTCCGGCTGCCCCGAGCATGGTTCGTCTTCTCATGCGGCCACTCCTCGTTGAGTTCGAACTGCCGTGCAGGCTACTCAGCGACGCATGTCTATTCAATATTGAATTAATATTCACTCGGGGTTGGTCCGGCCGGCTCGCCGTAGATGACGCCCCGGCCGTTGGTGCCGAAGTAGACCCGGCCGTGGACGCGTGGGTCACCGGTGATGGTGTTGCCGGTCCAGGCGTACTGGTGCTGGTCGTCGTTGATCCGGGACCAGGTGCGGCCGGCGTCGTCGGAGCGGAACACGCCACGCACACCGCCGATGCGGGAGCTGGTGTAGACGGCCGGATAGGAGCGTCCGGGCGCCGGCCTGCCGAAGCCCACGTTGTCGCCCTCCTCGACGCCCGGCAGGCGGGTGAAGGAGGCGCCGGCGTCGGTGGAGCGCCACAGCCCGTAGACGCCGCCCGCCTCGCCGCCGCCCAGCCAGATGTCGCCCTCGTGGCCCGGGACCGGCTTGAACCGGACGTTGCCCTCGGCGGGCAGGCCGGTCGCCGGGGTGGCCGAGAAGTGCTCGCCGCCGTCGGTGCTCCGGTAGAAGGTGCCGGCCTGGTAGGCGTAGAAGACCCCGGGGTTGACGCGGTCCGCGCGCACCAGCGCGCCGGAGGGGACGCCCTGGCAGGCGGTCCACGTCTGGCCCGCGTCGGCGCTCCAGCTCACCGGCGCGCCCGCCGGAGCCCACACGACGCGGCCGCCGTCCGCCGCGATCGCGACGGCGGTGTCCGCGACGCCCGGGTCGGTCAGGCCGGCCGGTTCGCTGCCGGAGGGGGTCCAGGTCGCGCCGCCGTCGGTCGAGATGGCGAAGTGCTGCGCCCAGGCAGCGGTGGGGTGGCCGACCCGGACGATCGTGTGGGGCGCGTTCTCGGCGTAGTCCAGCGCGACCGTGGTGCTGAAGGTGGGCGTGTCGTACATGCGCGTGGCGCGGGTGAGGTCCGCGTGCCGGAAGCCGCCGACATCGCCGAGACCGGAGAGCAGGTGCGCGCCGGCCGGCGGGCTGATCAGGGAGAGGACCGCGGTCTCCTCCAGGCCCTGGGCGCGGACGTCGATCCGCACCGTGCCGCCGGAGTCCCAGTCGGTGAGGTTGTCGGAGCCGTGGATGGTGGCGCCCGTGCCGTACAGGAAGTGGTCGGAGGAGAAGGGGTCGATCTCCAGGGCCTCGGTCATCCAGCCGAGCTTCGGCGTGAACTCGGGTGGGGTGGGGTTGCCGTTCCAGGTCAGCCAGGGGGAGTCCGAGATGTCCATGGTGTAGCGGAAGGTGCGCTCGTTGTTCGCGTCCAGCTCCCAGGCGCGGGACCAGCTCGCGCCGCCGTCGGTGGAGCGGAAGAAGATGACGTCCGGGTACCAGAGGATCTGCGTGGCCACCATGAGGGTGTCGGGGTTCTGCCGGTCGACGGACAGGCCGGAGTAGCCCCACTGACACTCGGAGCTGGTGGAGGGCACCGGGCTGACGCACGTCCAGGTGTCGGTGGCGGTGTCCAGCTTCCACACGTCGCCCTTGGAACCGTCGTACGGGCCGGCGGTGTTGCTCGTGGCGAGGTAGAGGTAGCCGTTCTCGTGGTCGAGGACGGCCTTGTGCGGGATGTAGCCGGTGGGCTGTCCTGGCACGCGCTCCCAGGTCCGGCCCGCGTCGGTGGAGCGGTAGAGGATGTTCTCGGTGTCGGCCACCGTGACGTACAACGTCCGCGTCGCGCGCCCCCGCCGGCCGTCCCGCTTGTCGAACAGCACCTGGAGCACGCCCAGGTTGTCGCCGTTGGGGCCGTTGGTGTCCTCGGGGTCGGGGACGAAGTTCCCGGCGTTGGGGAAGCTCTCGACCCTCGCCCAGGTCTCGCCGTAATCCACCGAACGCCACAGGCCGTGGCCGCCGCGCACGCCGAGGTAGAGGACGCTGTTGCGGTGCGGATCGACGGCCAGGCGCTCGCCGATGCCGCGCCCCGGCATGTTCCCGCCGAGGCGGAACGGCAGCATGGTCCTGCGCCACGTGCGGCCCCGGTCCGTCGAGCGCACGATCGCCGCCATCGTCGGATCCCAGTCGGGCATGGGGTACGTGCCCACGGCCGCGTACACCCGGTCGGGGTCGAGCTCGTCCGTCGCGACGCTGATCACGCCCGTGTGGCCGTAGTGGTCCCAGTCGACCCAGTCGAGCAGGGGAACCCAGCGCCGCGTGCGCCGGTCGAGCCGGTAGGCGCCGCCGATGTCGGTGCGCGCGTAGACCAGGCCAGGCTCGCGCTGGTTGAAGACGATGCCGGTGACGAAGCCGCCGCCGACGATCTCCGCGTTGCGGAAGACGTACCCTCCGGAGGACCGGGCCGAGGCGTTGGTGGAACGGGCGGTGGCGGTCGGTGCCAGGGAGACGCCGCCAGCGGCGGCGGCCGCGATGGCCGTCGCCGAGCGGAGGACGGCGCGTCTGCCGGGACCACGTGGGGCCGGGGAGGAGGGCGGGGGAAGGGCCGAACTCGCCATGGGTGGTTCACCTTTCGTGGATGGACGGACATCCGGCGCGCGCCCCAGGCGCCTGAGTGGCGAGGCGGGGGAGAAGGGGGGCGCGCCGACGACCGGCCGCTCGGTGGAAAGCGCCGGCGTCGTCAGCCGGCCGTGCCGGTGACGGTGGTCCCCGACCTGGTCAGCGTGTAGGTGACGGTCTCGCCGCTCCAGAAATGGAACGTGAGCCGCACCGTGGAGTTGTCGTCGACCGCGTCGAAGAACGCCTGGGGCAGGGTGATCCGGCCTGCTCCGTAGTCGGGCGAGAAGGCGACGCCGAACTCCTTGTACGACGTCCAGTCATGCGGTCCGGCGTTGCCGCCGTCGGCGTAGACCGCCTCCATGGTGGCGAGTTGGTCGCCGTTGAACGCGGTCGGGATGGTCAGGCCGCTGGTGGTGCCGGAGGCGTTCACCAGCTCGGGGGTGGCGTGGGTGATGACGTTCACGTCCCACGGCGCACCGCCGTCGAAGCGGAGCGACAGCGTCGCGTTGACGCCGTGCCCCTGGCCCTCCGTGAGGCGTGCCAGGGTGGCGGCGGTGACGGTGAGTTGGTCGCCGTTGACGGTGTAGTCCTGGCCGCGCACCAGCTCCGCTGAGCCGTTGAGCACGGCTGCCAGGTTGTTGCCGTTGGGGTTCAGCGTGAGCGTCGCGTCCGCCGGGGCCTGGCCGGCGCGGACGAAGATCTGGTCGCTGGAGGCCGTCGCGGAGTCCGTGGTCCAGCTGGTCCTGATCTGCCGGTACAGGCTCGGGTCGCGCCAGCTGAGCGCGGCGCGGTCGAGGTGCTGGCCGTTGTCCCACCACATGGTGGTCAGCTGCCGCTGGCGGGCGTAGGAGCCGAAGTACTCGAAGAACTTCAGCATCTCGCCGTGTTGGATGGTGCCGACATTCCGGTCGAAGCCGAGCAGCCCGTACTCGCCGACGATGACCGGGATGCCCTGGGAGACGAACGTGTCGTACACCCGGTCGAAGTTGGCGGTGATGTCGGCCTGGACCTCCTCGTTGAAGCGGGTGTAGCCGGCGATGTTCGTGCTGAACGGCCAGAAGCCGTAGTAGTGGACGGTGGCCGCGAGGTTGGGGTCGTCCAGCGCGGCGATGGTGTCGACCAGCGGGTCGAGCCTGGCCTGCTCGGAGTTGGTGTGCAGGGTCGGCAGGACGAGCACGCGGTCGGCGTTGTTACCGCCGGTGCCGCGGACGATGCTGTGGAAGGTGGTGTTGAGCTCGTCCAGCAGCTCGAACTCCTGGGCCTCACCCGTGCTGCCCCGGAACTGCGGCTCGTTGACGCTCTCCAGCAGCAGCTCGGGGGGCGCGTCGCGGAAGCGTTCGGCGATCTGGGTCCAGGTCGCGGTGTACCGGGCCAGCACCGCGTCGTGCTGGGTCGGCATGTCCAGGATCCACTGCCAGGAGTCGTGGTGGGTGTTCAGCAGCACGTACAGGCCCTCGTCCAGGGCCATGTCCACGACCTCCTCGACCCGGTCAAGCCAGGCCGGGTCGATCGGGTAGTCCGGCGCCCCGCCCTGGTGGTCGGTCCAGGTCACGGGCAGCCGGATGCTGTTGAAGCCCTGGTCGTGGACGGCGGCGAGCAGTTCCCGGGTGATCCGCGGATTCCCCCACGACGTCTCGTCGGGGACGGCGTCCAGGGTGTTGCCCACGTTCCAGCCCGGCTGCATGGCCGCGACCGTCTCCTCCGCGGTGGAGACCCGGGGTGAACGCTCTCGCTCGGCCGCCGGGGCCCCGCCCGGGGCGGCGGTCAGCGCGGTGGCCGGGATGGCCGACAGGCCGAGCAGGGTCACCACGAGAGCGGCCAGGAGACTGTGCCTTCGTTGCTTCACCGTCGTCCCTTTCTACGGGGGTGGGGGTCAGGGCGGCTCGTGCCCCAGCGAGGTTGACGAGGAACGACCGCCCCCGGGGCGGCGCTTCGGCGTGCCCGGCGGCGGTAGGTGGCGGCATGGTGTCAGCGCCCCATCGTGGCTCTACGTCATCGCACGATTCGTCATACGTGTGATGCATGGTCGAAGCGCTTCAACGTTGGCTGAGGTTAGGAGCCCTCGGCGGGTCGCACAAGCCCTGCGGCAGAAGTTCTATGGGGGAGTTGGTCGATCCCGCCAGCGGAAGGCGGTGGCCAGGTGGGGTTGTCGCGGCAGGGGAACCGGGACGGGGGCATGGCGATATCGGTCGTCGAAGCGCTTCGACGCGCCACCGACCACGCTCGGGTGGGCGTGAGCGGTGCCTCAGCGCCGGCTCAGCGCGGTGAACGCGAGGCGGAACTCCGTCGGCGCCACCGTGAGCTGGTACTGCGGGAGCGGGCCGTCGTCCCAGGGCTCGGAGCCGAGGCCCTGCTGGGCGTCGTCGACGTTGACCCAGACGGTGTCGCCGGGAACGAGGTCCGTGGTGTGCTCGGCGGCGTCCAGCTGATGGCTGGTCCAGCGGCGGGCGGTGAACCAGAAGGAGTCGGTCAGCGCGGTGACGCGCACCCCTTCGCCGCCGGCGTCGCGGAGTTCGGCCCAACGGACGTCGGAGCGGGCGCCGTTCTCCTGGGGGCGGACGTAGGGGGTCTGTAGGTCGTCGACGGACATGGCGTAGCGGCCGAGACGGGAGGCGGCGCAGGAGTCGGGGTACGCCTCTCCCGGGCCACCGCCGTACCAGGCGGCGCGGTCGTACTCCGCCGGCAGGCCGAGCAGCAGGCCCAGGCGGGGCAGCGGGCAGGGCCACTCGCCGTCGGGCGTGACGCTGACCTCCAGCAGGAGTTCGTCGTCGCCGGCCGTCCAGCGGTAGTCGGCGTACAGGCCGAGGTCGGTGGCGGCCGGGGCGACCCGGGTGCGGACCGTCAGGCTCTCCTCGTCGGCGTCGACCGCGTCGACGCGGTGCCGCATCCGGTGGAGGCCGATCCTCCGCCACGTCGCGCCCAGGGGCTCCTCCGCGAGCCAGGGGGCACCCCGGTCGTTGTCGGTCGTGGCCCGCCACACGTCGAGGCGCGGGCCCTGGCGGAGGGTGAGGCCGCCGAGTGCGGTGAGCGTGCCGGTCGCGGCGTCGAACACGGCCGGGCCGAGACGCAGGGCGCCGGCCTCGCGGCGCGGGGCGGCGCGGGCGGCGGGCGGCTCGGGGACGCGTCGGGGCACGTCGGTGAGCTGGGCCCAGGCCACCTCGTGGCCGCGTGGGGCCCACGGGGTGTCGGCGGCGAGCTCGGCGGCGATGGTCCACACGGCCTCGCCCACCAGGTCGCCGCCGGGCGGGGCCGGCAGTTTGACGTCGGCGGAGGCGCCGGGGGCGAGCGGCGGGACGGTCAGCGGGCCGCTGGCCACCGCCTCGCCCTCGACCTCGTAGGTCCAGGTGAAGGCGAGATGGGAGGTGTCGGCGAAGTCGTGGCCGTTGGTGACCGTGATCTCTCCGGCGGTGGTGTCGCCGGTGATGTGGACCGGTTCGACGACCTTCTTGTACTCGACCAGGGCGGGGGAGGGGGTGCGGTCGGGGAAGAGCAGGCCGTCGCAGACGAAGTTGCCGGCGTGCAACTCCTCGCCGAAGTCGCCGCCGTAGCCGTAGTAGGGGCGGCCGTCCGGGGTGCGCCTGGGCAGGCCGTGGTCGATCCACTCCCACACGAAGCCGCCCTGGCAGCGCTCGTAGGTCTCGAACAGGTGCTGGTAGTCGGCGAGTCCGCCCGGACTGTTGCCCATGGCGTGCGCGTACTCCACCAGCAGCAGCGGCAGCGACCGCCGACGGGCGTCCAGCTCCGGGTCGTCCAGCGGCGGCTCCTCGCGGCGGCCGATGGCCTCCACCTCGTGGTGCGGGACATACATCCGGGAGTAGAAGTCGCTGTCGCGGTAGGAGGGGTCGTTCTCGTAGTGGACGGCCCGGGAGTGGTCGCGCTCACGGATCCAGGCCGCCATCTCCGACAGGCCCTGTCCGGCGGAGCACTCGTTGCCGAGGGACCACACCACCACGGAGGGATGGTTCTTGTCGCGTTCGACCAGGCGCCGGGCCCGGTCGAGCAGGGCGGGGGTCCACCGCTTGTCGGCGACGGGGTTGCCGCGCCAGCCGGGGAATTCGCAGAAGCCGTGCGTCTCCAGGTCGCACTCGTCGACGACCCACAGGCCCAGCTCGTCGCACAGGTCGAGGAACGCCGGGTGGGGCGGGTAGTGGCTGGTGCGGACGGCGTTGATGTTGTGCCGCTTCATCAGCAGGATGTCGCGCCGCATCGTCTCCAGGTCCAGCGTCCGCCCGGTCTCGGGGTGGAACTCGTGCCGGTTGACGCCACGGAAGAGGATCCGCCGGCCGTTGGCCCTGAACACCCCGTCCACCACCCCGACGGTGCGGAACCCGATCCGCAGCGGGACCCGCTCACCCGAGGTCGCCAACTCCCCGTCGTACAGCCTGGGCACCTCCGCGCTCCAGGGTTCGACGACCACGCCGGCCTCCTCACCGGTCCCGAGGTCCAGGCCGAGTTCCGGCACGGTGACGCGGCCGGGGACGTCGCAGTCGACCCGCAGGCTGCCCCGGCCCGTGGTGTGGTCGTACGCCGCGTGCACGAAGAAGTCGGCCGGCGACCCGACCGGGCGGTGCAGCAACGTCACATCGCGGAAGATGCCGGGCAGCCACCACATGTCCTGGTCCTCCAGGTAGCTGGCGGCCGACCACTGGTGGACCCGGACCGCCAACACGTTGCCGCGCCGCCGCAGCAGGGCCCCCACCGCGAACTCGTGTGGCAGCCGCGAGCCGGTGAACCACCCGAGCTCCCGGCCGTTGAGCCACACCCGGGCGCAGGACTCCACGCCGTCGAAGCGCAGCACGCTCTCCCCGCCCCCCGGCCAGTCGTCGGGCAGGTCGAAGACGTGGCGGTGGTCCCCGGTGGGGTTCTCGGTCGGCACCCGCGGCGGGTCGACCGGGAAGGGGTAGTCGCTGTTGGTGTACGCCGGTGCCCCGTGGCCCTGGAGCACCCAGTGCCCGGGTACGGTCACCCGGTCCCAGCCGGCCGGGTCCGCGTCGTCCGCCACGAACCGGGTGTCCGCGCCCTCGGCCGTGTCCGAGAGCCGGAACGCCCAGGAGCCGTTCAACGAGAGCCGCGCGGCGTCGGAGCGGGCGTACCAGGCGCGGGCGGGAAGCGTGCCGCTGCCGGGGGAGCGGTCCTCGTAGTAGGGAAGCCGGTCGTCCGCGAACCGGAAGTCCATGCGTCTCCTCGATGTCGCGCGGCGCGCCCCTCGTGGCCACGCGCCGCTGGTCCTGTCTGAGCTGTCGGGCACCGCCGAGTCGCCAGGGGCAGGCGCGACCGCGGCCCCGGGCGGGGCCGGCGGGGACGGCTCCCGGCGGTTCGTCGGTGCCGATCGGCCGATCGCTACCGGTCGTCGCGGAGATCCACGAGCTTCTCGAAGAAGAACTCGTGCTTGAGGAAGGACACGTCGTACTCGTGGCCCGGATAGGGCGGGATGAGCTGGGCGGCCTGGAAGAGGCGCCAGCCGTCGCGCAGGGCGGCCACGCCCGTGGCGTACGGCGGCTCCTCGCTGTCGCCCGTGGTCGGGGACGTGCGGCCGGTGCCGTCGTAGCGCGCCCAGCCGACGACATCGGAGTCCAGCGCGGAACTCCCCAGGTACAGCACCAGGACCTGCTGGCGGACGGTGGGGGCGGGGGTGGGGATCGCGGTGCTCATCCGGCGGCCTCCAGCGGCCGGTTGGAGACGCGGGTGACCCAGTGTTCGAGGTCGAAGTCCGCGTCGCCGGTCAGGGCCCGCCAGAGCAGGACCCGGTTGTAGCGCTCGAGGCGCCCGGTCGCCTGCTCGTACCAGGGGAAGTGGGCGTCCAGTTCCGCCGCCACCCGCGGATCCGTCAGGTCCGAGGTGTCCCACAGCAGCCGCTGCGGCACGGTCGGGTTGAAGCGGATCTTGAACATGTAGCGCGGGGTGTCGCTGTCGTTGCGCCGGCCGCCGTGCCACAGGCCGTGGTGGAGAAACACCACGGTGCCGGCCGGGCAGACCAGTCGGCTCTGGCCGCGCAGGTTCTGGTACCGGCCGGTGTCGCTCTCGTTGGTCCGCCGCAGATGACTCCCGGGGACGCTGAGCGTGCCACCCATCTCCAGCGTCACCTCGGCCGGGTAGTACATGAGCTGCACGTCGAACGCGTCCGGCCGGACGTCGATGATCGCGTCCGCGTGCAGCGGCTGCGCCTGGCCCTCACGCGGCTCCCGGACGTGCACCGCGTGGTGGTCGATGTTCGGGTCGGGACCGACGAGGCTGCGCAAGGCGCCCGCCACGGACGGCAGTTCGATGAGCCGCCGGACGAAGGACCCCTCGGGGTACGCCTGGCCCACCGGCGTGCCGTACGGCACCGGCGGGATGCCGGCCGGCAGCACGTCCAGCGCCTCGGCGTTCAGCTCCGCCGGAACCACGGCGTCCAGCCGCAACGACCCGTGCGCCACGAAACGCGCCATCTGCACCGAGGTGAGCAGATGATCCGTGATTGTCGTTCTCGTCATGCGTAGCACGCTAGGCGCCTGTCGGGCCCCGGCGCGTGGGCCCGGTTCACCCACTACTGGTAATTTCTCACCGTGCTCGAGACCGTGGTGTGCCTGGACGAGCCGCCCGTCGTGACCAGCGTCGGATTCGCCGTGCACGGCCTGTCCGGCCACACCGACGTCTTCCGCCTGCCCGACCTGTGGCAACTGCACCTCTACCGGTACGCCGCCGACCTGACCGTCGACGGCACCCACCACGCCATCCGCCCCGGCCGCGTCAGCCTCGTGCCCCCGGCCACCACCGTCCGCTACCGCTACCGGGGCCGCTCAGAGCACCTGTACGCGCACCTCTCGCTGCCCACCACCGGCCGGCCCCACACGGTGCCGGTCATGCAGGACGCCGGTCCCGAACTCCCCGTGCTCTCGGCCCTGATGCACCAGGCCCTCGCCGCCTGGCCCAGCACCCCCGTGCGGGCCGCGGCCGAGATCTGGGCCACCCTGTGGCGCGTCGCCCACCTCACCCCGCCCGGCCCGCAGGGGCGCCGCGACGGTCGGCACCCCGCCGTCAACGCCGCCATCGCCCACATCGAGGCCCACCTCGCCGACCCCCTCACCGTCCCCGGCATCGCCCGCGCCGCCGGGGTCTCCCACAACCACCTCACCCGCCTCTTCCGCGCCCACACCGGCACCACCGTCGTCGCCTACGTCCGCCAGCGCCGCATCGCCCGCGCCCGCCACCTGCTGCGCGAATCCACCCTCTCCATCTCCGCGATCGCCACCCAGGTCGGCATCCCCGACCTCCAGGCGTTCAACAAGGCCTGCCGCCGCGAACTGGGCGCCTCCCCCCGCGCCGTCCGCCACGGCGGCGGCCCCACCGCGAGCCCTCCACCGGCCCGCCCGCGATGACCGGCACCCACCGGACCGCGGCGCGAACACCCCGCTCGGCGGTCGGCGGCAGGACATCGTGACCGAGTGGCATCGCTCTTGCGGCCCGGAAGAAGCGACTGGCACTCTGCCGTGGAGGCTTGAGGGGGGCGAGAATCCCCGCTGCCGGGGGAGTGGGGGAGCAGCACGTGGAACGCGTTTCCAGGATTTCCTTGTGGCTTAGCGTGGCGGCATCAGTCGTAGCCCTGCTGGCCTTTCTCGGAATCGAGAACTACGAGGAGCTGCGGCGGGCGCTCAGCGACGACGCCGAGAATTCCCCGTCGCCCGGCCCGGAGGACACGGACCTCTCCGCGACGGGCGGCGCCGACACCGGAGGCACGCCAGGTGACGGCTCGGGCGACGGCTCGACAGGGACGTCGGAGTCGAACGGCGACAACAGCGGCGACCAGTGGACTCCGACGCCGGATCCGACGCTTGAGGCGTACCAGGAGGTCGACGCGGGCGACTGCCTCCACAACTGGATGACCGGGGAGAGTAGTTGGTCCTCCGAGGTGCCCGAGGACGTCGCCTGTGGCGCCGATGGCGCGGCGCTCTGGGTGTCGTACGTTTCGGACACGACCGGCAGTTGCCCGTCGGACGCGGGACGGAGCCACCTGTCGTACACGAGCGACGAGGGCGAGACGGTGGCGCTGTGCGTCAGCCGAAGGTTCGAGGTCGGGCAGTGCTTCCTCGGCGTGCCGGACGGTGGCGCCAACCTCATGAGCTGGGTGGATTGCGACAACAGCAGCGTGCCCGCGCCGTACAGCCAGATATACAGCGTCACCGGTGTCTACGCCGCCCCGGCGAACCACACACCGGGTGAGTGCGCTCGCACGCAGAATGACCAGAGCAGCTATGCGTCCTGGTTCGTCGAGGACGAGACTGTTCTGGTCTGTGCCGTCGTGTACGCCAACTGAGCCGCCTCCCGCTCCCGGCACCACCTGCCCACAGCAAAGCCCCGCACCAACCAAACTGGCTGGTCGCGGGGCTTGTTGGCACCTCGTGCGAGGTGCCCCCGGCAGGATTCGAACCTGCGCACACGGCTCCGGAGGCAGCTGCTCCTGGTCAGGCAACGGACGGGCGCTGATGCGGTTCATCCGATGGCGGGTTGCCGCGCTGCCGCGGAGTGAAGACGAACGCCGAGGCATCGCCGTCCAGGGCGATGGTCAGTGCGGCGTCCAAAGCCTTGGCGAGCCGGTTGAGAAGGGGGAGCGTCGGCAGGGAGTCACCGCCCTCGATGGTGGAGATCTGCGGTTGCGTCATGCCGGCGCGGCGGGCGAGTTCGGCCTGGGAAAGGCCGAGTTCCGTGCGCCGGTCGTAGACGGCCTGTCCGAGCGCGAAGGCATGACCCGCTTCCACGTACGCCGGGGATTCCTCGACCGTCTCGTCAAGGAGCTTCCTGGTTCGGCGGGTCTTCCACTGGGAGTGGTTCACGCGCTGTCCTCCTCCGTGATCCGGTCGTAGGTGTGCTCGGCTGGGCCGTGCTCCGCCTCGCACAGCTTCTGCGCCTGGCGGGCACGTTCCACCTCCGCCGTCTCGCGCTGCCTGGTCTTGCGAAAGACGGTGAGCAGTACGATGCGCTGGCGGGGCGCGAGCCAGTAGGTGATGCGTACGGCGTTGCCGGACATGGTGAAGCGAAGCTCCCGCAGCGCGCCTCCGAGGTGACGGCTGTAGGGCTCTCCCAGAGTCGTTGGCCGCGCTGCCAGCATGTCGGCTGCCCGCTCCGCCTTGTCATACTCCGCGTCCGGGAGAAGTTCGAGCCACTGCTGCACCTCCGGCTCGATCTCGATCTGCCAGTGTTCTCCCATGATCCGCACTATATAGAGAATTGTATAGCGCTGGATGGGCGCGTGAGGTGTCGCGGTCCGGATAACGCCAGTCGGGCGCTTGGACGCACCCACCCGCGCACACAGCAAAGCCCCGCACCAGCCAAAGACGCTGGTCGCGGGGCTTGTTGGCACCTCGTGCGAGGTGCCCCCGGCAGGATTCGAACCTGCGCACACGGCTCCGGAGGCCGTTGCTCTATCCCCTGAGCTACGGGGGCGACGGGAAGAACATTACCAGCTCGGTGAGGGGGGTCCGCACCGCGGTTTCCGTACGTGGGTGCGGGAGGGGCTACTCCCGGGTAGAAGTTGGGGAAAGGCCGGACGGGGAGGGTGGTACGCGCTTACTCTGGCTGTGTGCCAGGCGCTTCAGGGCGGGTTCTCGTCGTCGACGACAGCAAGGTCGTCCGGCAGTTGATCAGGGTCAATCTCGAGCTCGACGGGTTCGAGGTCATGACCGCGTCCGACGGCGCCGAGTGTCTGGAGGTCGTGCGGCTCTTCCGGCCCGACGTGATCACGTTGGACGTCGTGATGCCGCGGCTCGACGGGTTGGGGACCGTGGACCGGTTGCGGCTCGATCCGGTGACGTGGGACATCCCGTTGGTGGTGGTCAGCGCCAGCGTCGGTGGTGGGCGGCGGCTGCCGGAGGGGGTCGACGCGGTGGTGGCCAAGCCGTTCGAGCCGGCCGAGTTGGTGATCCTGGTGCGCCGGCTGTGTGAGGAGCGGCGGCGGGAGGCTGTCCAGCTGGCAAAACGGCTCGCGTAGCGGGGGAGCGGTTCTCGTACGCTGGCTCCGTGACCCCCGATGTGATTGCCGGTGCGCTGCGTGACGCCGCGCGCGGGTTCGGCGTGGGGGAGGCCAGGGTCGCGCTGCGCTGGCGGGGCGGGGTCTGGACGACCGGGGTGGCGCTCCAGGTGGCCCAGCGGGCCGGGCGGCCGGCCGGGGAGGTCGTGGGGCGGCTGCGGGAGGCGTTGCTGGACGTGCCCGGGGTGCGGGCCGTGGAGGTCTCCGGGGGCGGGTTCCTCGGGGTGCGGCTCGCGGAGGGCGGCGAGGCGGCGCTGGTCGAGGAGATCGTGCGGCGGCCGCGCGCGGTGGCGGTGGCGGTGGCCGAGGATCCGCGACGGGATGTCGAACGGTGGGCCGCCGCGGCGGGCGGCGGGGAGTTGCTGACGCAGCGGGAGCGGAATCCGCTGTTCCGGGTGCGGTACGCGCAGTCCCGGGCGCGCGCGCTCGTCAGGGAGGCGGCCCGGATAGGTCTGGCGCCCGAGCCGGGGCGCGTGCCGGGGGAGGACGCGCTGGTGGGGGCGCTGGGGGAGCACCCGTGGCGCGGGGAGCCCACGCGGGTGGCGCGGTCGCTGGTGCGCGTCGCGGACGCGTTCGGGGGGAGCGAGGCGATGCGGCGGGCGCTGCCGTGGGGGGACGAGAAACCCTCGGCCGTCCACCGGGCCCGGCTGGCCCTCGCCCAGGCCGCCGGGGTGGTGCTGGTCGACGGCCTGACCCAGTTGGGCGTCAGTGCACCCGAACACGTGTGAGAAGTGTGAGAAGAGAGTCCCATGAGTCGTTCCGCCCACCCGGCAGGACCCAGGCACGGCGACGTACTGCCCGAGGGTCACTACTCGGCGCCGCCCGCCGATCTCAACGCGCTCGACGAGAAGGTCTGGGCGCGGACCGTCGAACGTGACCGGGAGGGCCAGGTCACGGTCGCGGGCGTGGGGGTGAAGGCGTTGGCCGAGGAGTTCGGCACGCCGGCGTACTTCCTGGACGAGGCCGACTTCCGGGCCAGGTGTCGGGCCTGGCGGGAGGCGTTCGGCGCCGACGCGGACGTCTTCTACGCCGGTAAGGCCTTTCTGTCCCGCGCCGTGGTGCGCTGGCTGACGGAGGAGGGGCTCAACCTGGACGTCTGCTCGGGCGGGGAGCTGAGCACGGCGCTGGCCGGCGGGATGCCGGCGGCGCGGATCGCGTTCCACGGCAACAACAAGTCGCTGGTCGAGATCGAGCGCGCGGTCGGGGCCGGGGTCGGGCGGATCGTGGTCGACTCGTTCGAGGAGATCGAGCGGGTGGCGGCGGCCGCGCGGGCGGCCGGCGTGGTGCAGGGCGTGCAGATCCGGGTGACGGTCGGCGTCGAGGCGCACACCCACGAGTTCATCGCCACCGCGCACGAGGACCAGAAGTTCGGCCTGTCGCTGGCCGGCGGGACGGCGGCCGAGGCGGTGCGCCGGGCCCTGGCCGAGGACAGCCTGGAACTGCTCGGGCTGCACTCGCACATCGGCTCGCAGATCTTCGACATGTCGGGGTTCGAGGTGTCGGCGCGACGCGTCGTCGGGCTGCTGGCCAGGATCAGGGACGAGCACGGCGTGGAGCTCCCGGAGATCGACCTCGGCGGCGGCCTCGGCATCGCCTACACCTCGGACGACGACCCGCAGGGCCCGGCGGAGATCGCCAAGGCGCTGCGCGAGATCGTCGGCCGGGAGTGCGAGGTGGCGGGCCTCGCCATGCCACGGATCTCGGTGGAGCCGGGGCGGGCGATCGTGGGCCCGACGGCGTTCACGCTCTACGAGGTGGGGACGATCAAGCCGCTGCCCGGGCTGCGCACCTACGTGAGCGTGGACGGCGGCATGTCGGACAACATCAGGACGGCGCTCTACGACGCCGAGTACGCGGTGGCGCTGGCCTCCCGCGCGTCCACGGCGCCGCCGATGCTGGCGCGGGTGGTCGGCAAGCACTGCGAGAGCGGCGACATCGTGGTCCGCGACGCCTACCTGCCGGCCGACACCGCCCCCGGCGACCTGCTCGCGGTGCCGGCCACCGGCGCCTACTGCCGCTCGATGGCCAGCAACTACAACCACACCCCGCGACCGCCCGTGGTCGCGGTGGCCGACGGCCGGGCCAGGACGATCGTGCGGCGGGAGACCGAGGAGGATCTCCTGCGCCTCGACGTCGGCTGAGGAGAAGCGTCCGCATAGTGAACCGCGGTGCGGGGATCTTTCGCGGGTGCGTGAGACTGGGAACGACACGTGAGCTGAAAGGCGAGGTCGGATGGTGCGTACTCGGCCGTTGAAGGTGGCGCTGCTCGGATGTGGAGTCGTCGGCTCCCAGGTGGCCCGCCTGATGACGACGCACGCCGACGACCTCGCCGCCCGCATCGGCGCCCCCGTCGAGCTGGCCGGGGTGGCCGTGCGCCGCCCGTCGAAGGCGCGCGGCGGGGTCGCCCCGCACCTGGTCACCACGGACGCCGCGGGCCTCGTCGGGCGCGGCGACATCGACGTGGTGGTGGAGCTGATCGGTGGCATCGAGCCGGCCAGGAGCCTGATCGACGCCGCGTTCGAGGCCGGCGCCAGCGTCGTCACCGCCAACAAGGCGCTGCTCGCCCAGGACGGCGCCGCGCTGCACGCGGCCGCCGAGAAACACGGCGCCGACCTCTACTTCGAGGCCGCGGTGGCGGGCGCGATCCCGCTGCTGCGGCCGTTGCGCGAGTCGCTGGCCGGCGACAAGGTCAACCGGGTGCTCGGCATCGTCAACGGCACCACCAACTTCATCCTGGACCGCATGGAGTCCAGCGGCGCCGGCTACGGCGAGGCGCTGGAGGAGGCCACCGCGCTCGGCTACGCGGAGGCCGACCCGACGGCGGACGTCGAGGGCTTCGACGCCGCCGCCAAGGCCGCGATCCTCGCCGGTATCGCCTTCCACACCCGGGTCCGCCTGGACGACGTGCACCGCGAGGGCATCACCGAGGTCACCGCGGCCGACATCGCCAGCGCCCGCAAGATGGGCTGCACCGTCAAGCTGCTCGCGATCTGCGAGCGCGCCGAGGACGGACGCTCGGTGACGGCGCGGGTGCACCCGGCGATGATCCCGCTCGCCCACCCGCTGGCCTCCGTGCGGGAGGCGTACAACGCGGTCTTCGTCGAGGCCGACGCGGCCGGGCAGCTGATGTTCTACGGCCCCGGCGCCGGCGGCGCGCCCACGGCCTCGGCGGTGCTCGGCGACCTGGTCGCGGCCTGCCGCAACAAGCTCACCGGCGGCCGCGGGCCCGGCGAGTCGGCGTACGCGCGGCTGCCGGTCAGCCCGATGGGCGAGGTGGTCACCCGCTACCACATCAGCCTCGACGTCGTTGACAAGCCGGGTGTGCTGGCCCAGTGCGCCACGGTCTTCGCGGACCACGGGGTGTCGATCGACACCGTCCGCCAGACCGGCAAGGACGGCGAGGCGCAGCTCGTCGTCGTCACCCACCGGGCGCCCGACGCCGCGCTGAGCGGGACCGTCGAGGCGCTGCGCCGACTGGACACCGTGCATGGCGTCGCGAGCATCATGCGCGTCGAAGGGGAGTAGGACCACCGCATGAGCAGCATCACCACCAGCACCAGCCGTCAGTGGCGCGGCGTGATCGAGGAGTACCGCGACCGGCTGCCGGTGACCGACGCGACGCCCGTGGTGTCGCTGCGCGAGGGCGGCACCCCGCTGGTGCACGCCCAGCAGGTCTCCGAGCGGGTCGGCTGCGAGGTGCATCTGAAGGTCGAGGGCGCCAACCCCACCGGGTCCTTCAAGGACCGCGGCATGACCATGGCCATCTCCAAGGCCAAGGAGGAGGGCGCGCAGGCCGTCATCTGCGCCTCCACGGGCAACACCTCCGCCTCCGCCGCCGCCTACGCGGTGCGCGCCGGCATGGTCTGCGCGGTGCTGGTCCCGCAGGGCAAGATCGCGCTCGGCAAGATGGGCCAGGCACTGGTGCACGGCTCCCGGATCCTCCAGGTCGACGGCAACTTCGACGACTGCCTGACGCTGGCCCGCGGCCTGTCGGAGAAGTACCCGGTGGCGCTGGTCAATTCGGTGAACCCGGTGCGCATCGAGGGCCAGAAGACGGCCGCGTTCGAGATCGTCGACATGCTCGGCGACGCGCCCGACATCCATGTGCTGCCGGTCGGCAACGCGGGCAACATCAGTGCGTACTGGAAGGGTTACCGCGAGTACGCGGCGGACGGCCCCGCCACCCGCACCCCCCGCATGTGGGGCTACCAGGCCTCGGGCGCGGCCCCCATCGTGCGCGGCGAGCCGGTGAAGGACCCGTCGACGATCGCCACCGCCATCCGCATCGGCAACCCGGCGTCCTGGGAGCTCGCGGAGCGCGCGCGGGACGAGTCGGGCGGCCTGATCGACGAGGTGACTGACCGTCAGATCCTCGCCGCCTACCGGCTGTTGGCCGCCGGCGAGGGCGTGTTCGTCGAGCCGGCGTCCGCGGCGTCCGTCGCCGGCCTGCTGAAGGCGGCCGAGCAGGGCCTGGTCGACCCAGGCCAGCGCATCGTCTGCACGGTCACGGGCAACGGCCTCAAGGACCCGGACTGGGCGGTCGCGGGCGCGCCCCGGCCGGTCACCGTGCCGGTCGACGCGGACGCGGCGGCCGCCCGCCTCGGCCTGGCCTGACGCGCGACCGACCGTGGGAGGAGCGGCGGGGTGAGCGGCGACACCACGCCGCCCTGTATCGCGTCTGAACCTTCCTTCGATAGGCTGGTATTCGTCCTCCGCAGTGGGGCACCACTCGCGCCAGACGTCAGCGCCCCGGACAGTCAGTTCCGTCCACCGGCGCGGTGCGAGGAGGGGGACACGCCGCACATCTCACCAAGGAGAGTCATCAAGCGATGGCCCATCCCGCCTTCCGCGCCGCCGCCGTGCGGGTGCGCACCCCGGCCACCAGCGCCAACCTGGGCCCGGGTTTCGACGCGCTGGGTCTGGCCCTCGGGCTCTACGACGACGTCGTGGTCCGGGTGGCGGACGCGGGGCTGCACGTCGACATCGCCGGCGAGGGAGCCGACACCCTCCCGCGCGACGAGCGCAACCTGCTGATCCGCACGCTGCGCACCGCCTTCGACGCGCTGGGTGGTCAGCCGCGCGGTCTCGAGGTCGTCTGCGCCAACCGCATCCCGCACGGCCGCGGCCTCGGCTCGTCCTCCGCCGCGATCTGCGCCGGCCTGGTCGCGGCCCGCGCCGTGACCACGGGCGGCGAGGCCAAGCTCGACGACGACGCGCTGCTCGAGCTCGCCGCCGAGATCGAGGGCCACCCGGACAACGTCGCCGCCTGCCTGCTCGGCGGGTTCACGCTCGCCTGGGGCGAGGGCGGCTCGGTCCGCGCCATCCGGATGGACCCGTCGCCCCAGGTGACGCCGGTGGTGTTCGTGCCGGCCGAACCGCTGGCCACCGAGACCGCGCGCGGGCTGCTCCCGCGCACCGTGCCGCACGTCGACGCCGCCACCAACGCCGGGCGCGCCGCGCTCCTGGTGGAGGCCCTGACCAGGCGTCCCGAGCTGCTGCTGCCGGCCACCGAGGACCGGCTGCACCAGGAGTACCGGGCCTCCGCGATGCCCGAGAGCATGGACCTGGTGAACCGGCTGCGCGCCGACGGCGTGCCGGCCGTCATCTCGGGCGCCGGGCCCACCGTGCTGGCCCTCGCCGAGGAGGGCGCCGCGGACAAGATCTCCCGTCTGGCCGGCGACGGTTGGACGGCGAACCGGCTCGACCTCGACACGGCGGGGACCTGCGTGTTGCCGCTGGCCGGGGCCGGGGCCGCCCAGTGACGCGACCGGGCGCCGAGCGGGCGGCGGATCGCGTTCCTGGCCGGGCGATCGGGCCAGATCGCCGCAGATCAGCCGGGATCGCCGGAGATCCCGAACCGATCGCCGAGAGGGGGAATGAAGGCAGGATCCGGTAGTGTTAATCTCATGTCTGCATCAGACGCCCTGGTGGGCGTCGTGCGGAATTCCGGGGTCCCACATCCTGGGGCCACCTCTTTCTTCCGGGAGCCTCGATCATCTGCCTGAGCAGCCTGCCTGGCGGTGCTGAGCACGCTCCGGAACGGTGCGGCGGTTCGCTGCGACGTCCTCCCGCACCACTCATGTACTGATCTTCCGCCGCGATCACAGGCGGGATTACCGCACCGGCCGGCCCGCCGCACAGGGGCCGCAGCCGGACAGCACGACCGGTCGCCGAGCCAGACAGGCCGACGTCCGCTCCAGGGAAGGACCCTTCGTGAGCGACACCACCGATCTGATGGGCGTGAGTGCCGACACCGCCGACAAGTCCGCCGGTGCTGCCACCGCGTCCGCCACGGACGCTCCTGCCGCCACCGCCGCGCCTCGGCGTCGGCGTGCCGGTACCGGCCTCGAGGGCATGGTTCTGGCCGAGTTGCAGCAGGTCGCCGCCAAGCTGGGGATCAGGGGCACCGCGCGGATGCGCAAGAGCCAGCTGATCGAGGTCATCAAGGAGAAGCAGGCCGCCGGGTCCGGCGGCGCCGGGGCCGCGAGCGCGGAGACCAAGCCGGCCGAGGCCGCGCCCGCCGCCACCGAGAAGCCCAAGCGCCGGACCACCTCCCGGGCGCGCACGGGCGACGAGGCCACCGCTCAGCAGCAGATCGAGATCCCCGGCCAGGCGGCCGAGGGCAAGGCCAAGGCCGCCGTCAACGGCACGGCGCCCGCCGTCGAGTCCGAGCGCGTCCCCGAGGCCGCGCCGGCCGGTGACGCCGGCCGCGCCGAGGGGCGTGGCGAGGTGCGTGCCGAGGGCGGCAAGGGCGACGGCCAGGGCGAGCGGCAGCAGTCCAAGCGGGAGCGCGGACGGCGCGACAAGGGCGGTGCCGGTCAGCACCAGGGCGGCCAGAGCGGTCAGGGTGGCCAGGGCGGTCAGAACCAGGGCCAGGGCGGTCAGGGATCGACCAAGGACGGCCAGGGCAAGGGCAAGGACGGTCAGGGCCGGGGCGGTCGGGACCGGGACCGCGATCGGGATCGCGACCGGAACCGGGACAACCGGGACCGCGACCGCGACCGCGACCGTGACCGGGACCAGGACGACGACTTCGACGGCGGTCGGCGCGGCCGCCGCGGCCGCTACCGGGACCGGCGTGGTCGCCGCGGCCGCGACGAGGTCGCGGAGCCGCAGGTCGCCGAGGACGACGTGCTGATCCCCGTCGCGGGCATCCTCGACATCCTCGACAACTACGCCTTCGTCCGCACCTCCGGCTACCTGCCGGGCCCCAACGACGTCTACGTCTCGCTCGCCCAGGTCCGCAAGAACGGCCTGCGCAAGGGCGACCACGTCACCGGCGCGGTGCGGCAGCCGCGCGAGGGCGAGCGGCGCGAGAAGTTCAACGCGCTGGTCAGGCTCGACTCCGTCAACGGCATGGCCGCCGAATCCGGCCGCGGCCGCCCGGAGTTCAACAAGCTGACCCCCCTCTACCCGCAGGAGCGGCTGCGCCTGGAGAGCGACCCGGGCGCGCTGACCACTCGGATCATCGACCTCGTCTCGCCCATCGGCAAGGGCCAGCGCGGTCTGATCGTGGCCCCGCCGAAGACCGGCAAGACCATGATCATGCAGGCGGTGGCCAACGCCATCACCCACAACAACCCCGAGTGCCACCTGATGGTCGTCCTCGTCGACGAGCGTCCCGAAGAGGTCACCGACATGCAGCGCTCGGTGAAGGGCGAGGTCATCTCCTCGACCTTCGACCGGCCCTCCGAGGACCACACGACGGTCGCCGAGCTGGCCATCGAGCGCGCCAAGCGGCTCGTCGAGCTCGGCCACGACGTGGTCGTGCTGCTCGACTCCATCACCCGCCTCGGCCGCGCCTACAACCTGGCGGCGCCGGCCTCCGGCCGCATCCTGTCCGGTGGTGTCGACTCGGCCGCGCTCTACCCGCCGAAGAAGTTCTTCGGCGCGGCGCGCAACATCGAGGACGGCGGCTCCCTGACCATCCTGGCCACCGCGCTGGTCGAGACCGGCTCGCGGATGGACGAGGTGATCTTCGAGGAGTTCAAGGGCACCGGCAACATGGAGCTCAAGCTCGACCGCAAGCTCGCCGACAAGCGGATCTTCCCCGCGGTGGACGTGGACGCGTCCGGCACGCGGAAGGAGGAGATCCTGATGGGCAGCGAGGAGCTGGGCATCGTCTGGAAGCTGCGGAGGGTGCTGCACGCGCTCGACCAGCAGCAGGCGATCGAGCTGCTGCTGGACAAGATGAAGCAGACCAAGTCCAACGCGGAGTTCCTGCTGCAGATCCAGAAGACGACGCCGACGCCGAACGGCGACTAGACGCCTAGACGCCCTGGCGCGCGTCCGGCACACGGTGGTGGGGGCGTGGCCGCCCCCACCTCGGCCGCTCGGTGCGGTTCTTTTCCCGCCCACCCGCCCCTTCCTGGGGTGGGTGGGCGTTTTCGTGCGGGTGCGTGGTGCGTGGTGCGTGGTGCGTGGTGCGTGGTGCGTGGTGCGGGTGCGCGGGGTGCGGGTGGGGTAAACCCCTCCCACCCGCAC